>NZ_JAMPKN010000019.1:0-89402 GCF_039962155.1 Trichocoleus desertorum AS-A10 | reverse complement strand
GAAATTGGCGACCACACTGCTTGCACTGATAGCACTGTCTGCCGCGACGGTGACCGTTTTTAGCCGTGTGAGTGGAGTGACATTGAGGACATTTCATACCTTCATTGTGCCAAAGTCAGCATTACTTTTTCAGCAACGCCCTATGTTCTTATAGAACAGTCCCCGCTTTCTCTAAGTTTGAAGGTGAACTTACATAAATTAAGGAAATATCGCAATAAATGGGTTCACGTGAATGATCCTGGTGAGGATGCTGACCTGCTAGAAAGACCTAAATATTATGAAAAAGAATTAGAAAAAATGGCGTTTCTTGCGATTCGAGTTTTAAGAGAAGTCATGTATCAAGAACAGGGCTTGTAATAAGATGATGTCGCCCATCGTTATTAATGTGGCGATCGCCTGTTACCAAACTGTTTTTAAATCCAGTATAAATTCAGGTAAAACATCTTCTCCAGAGAGTTGATTGGGTGCTGCCAGAACTTCCACTGGCTGGCCTGGTCGGTAGATTTCAACCCTACGATTGTCCCTGTCAATCAGCCAACCCAATCTCACACCGCTACGCATATACTCCTGCATCTTGGCTTGAGTTTTCTCTAGGCTATCCGTAGGAGAGAGCAATTCCAAGACAAAATCTGGGGCAATGGGTGGAAACTTGCGCTGTTGTTCTGGGCTTAGGGCATTCCACCGCTGCAGCGCCACCCAAGCCACATCGGGCGATCGGTCTCCACCTTGAGGCAATTTGAAACAAGTCGAAGAATCGAAAACCTTACCTAGCCGAGTTTGCCGATTCCAAATCACAAAATCAGCATTGATTTCCGAGTTATAACTGCCCGTTTCTCCTCCCGTGGGTGCCATAACAATCAGTTCTCCAGCCACACTCCGCTCAAGCTTCACATCCGGATTTGCCTGACACAGCTCATAAAACTGCTCATCCGTAATGTGAATTACTGGCTCCAGATTGATTGTAAACACAGCCATCCGTAGAGAATCAAGGGAATGCTCTCAGTATAACTTCGGCTAAAGGGGCGGCGGGCGATCGCAAAGGCTATTGGCTCAATCGAGCTAGAATCCATCGTCAACGCTCTGGCTAAGGGCAAAAACCCGATATCCTAGTGAAGGATTTTTTAGCTCAGATGCCGCGATCGCACGGTATTGCAAATTAGAGAAGATGGACGGCATTAATCAGAAAACCTACGCAGCCTTTAGCGTGGTGCAACACTATGCCCAGTTAAAGCTGCTACAACCTGCTGAAGAAACAATTCTGGAGCTTTTTCGCGATCGCTGGTCGAGTATGAAAATGCTTGATCTTGGTGTTGGCGGCGGGCGCACAACTCAGCACTTTGCTCGGGTAGTCGCAGAATATGTTGGCATCGATTACTCCGCTGAAATGGTCGCCGCTTGCCAAAAACGATTTGTAGCTTCTCCAGACCTCAGATTGGAAGTGGGTGATGCTAGAGATTTGAGCCGATTTGAAGATAATTCTTTTGACTTTATTCTGTTCAGTTTCAACGGAATTGATTTTGTTTCTCACAGCGATCGCTTAAAGGTTTTTCAAGAAATTCGTAGAGTTGGCAAGCCTGGAGGACATTTCTTCTTCTCCAGCCACAATCTTCAGGGACTAGAACGAGAATTCGACTTAAGAAAACACCTGAGTTTCAACCCAATTACCACCTATGTCAATCTGGTGATGTTCACCATTCTGCGCTTGATTAATCGTTCATTCACGCTGGAACAGTTAAAAGCATCTAGTCATGTCATTGTCAGCGATGAATCCCACAACTTTCGCCTAAAAACCTATTACATTAGACCCGAAACGCAGCTTCAGCAGTTGGCACCAAACTTTAGCGAGGTTAAAGTCTATTCATGGAAGACTGGGTTGCAAATAACCAGTGAAGCTGAACTGCGTTCCAATTCTGATATGTGGCTTTATTACCTATGCGTTATCCAGTAATTGCGATAGATGGGAATCTCGCTTGAGATATTTAGCCTGTATCGATTAGCCCAAGAGGATGCGAACTGTAGCCATTACCTCCTGCTGAAAGTAGAGCAGGCAGCGTTTAGTAATGCTGATGCAGGTGAGTATAACTATGTAGTTGAGGTTGCAGACCGAATTAGAGAGGCTTTAATCGAAGTATATAGAGCAGAGCAGCTAGCTAATGAATGCGCTGAATTCCATGTAGTCACTCTGATAGGAGAATTGCAAAATGCTCCGATTGGGGAGGAGCTGCACCAAGAACATGGCAGATTCTATCTAGATTTATGGGTGGCAGAAACACGATTTGGTCACCCTTGGGTTGTCCTGGGAACAGCAGAGGATGAAGAGGCATTTTGGCAGCAGGTTGAGGAGGATGAAGACTTTGCAAGACTAGGGGCACTCAGACCAGCAGCAAAGCTACGAGCATTTTTTCTCACGGAGATGGATATATGGCGAAGTCGCTACGGGCATCGAGTGAAGGATTGGCGATCGTAGATCGGGCGCGGCAGCGTCGTGGTTGGACTAAAACCAGCACAGCTCGCTGGTGGCAAGACGCTAATACTTCTAGAGCCACCCTCCGTCGTTTTTGGCAAGGCGATCGCATTCAACCAGATATCTTTATTGCGCTCTGTCAAGCTGTAGGAATTAGCGACTGGGAAGCGATCGCAGAACCTCTAGAACTCTCTTCTCCACCTCCTAATTCCCCACTCCTCACTCCTCACCTAGACCTTGATGAAGCCCCCGATGTCGAAGCTTTTTACGGACGAGAGCCAGAACTCCAACAGTTAGAGCAATGGATTGTGAGCGATCGCTGTGAAATTGTGGCGATCGCAGGTCTGGGGGGCATTGGCAAAACGGCTCTAGCTCTAGCTTTGACAGAACGAGTTCAAACGGAGTTTAGCTTTGTAATTTGGCGATCGCTGCGATCTGCGCCTTCTTTTCACCACCTGCTAGACAGTATCCTTCAGCCGTTCGATCCAGCTATTCCCCAAACCTTTCAGCAGCGGGTCCACCAACTCATCCAGCATCTCCAGCAACATCGCTGTCTACTTATTCTCGATGGGCTAGAAACTGTCTTGAAGCAGGAGAACACATATACTCTGTTTCTCCTCACCTATCTCCTACCTGCAACTCATCAAAGCTGCATTCTGCTGACTAGCCGAGAACGTTTGTCAGAGCTGGAAGAAGTGGCCCGAAATAGAGCATCAGTGCGCTCTATGACTTTGCAAGGCCTGCTCCAATCGGAAGCCATAGAGCTATTAAAAGCAGGTGGCGTCACGGGCAATCAAATGGAGCTGTTAGCTCTAAGCCGCCTTTATAGTGGCAATCCTCTCGCCCTCAAACTAGTGACCCCCCTGATTCAGTTTATTTTGGGTGGCAGTATCGCAGCCTTCCTCAACCAAAAGACCTTAGTTCTAGACGATCGCCTGCGAGATGTCCTCAATCAGCAACTCGGCCAGCTTTCGAACCTAGAGCGAGAACTTGTCTACTGGCTAGCAATTTGGCAGGAACCGATCTCCTTCTGTCGCCTGCAAACTCATCTCCTGCATTCCCCTGACCTGTCTCTGGTGTTAGAAGCCTTGGCAAATCTAGAACGGCGATCGCTTCTAGAAAAATGTTTTAGTACCAACGAACCTGCCTTTACCCTACAGCCGCTAATCATGAAATTGGTCACAGAAGCGTTGATTGCCCAAGCAACCCAGGAAGTTGAACAGGTCTTGCAGAGCCATGATGTTCGTGGGTTCAAACTGCTGAGAACCCATTGGCTGATGCGCCCTGGTACAGACGATATTAAAGGCGATCGCATTTTGATTCAGTTACGAGAAAGATTGTGGCGTATTTATGGTGCAGCCCTTCCATCCGTCTTGCAGCAAATTTTGCCGCTCCTAAAAGAGCAATCTCCCCTCGTGATTGGTTATGTCGGTTGCAACATCATGGCCCTGCTGACACAGCTTAATTTAGACCCAATTCATTGATTAGTCGCTATTTCCGCAATGAGTGAGCGATCGCATTCAATTCAATTTCTCGATAGATTAATCTTAAGATTAAATGTAGCAATCAATACATTAACACAAGTACTAACTACCGATCCGAGAAATACCAAACTCAGTCAAACCAAGGCAACATGCCCTACCTATGCAAGTACAAATAGTGCACCTAATGCTTCTGGAGCAGGCTTTATAGAAGCTGCAAGACTGCATTTCATCATAGCCAAAGCCTAAAAACAAACAGTTTTGAAGTTAGCTCAGCATAAAAATTGCTGGATCAATTTTGGGCTAACTAATCTGTGATGAAGATCACAAGTTTAGATGATCTTGATCGCGCTTGTTTCAACCTACAACATACATACTTATGAATGACTCAACTCTAGCCGAGTCATCAACAGGGAACACACGACTGGCCGACAGCTTCCAATGGATTCTGTCGGTTTTTTATTGCTTTGGAATTGATGAATGGTTAGCGAATCGCACCCATCGTATTTTTCCAGGACAACTCCTTACAAAGAATTTGCAGTGCCCGTTGGTCTGGTCCCGTAAAGAAATCACTTTTGATCAAAGCTTCTAAAACTTGATGGGTTAGCTGGGAGGCAAACGCACCACCCGCCCGCAAAAGATGGCTGTAGTACCGAAATTGTGGTCGGCCCTCTTGGCTAAGGTGAAAGCAATGAATTTCACTCTCAGTCATTTTATAGACAGGAGTATTGACTGGAACCACAATGCTGGGGATGCCATGCTGTCCATAAAGCCCGTTGTCTTGGCGCTCCATCGTGCCGATCAAGACAGTGCCCAGGAGAACGCGCGTTTCATTAATTAGATCGGGGGTAAAGATCGGGTCGGGTTCGCTCGAAAGCCGTGGCCCTGAATTGAGGAAGTTGGGGTTAAAGAGTTGCGAGTTATAGATTAACCCGACAGCCCAGTGACGTTTCTCAGTTTCGAGCTTGACAAAGCAACCAAAACCATATTCTTCGGGACTGGGTGGCGCTTGCACGCCCATTTCGTCGTTGAGTTGCACCACGTAGTCGCAGTGGGAATTGGATTTGACCACTTTGCCGAGCTGCATCTAGACTCTCCCCTTCTGCAAGACTGTTGTGAAAATGAAAATTTCCCCACAGTTGGTGGAAATTTCCGACTGTATGAGCCAGAAACTTCCACCAACTGCGGGGAAGCCAATTTGCCAACTGAGAATCAAACTAAACGCGTACTAAAATTCACAAAAAACGTTAGATTCACAACTGTGCTGATACTGAAAACGGAGTTCAATGCTCAGGACATAGCTTGAATCAAGTAATCGAAGTAAGGAGTCGCTTCCACAGCGTCTTCTTCACTGAGCAGCGCTAAAGATGCCCGCTTTAAGCATCGGATGGATTCCACCATGCCAGGAACGGGAACACCTAGGGAGTTATACATTTCCCGCACGCCGATCAAGCCAATTTTTTCGATAGGTTCTTTGTCGCCATTTAGCACACCGTAGGTGACAAGGCGCAGATACCACCCGAAGTCACGTAGGCACAGGGCACGTTGGCGATCGCCGTAAGCATTACCACCTGGCGAGATAAAGTCGGGGCGCTTCTGCCACAGTTGCTTGCTGGCTTCTTGCACAATTTTTTTCTCATTCTCAGCGAGAGCGGCAGCAATACGCATCCGCTGGGCACCAGTCTTGAGAAATTCGCTGATGTTTCTGAGTTCACCAGAGCTGGGGTAGCGGAGTTCGTCGTCTGCTTGAAGAATGACTTGGCTAACTACACTCATAATTGTTGCGGTACTTAGGTATCACTTCGTAGTTTAGCGACTCTTGGGGACGCAAATAAAGCAAGGAGTCTCCCAATGTAAGGGATAGGCTCTGCCATGAAGAGCCTAACTTGTGGCTTTATGAGAAAGTAAAAAGTTTTGTAAAATTTAATGCTTCTACAGTGCAAAAGAGCCGCTTAGGTCTAAGTGAGCAATATAAGCCATGAGTCTGCAAGAGGGGCGATCGCTACACTGAGTAAATAGAACCAGCTAGATTGTGAGTCTCAGTATAGGAGTGACAAACGAGTGTTAGAAGCCGACCCAAAGACCATGAACACACTCTACGAAGCCGATTTCTATGCTTGGACGCAAGAGCAAGCCAAATTGCTGAGGGCGCAGCAGTGGGAACTGGTTGACGTGGCGAATTTGATTGAGGAAATTGAAACGTTGGGTAGGCAAGAGCGACGGGAGCTAGTTAATCGTCTAGGTGTTCTACTGGGACATCTGCTGAAGTGGCAGTACCAACCCGACCTTCAAGGAAGTAGCTGGCAGGCCACAATTCGGGAACAACGCCGCAAGATTAAAAGATTACTTGAACAAAACCCCAGCCTGTCTTCCTATCTGGAGGAAGCTCTGCAAGAAGGGTATGAAGACGGCTTAGACTTGGCAGTTCGAGAAACTAATTTACCCTACGAAACCTTTCCTGAAGACTGCCCTTATCAACTGGAGCAGGCTTTAAGCGATGAATTTATGCTCAATGAGTAATGCCTATGGTAATTCTGAATTTGCGATCGCTACCAATTACAAATTGTTGTGAGCCAAGCTGATGATTAGTGTGCAGACAACGCTACCAATCGATATTTGGGTATCAGCGACTTGGGAGGAGTATGAGCAGGCGATCGCGAGTCCTACCTATACGAAGGCCAAGGGCTACTATCACAATGGGCAAATGAGGATAGAAATGTCACCTGTAGGGCCAAATCATGCAACCGATAACAGTCTGATTGATATTTTGGTCAACCTGTTTGGTATTGCCAAAGGCTTACCGATGCGATCGCTCTCTAACTGTTCGTACCGCAAGAGAGGTGTGCGGGAGTGTCAGCCTGATTTGTCTTACTACATTGGCGATCGCGCCTCACTATCGCCGCAAGGAAGTTCGGTGGTGGATTTGGACAGCACACCTGCTCCGGATTTAGCGATCGAGATTGCCGGTACGTCTTTGGCTGATGATTTAGGAGTGAAGCGGCTGCTGTACGAAGATGTAGGTGTGGCGGAATATTGGGTGGTAGATGTGCAGCAAGCAAGCATTACAGCTTTTAGAATTTTGCCCGATCGTGCCAGCCAACGCATTGCTCAATCTCAGGTATTGCCAGGACTCGCGATCGCTCTCCTAGAAGAAGCTCTACAGCGTAGCCGCCAGACGGATAATAGCCAAGTGGGTGCTTGGTTTCTGGCGGAAGTGCAAAAACAGTAGCGATCGCAATTCTGCATTTTTAGAATTCACGTGGGTTGCACGCAACGGGGTTTCTACACGTCAAAATAGAAAGGTTGCTGCGATCGCAGTGATTTGACTTATTAAGGAAAGTATTGTGTCTACTCCCCGAACCACACCTGCAAACCATGCCACTGATCCTACGACCGAACAATGGCGGCAAGGGGAGTTGGTAGAAATTGAAATTTATGACCTAACCGATGGTGGGGAAGGTGTGGGTCGCTTTAGTGAGCGAGTGGTATTTGTGCCCGATACCGTTCCTGGCGATCGCGTCTCGGTGCGCTTAGTACTTGTGAAGCCGCAATATGCTCAGGGCAAATTGATGCAGATCATCGAAGCATCGCCCAACCGCATTCGGCCTCGTTGCATTGTGGCGGATAAATGTGGCGGTTGCCAGTGGCAGCATATTGACTATGCCTATCAGCTCAAAGCCAAACGCAACCAAGTGATTCAAGCCTTAGAAAGGATTGGTGGTTTTAGTGAGCCGCCTGTAGAGCCAATTTTAGGTGCAGAAGCAGATTTGGCTTACCGCAACAAAGCGACGTATCCTTTGGGACGATCGCAGGCAGGGCAAGTGCAGGCAGGGTACTACCAAAAAGGCAGTCATCATCTAGTTAACCTGAATCAGTGCCCGATCCAAGATGCTCGTTTGAATCCTTTGCTAGCTGAAGTCAAGCAAGATATTTATCAGCGGGGTTGGGGCATTTATGACGAAAAGCAGCACCGGGGTAAGGTTCGCCATTTGGGATTGCGGATTGGTCGCCGCACTGGGGAAATTTTACTAATTTTGGTGGCAAAGGATGCCAACTTATCCGGTTTGGAAGACCAAGCACAGGACTGGTTGAATCGCTACCCTGAGTTAGTCGGTGTCTCCCTCAATATCAACTCACACAAAACCAACGCAATCTTTGGGGATGAAACTCGCTGCATTGCGGGCCAGTCTTACTTGAATGAAAAGTTTGGGGGTTTGCAGTTTCAAATCCATGCCACGACGTTCTTTCAGGTCTATACCGAGCAAGCAGAAGCGCTGTTACGAAAAGTGATTAGCCAATTAGATTTGCAAGGCCATGAAACTTTGATCGATGCCTATTGCGGGGTGGGAACATTCACGTTGCCGTTGGCAAAACGGGTGAAGCAGGCGATCGGTCTAGAACTGCAGCCGGAAGCGATCGCGCAAGCCCAACTGAATGCAGAACTAAATGGCATCACAAATGTGGCGTTTCAAGCGGGTCCAGTAGAACAGGTGTTACGCACGCTGTCTGTGCAACCGGATGTGGTGCTGCTCGATCCGCCTCGTAAAGGTTGCGATCGCGCGGTGTTAGAGACGTTGCTGCAAATACAGCCCCAGCGGATTGTCTATGTGAGCTGCAAACCCGCCACTCAAGCCCGTGACCTGAAGATCCTCTGTCAGGAAGGCAATTATCGCTTGGTCAAAGCTCAACCTGCCGACTTCTTCCCGCAAACAGCTCACGTAGAATGTGCAGCATTTCTAGAGCGTCAATCTTGATGGCTGGAGATGCATATCCGCACTGAAACCCCCGCAGACTATGCGGCGATCGCAGACCTCTTACTTGCAGCGTTTGAGCAGGGAGAGGAAGCCCGCCTAGTAGAAAAGATTCGATTGTCCGATCGCTATATCCCTGAACTGGCTTTAGTGGCAGAGAAAGAGGGAGTAGTCGTCGGACATATCCTTTTTAGCTACATCGACTTGGTAGGTGCGGAAACACTGCCTGTTTTAGGTTTAGCTCCTTTAGCGGTACATCCACAATATCAACGCCAGGGAATTGGCAGTGCTTTAGTTCAGGCAGGAATGGCGAAAGCGGAGGAGCGAGGAGAGGCGATCGCCATTGTTTTAGGACATCCTTCATTCTATAGCCGCTTTGGCTTTGAAGCATCTGTAGCCTATGGAATTGAATCCCCTTTTCCAGTTCCGGCGGAGTTCTTTATGGTGACATTCCTGCAACCGGAACAACAGGGATACCCAGGCAAAGTAATTTATCCCTCTGCGTTTGCAGGCTTATAGACTCACGGCCCTAGATACACATGACCCTAAATCTTAACGACCAAAGCTTCCTTCTGCATCTGTCCTAAAGTTTTTTCCATTTTGGGGAACTGTTTATCCTTCAGACCAAAGGCGTATTTATCTGGATAGAAAAAAGTAACTCATATGACAGACGTGGCTAAAAAAATCAAACTGTAACGTAGTTGACAGTTGCGTGCTTCAACACCAAAACACTACAAGTAGAGTTCAGCTCCTAAGCTTGGCCCTACAGGCAGTGTTTTGCTCAGTTGACTGCGTAAACTTCTAGTTTAGGCAAAAAACCTTAGGAGGTTCCATATGCAGAACAAACAAGTACGATTGGCTTCTATGCTGAGTGCTGGCATCCTCATGCTAGGTATTCCCGCAGTTACTCTCATGCAAGAGCCCGCAAGCGCCCAGACAGCTACACAAGCAACTGTTGGCAATCTCATTTCTGCTCTGAATAACATTGCAGTTCAAATTACCAATTTGGAAGCTTTGAACAACCTAACTGTTGAAAATGTGCGGGTTGTGAATGTTGAAGATGTGCTTAACGGCAATAATGTTGAAGCACTTAACAACGCGCTAAATCGTAATAACGTAGAGATTGATGTTCTGCGTCGGTCACTTAACAACAACGAAGTTATCAAGAACGTATTGAACAATAATGATGTTGCCATTAATGATGTGGTGGCAATTGAGGTGTTGAGTGGCGGAGATGTCGTTGTCTTTGCTCAATAACAAAATCAGTTTGCTTTAAGCGATCGTTAATAACCTAGGTTAAACACCTAAAGCCCCTTCTAGACTGCAGCTAGAGGGGTTTTAGGTGTTTTGGCTTGTATGAGTCTTGTTGCAAAAGTTGCCGATCGCCTCAATTACGGCTTACCATGCGTTACGCCACCTCTTGTTGCCTGTTTGCGATGAAGTTTAGTCAAATTATTCAACCCCTCAGTGCTGTTGCGACTAGTAATAGCTTGACCAGCAACCTCACCTGCGACCCAGAGCTGCAAGGCGTTGCGGCAGTAGAGGAAGCGGTGGCTGGTCAGCTCAGTTACATTGAGGGCGACAAGTTTGCGGCTGAAGTAGGAAAAACAGCGGCGAGTGCTTTAATTTTGCCACCGAACGAAGCATTACAGGCACAAGCAACAGAACGAGGCATTGCCTGGATTGCCACATCCCAACCGCGATTGGTGTTTGCTCAAGCGATCGCCCTGTTCTACCAGCCCTTCCGTCCCACTTCCGAAATTCATCCTACCGCTGTGATTCATCCGTCGGCTCAGGTAGGACAGAACGCTTACATTGGGCCGCATGTGGTGGTTCAGGCAAACGCAAAGATTGGCGATGATGTGTGCATTCATCCGAATGTGGTGGTTTATCCAGAAGTGCAGATTGGGAATCGCACCACACTCCATGCCAACTGTGTGATTCATGAGCGCACCCGCATTGGCAATGATTGTGTAATTCACTCTGGCGCAGCGATCGGTTCAGAAGGCTTTGGATTTGTTCCGACCAAAGAAGGTTGGTACAAGATGGAGCAGTCGGGTTACACAGTGCTAGAGGATGGGGTAGAGGTAGGTTGCAACTCCACAATTGACCGTCCTGCTGTCGGGGAAACCCGGATTGGCCGCAATACCAAGCTCGATAATATGGTGCATATCGCTCACGGTTGTAACGTGGGAGAAGCGTGCGCGATGGCAGCTCAAGTAGGCATGGCAGGCGGAGTCAAAATTGGCAATCGCGTCATCTTGGCGGGCCAAGTGGGAGTTGCCAACCAATCTACGGTGGGAGATGGGGCGATCGCGACGGCGCAATCTGGGATTCATGGGGATGTGGAGCCAGGGGCGATCGTGTCGGGCAGTCCAGCCGTAGACAACAAAATCTATTTGAAAGCTTCCGCCATTTACAAGCGGTTGCCAGAAATGTACCAAGCTTTTAGGCAACTGCAACGACGTTTGGGAAAGGCGGAGTAATAGCTACAGTACTTCAGCTAAACGGGGAGGTGCGATCGGCAGTTGCACCGTAAAACTGACCTGATTCGCCTGACTCGTTGCTTGGATGGTACCGCTCAAATGCTCTACTAGTTTTTTCACTAGAGCTAGTCCTAAGCCTGTGCCACCATGCTTCCAAGGATCATGGTTGGGGATGCGGTAGAACTTATCAAAGACATGCTCTAGTTCCACGGCGGCAATTTCCACGCCAGAGTTTTGCACACTGAGACAAAAGAATTCTAAGTTGACCTGAGCTGTCACTGCGATCGCCGCTTGCCGAGGCGTGTACTTACAGGCATTGCTGAGCAACTCAGTCAGGATGCGCTCCAAAATGTCGAGATCGGTGTGCAAAGTTGGCAATTCCGCAGGCAACTGCACTTGCAACTGTTGTTCTTGCTGGCGGGCCTGCTCTAAAAATGGCTCGACTACGCTGGGAATCCAACAATGCGGGTTAATGGCAGTGAAGAGGAGTGGTTCGGTTTCGGCATCTAAACGAGTTAAGTCGAGCAGATCGTTGATCAGTTTAATTTCGCGATCGCATTCATCATTTAGAACTTGAAAGTATCGTGAGGTGCGATCGGACGGATCAGAAACGAGTTTCCCTGCCTTGACCCAACTCATTTCTAGCATCTGAGTTGCCATTTTGATGCTGGACATTGGAGTCCGCAATTCATGAGAAACGGTGCTGAGAAAATCATCTTTGAGCCGATTCAATTTCTCTAGCTCGGCAACTTGCGCTTGAGCCGCTTGATACAGCCGCGCCTGCCGAATCGCGATCGCACATTGGTTTGCCACCTGCTGCACTAGGCGAATTTCCAGCTCATTAAACGTATCCGTGTTGGGGCGAAAGAGCCAGAGATCTCCCAGTACGCCTTGGTCATCAACGATGGGGCAAGCCAGAATCATTGAGGAATTTTGGATCGATCGAATGAGCAAGCCATCGCAGATACAAAATTGCAGATGCTGGCCTTGCAAAAGCCGCTGGTAAATGTCTGGTCTAGCAGTCATCTCTATAGTTTGACCAACGGCTGACAAGCTATCACTATATTCATGAGTAATCGTAGAAGTTGTGTGGGCAGCATTGTAGATTCCAGTATCACAACAACGCACCTCTAGACCCAAGGCCAATTCTTGTACTGCGGTGGTGAGGATGTGGTCTTCATCTAGGCTGTCGCGCACCTTATCGGTAATTCGCTTCAACCGCGCTTCAAAGTTGAGGGCTTGGGCAAGCTGAGCGGTCCGTTCCTGGACTTGATCTTCCAATACAGCATTCAACTGCTTCACCTGCTGAAACAGTTCTGATTGTTGAATGGCGATCGCGACTTGGGCTGCCAACTGTTGCAGCAAATCGATTTCGTGGGCTTGCCAATCACGGGAGGTGCGGCACTGATGCACCATGAGCAATCCCCAGAGCTTTTGCCCTTGCAAAATTGGCACTGCTAGACCCGCTTGCACTTGGTAACGCTGCAAAAACCGTTTCATTCCCGGTGAAAACTCTGCCTGTTGCACATCCACGAAGACAGAAACCAATCCTTGTTGATACTGGTCGAGATAGTGTTTCAACCAGGATTGGCGCATGGTGGTGCGTAGCAGCGAAGGCCACTCTAGGCCTACAGATTCAGCCACAAATCGCCCTTGACTGCTGCCATCCAAACGGTAGATCGTGACGCGATCGCTCTCTAAGCAGTGACGAATATTTTCAACCGTGGTGCTGAGGATGGTATCGAGATGCAAAGATTGGCGAATTTGCTGGGCAACGCTCGCAATTAACCGCTCTCTCTGGCTTTGCTGTCGCAGTAGCTCTTCTGTCTGTTGCCGCTCAAGGATGTCTAGCTTGAGCTGAGCTTCACTCTCTCTGAGGGCAGCTTCGACTCTTCGGCGTTCTGTAATATCTCGCAGCACTACTTGAGTTGCAGGTTCACCTTGGTAGGTCAGTGGAATAGCCGTGACCTCAGCATCCACTACTGTGCCATCCAAGCGGCAAAGTTTTTGTTCCATTAGGGGCGCAGGAATCTCACTTAGTTGGAGCTGCTGCATACGAGCTCGAACTAAAGCTTGATAATCGGGATGGACACGCTGTAATACAAAAGTGCCGATTAAATCTTCAGCGCAGGTGCCGCCATAGAACTGGACAGCGGCTGGATTAAGAAACACAAATTTGCCACCACGCTGAATAAAAATAGCGTCAGGACAAAGCTCTACCAGTTGGCGATACCGTTCTTCGCTTTCTCGTAAAGCTGTTTCTATATGAGTGCGATCGCCTTCCGGTTGAGCTTGTTTTGTCCCAGCGATCGCTTGGTCTCTAGAATCGTTTCTACAGCAATGGATGTAGCAACAGCAACTCTGATTTAGCGGCTGATTGGGGCCTTGCATACAAATCCTGCTGGGTCGTAATGGCTATCTTTTAGGATGCCCCAGCAGAATGAGGATAACTGAGTATGTTTAAATAGATTTAGTAAAATTTTTGACTCAGTACGGGTTTACAAAGAGCAAGGCGATCGCTAGGGAACTTGAACCGGAGCCGCTTCCAGCGTGGCGATTAACTTAATGCCAAACTCTGCCTCGAAGGCACTTTTCTTGTAATCCACACTCCATAATTCCAAAGCACAGTCATCGGTGGGTTGAGTCGGTTGGAGCCAGAGATACAATTCTTTCGTCTCGGCCCGGTACTCACAGCGGATCTGTTGCACTGCCCCAATTTGGCGGCGATCGAGGGCGACTGCTAGGCGCAATAGAGGGCTGAGTTGCTCAACGACGCGCCGATGTTTTTTGCTGGTGAGATTGCGGTAGGTTTCGTGTTTCTTTTTCGGCGTGTTTTTGCGGTGGTAGCGAGCTAGGTTCGCGATCGTTTCAACTTCGATTTCGGTATAGCCGAGTAAATCGCCGTTGCGAATTAAGTAGTAGGAGTGCTTATGGTGGGAGGCATGGTTCACATGGTGGCCGCAGTTGTGCAAGATAGCCGCAGCCCACAGCAGTTCTTTTTCTTCCTCACCCCACAAATGCAACCAACCTTGAGTTTGGTCAAATAAGCTGGTGGCAAAGGCCGCGATGCGCTGGCTATAGTCCAGATTCACCTGATACTTCCGCGCCACCCGCTTCACACTCCGCTGCCGCACCGAACTTTGGTAGCGCAACCGATCTTCAATCAGACCGTGAGTGAGCATCCAATCGACGACCACACCTTCACGCAAAGCCCGTTCGCAGATAGTGAAGCTATCGATTTCCAAGAAAGCCATTGTTTCCTGCAAAATCAAGGCTCCAGCCAGAATGATTTCAGCCCGACGCTCGGACATCCCCGGTAGCGTCAGCCGTTCCGTAAAACTAAGCCGCCGCAGTCGCGCCAGAATTTCTCGCAGATCGGCCAGCGAGACTTGATACCCGTTTAATGGATCGGGAATGATGCCGAGCTTTTCGCGGGCATGCAGCATCGCTACCGTTTCCGCAGTGCCAGAGGTGCCAACTAAACGCGGCACTTCTCCAGGCTTGAGGTGAGCGCGTAACTCCCCCACCGGACGCTCGATCATGCCCCGAATGTAAGCTTGCAGATATTGAAACTCTGCGTTGCTAATCGGGTCAGTACTGACATATTCTGCCGTCAAGCGAACGGCTCCAATCTTAGTGCTGCTGAGCGTGCGTGGTTCGTGCCCGTCACCCAAAATCAACTCGGTAGAACCACCCCCAATATCAATAATCACATGAGGTTTATTATCAAACTCCATCCCCGACAGCACGCCTAAGTAGATGCGTCGGGCTTCTTCCTGCCCCGAAACCAAGTTGACGATGATGCCAACCTCGGCTTCCACTTGCTTGACAAAGTCTTTGCCGTTGGGCGCTTCCCGTACCGCACTAGTGGCCACGGCAATAATCTGTTCGGCATTGAGCGAAGTGGCAATATCTTTACAACGCTTCAACGCCGCGATCGCCCGTCCCATCGCCGCAGGGGTGAGGTCTCCGGTTTCGGGGTCGCGATCGCCCAGCCGAGCCGTGTCTTTCTCGCGAGCCATGATGCTAAAGGCGGGCAAAGTGGGCTGAACCCGGACCACGACCATGTGAATAGAATTAGTGCCAATATCGATGGCCGCAAGAATGCGGTCTTGCTCAGCCGAGATGGGAACGCTCACCGAACTGCCTCTGCCTTTTGCGCTGAATCTGCGATCGCCCTGATCTTATCGCGGCACGTTGCCCTCTGCTGCTTTTCCCTGCTTTAAGAGTTGAAGTGGGCGATCGCGGCAGTTTTTCGCTAATAAAAGCGAATTGCTGCACCTAGAACAGCGATATTCTAAAAGATTAGGAATTGTAACAAGTTTTACCCCTCAACCCATGCTGACCCAGCCTGAGCAACGACCTGAACCCACCTGGCTAACTGTGATTCGGCTTTTGCGGTGGGATAAACCAGAAGGACGCTTGATCCTCATGCTTCCGGCGTTGTGGGCGGTGTTTCTGGCGGCACGGGGTACACCCCCACTTCTCCTAGTCGGCGTGATCATCTTAGGCAGCTTGGCGACCAGTGCAGCTGGCTGTGTGGTGAATGACCTCTGGGACCGCAATATTGATCCCAAAGTGCAGCGCACCCGCAACCGTCCCCTAGCTTCCCGTGCCCTCTCCGTCAAAACAGGGTTTGTGGTGCTACTGGTTTCCTTGCTTTGTGCTTGGGGCTTAGCCCTGTACCTCAACCCTTTGAGTTTTTGGCTCTGCGTCGCCGCGGTTCCAGTCATCCTGTTATATCCCTCGGCCAAGCGGGTGTTCCCGGTCCCCCAACTGATTCTCTCGATCGCCTGGGGTTTCGCGGTGCTAATTAGCTGGAGCGCCGTCACGGGACGCTTAGAATTCCCTGCCTGGCTGCTATGGGGAGCCACCGTCCTTTGGACACTAGGCTTCGATACCGTTTACGCCATGCCCGATCGCGAAGACGATCGCCGCATTGGAGTCAACTCCAGTGCCTTATTTTTTGGCCCCAGAACTGCTGCTGCCATTGGCTTGTTCTACATCGGCACAGCGCTATTGCTGGCTTGGCTGGGCTTAGAGATGCAGTTACACTTCAGCTTTTGGCTCACCTGGGCGATCGCCGTAGCAGGTTGGGCCTGGCAGTTTATCCGTTTGAGACAGCATCAACTCCCTGTAACCGCTTACGGCCAAATGTTCCGCCAGAATGTTTGGTTAGGCTTTATCTTGCTAGCAGGAATGGTAGCAGGCGCAGTCCTGTAGGGTGCGTTGCAACGCACCGCTCGTATGTCATTCAAGGCGCTTCACGCTCTAGCAACATCGTCACTGGGCCATCATTCTCGATCGCGACTTCCATCATGGCTCCGAATTTGCCAGTCTCTACTTTGAGGCCACTTTGGCGGAGCTTAGCCACAAATTGCTCGTAGAGTTGTTCGGCGATCGCCGGGGCAGCCGCTTGGTCAAAGGAAGGACGACGCCCCTTGCGACAGTCTCCGTACAGCGTAAACTGGCTAACCACTAGGAGTTCTCCTCCAATTTCTTGCACCGATTGATCAAAGCGACCATTGCCCCTTTCCCAGTCAGGGAATAATCTCAGCTCCAAGCATTTTCGGGCCATCCAATCGAGTTCAGCTTCTGTGTCGGTGCTGGAAATTCCTACTAGCAAATTTAACCCGCGGCCAATTTTGCCAATCACTTGACCCGCAACCGTAACTTGAGAAGATTTCACTCGTTGAATAACCACTCGCATAGTTTTTAGATAGGACGGTACTGTTCCCGCGCGATCGCCTTTGGATTAAGTCAGAACTAATGGCAATTATGGCTGAAACTAGCTAGGTTATAGGCGGCTGAAGTTGGCATCAGGTATCAACCACATGAACCCATCCCTTGAAAGCCCCACCCTCCGTCTAATCACGATTCCAGTGAGCCATTATTGCGAGAAAGCTCGGTGGGCTCTGGATCGGCTTCAGGTAGATTACGTGGAAGAAGCTCATGCTCCCTTATTCAGTCGTCTTGCTACCTGGCAGTTAGGAGGTGGAGCCCAAGTTCCAGTCTTAGTCACGCAGACAGAAGTTGTGGCTGACTCAACCCGAATCTTGCAGTACGTAGATCAGGTTTTCACCCTTGAACACAAGCTATATCCTAGCGACCCAGATTTGCGACGAGAGGTTGAGGAGCTGGAGGAATTGTTTGACGCGCGCTTGGGAGTGTCTCTGCGCTGCTGGGTCTACTTCCACTTGCTACCCAGGAAAGATTTGACGCTGAAAATGTGGTGTGAAGGTACGCCTACTTTAGAACAGCGCTTATCCCGTACCTTGTTTCCCTTGACTCGCCAGTTGATCACGCAGGCGCTAGATGTCAACGCTGAGTCAGAAACAACAGCTTTCAACGAAACGAAGAATATTTTTGAAATGGTCAGCCAGCGGCTATCGGATGGTCGTCGTTATCTGGTTGGCAATACTTTCACGGCTGCTGATTTAACCTTCGCAGCTCTCGCGGCTCCTGTCTTAATGCCGAAAGAGTATGGCGTCCCACTACTTGAATTTGAGGAGTTGCCTCCGGAGATGGCAGTGCAAGTTGCAAAGTTACAGGCCATGCCAGCCGCTGCTTACGCGCTCAGATTATTTCGAGAAGAGCGCCATAACGTCCAACCTACAACCAATCTTGCAGGAGCCTAAGCAAACCACCTGACTGGAGGATGTTGCTGCTGAGCGAGGTGGGTCACACTATAAAGAGAGTTCACATCAATCCATGCACGCTAGGCTGGCACTCCTGACTACAACCTTGGAGCTGCCAGTTTTTTATGGGCGCTAGTAGCACAAATGCGATCGCACAAAAGAAAGGGCAGACCTCAGCCTGCCCCCCACGAAGAACGCCATTAAGGTGCCATTAAGATGATGGTGATTGCGTTTTACGCTTCATCCAAAGCAGCAATACCAGGAAGCTCTTTACCTTCGAGCAGTTCGAGGCTGGCACCACCACCCGTAGAAATGTGGCTCATTTGATCCGCCACGCCAACTTTTTCTACCGCAGCTACAGAGTCCCCACCACCGATGATGGTGGTTACGCCTTGCTTGGTTAGACCTGCCAAAGTATGGGCGATCGCTTCGGTGCCCTGAGCAAATTTATCGAACTCAAACACACCCATTGGGCCGTTCCAGATCACGCTCTTGCACTGAGCCAGCGCGTCTTGGAAAACTTTGATCGAGTCAGGACCAATATCCAGACCCATCCAGCCATCGGGAATATTCTCAATGCTGACGGTTTGGGCGTTGGCATCAGCCGCGAAGTTGTCAGCTACCACAACGTCAGTAGGCAGCAACAACTCAACTCCCTTCTCTTTGGCTTTCGCTTCCAGGGCACGAGCGAGGTCTAGCTTGTCTTCTTCGACCAGAGACTTACCGACGCTCAGACCCCGAGCTTTGTAGAAGGTGAAGATCATGCCGCCGCCGATGAACAGCTTGTCTACCTTGTCAAGCAGGGTTTCAATCACACCGATTTTGCTCGAAACTTTGGAACCGCCCACGATCGCGGCTAGGGGACGCTGAGGATTTTCGATCGCATTTTGCAGGTACTTGAGTTCTTTTTCGATCAGGATGCCAGCGACCGAAGGACTGAGGTAGTGAGTCACACCTTCCGTGGAAGCGTGCGCCCGGTGAGCGGTACCAAAAGCGTCATTCACGTACAAATCGGCCAGAGAAGCTAGCTTTTTGGCAAATTCAGGATCATTCTTTTCCTCTTCCTTGTAGAAGCGGACGTTCTCTAACAACAGGACATCACCGTTTTGCAATGCGCCGACTTTAGCCGCAGCTTCGTCGCCAACGCAGTCATCGGTCTTGACGACGGTTTTACCCAGCAACTCGGAGAGACGCTTAGCCACAGGAGTCAGACGGAGGCTGTCGTCTACACCTTTGGGCCGTCCAAAGTGGCTGCACAAAATTACCTTGGCTCCCTTCGAGGTCAACTCTTGGATGGTTGGCAGAGCTGCCCGGATGCGAGTATCGTCTGTGATATTACCTTGGTCATCGAGGGGTACGTTGAAGTCCGCGCGGACTAGAACCCGCTTGCCAGCTAAATCGGACGACGATAAATTTGCTACAGTTTTTTTGGACACAGAAAAATCTCCTGAATGAGCCTTTGTACCTATTAATTAGATTAAAACAAGCCGTGACCTGTTGCAGGTATTTCTACCTAACTAAGCTAGAAAGCCTGAACTGATCAACCTGAATCTGTCGTTGGGTTCGTATTATGCGCCGTCCACATTTTACCTAGCTCTGTGCCCCGGAGTTGCGCTCATGTTTAAAACTGTTCTGTTTCCGATTGATCAAAGCCGCGAATCGCGCCAAGCTGCCGATACTGTGGCAGAGCTTGTCAAGTTTCATCACAGCCGTTTAGTGATCGTGTCTGTAGTGGAAACACCAGAGCCAGGAGAAGAAGCCCCAAGTGCTGAAATGGCCTCCTCAGAGGCGATCGCGGAATTACTCAAAACCGCTAGAAATCTCTTTTCAGATCAAGGTATTGATACCGAACTGGTCGAACGGGAAGGAAAACCAGCTTTCACCATCTGTGATGTCGCCGATGAACTGGATGCTGACCTAATTATTATGGGTTGCCGAGGTCTAGGACTCACCGAGGAGGGAGTAGCCGACAGCGTCACCAATCGGGTGATCAACCTGGCTCCTTGCCCCGTGTTAATTGTGCCCTAACACTAAATAGCCTGAGTAAATTCCAGAACTAACGAAGAGAGTCACCAGTGCCACGGGCAGGACAAAATGTGCGGGTGATGGCTAGACAACGCCGCACGAAAGCAGTGTTGGGGTTTGCGATCGCTGGCTTATGGATACTGCTACCCTGGGTGCTACCGTGGTTCCTCCCAACGATGGTGCTCTCACTATCTGGTTGGGTCTATTTGGGCTGCTTAGTTCCAGCGAGTTTCAGCTACTTCCAAGCCCAACAGTTATGGAGTAAAGCCAATCGGGCTGACCAAGGTGCGGCTGGAGAAGAAGCGATCGCGGCAGTCCTCACACCTCTACAAAATGAAGGCTGGCAAATTGAATATGGCGTGCGCGATCGCTCAGTGGGAGATGTAGACGTATTTCTACTGTCGCCTCAAGGCCGAGCCTACACGATTGATGTCAAATCGCATCGGGGCGAGGTGCGGAGCAATGGCAAGCAGCTATACCGTCAATACGGGCGATCGCAATATCCCTTTGAAAAGGATTTCTTGAACCAAGCCAAGCGCCAAGCTGTTGCGATGAAAAAGTTGAAGCGCTTAACTTTTGTCACCCCAGTTGTAGCTTTCTCTCAAGCCAGGGTTGAAGTTGAGCAGAACCCGATTGCGGGTGTCTACGTCGTGGGCAAACAGGATTTGGTGAGGTGCTTGCGATCGCTGGGCTAACTTCCCGACAAGATCGATTGAGATGGTCATGTAAAAAGCAAGGTTTTGTAGCGTTGCTCACCCCAACTCATCAACTAAATTGCTGGGTTCGCCGGGATAAAAGCGATCGCCTAGAATTTCCGCTAAACCATAGGGACATTCTGGAGGAAAAGTGCGGCTGGGTAAATCAGTTTCACTCACTGCCAGTTCTACACCTTTTAGATAAGCTTTCTGCAATGCTTCTTCTAGATAGGGCTTGAGGCTGGGGTTGTCTTCTAGTAATTCGGAGATGTCGAGGCGTTGGATGCGAATCGTGGCTAGCCAGCTACGACTACGACGTTCGGGTTGGTACTGCCATTTGAGTAAATGCCCAATTAGCAAACTCAAGCGATTGCGGAGTTCTTGGCGTTGCTGTTTACCCAAAGATGCAATTTCCTCAATCAAATTTGGTAGGTCAAGCTGGCTCCATTGCTGCTGGTGGAGTAAAGCAGCTTGTTCCTGCGTCCAAGCGTAGAAGTCGTTGTTATAGAGGTTTGGTTCAGAAACGGTAGCCTTTGGGTCTATTTCTGGGATGTGCATGGCGATCGCTCAACCTCAATGTCCTTATTGTAGAGTTGCCTTTTCGAGGCACAATCGCTTTGTTAAATCGCCAAGGAGCGATCGCAATCCCATTGGATCTATTCGTCTATTGGTTTCGCCCAGTTTACGCTGACTACAGTTCTGTACAGAATATTATGCAGAATACAAGGGATCTTAAGTAACTCAGCGGAAGTAAGACTGCGGCGGCTTATGCATACTAAGGGGTACATACTAAATTGTACGTAGTGCTAGAGATGGGTTTCCCCACGCTGCATCATAATGTTGGTATTCCCCACCTCAATCCTTACTGCTATCTTTTAGGGCTCACTGCTCTAATTTCTCTGGTGGCTGCCTATGCAGCTTGGCAGCGACGAACTACGGCTCCGGCTAGCAAACCTTTTCTTTTAATGATGCTGGCGATCGCGGGGTATGCCACTGTTGCAGCATTAGAGGCAGCCGCGAGAACGTTATCCAGCAAAATACTGTGGTCGAAGCTAGAGTATGTCGGCTCTAGCAGCGTGATTACGCTCTTTTTGATCTTTGCGACCCACTTCACCCACCGAAAAAATTGGCTGACTCCCAAAGCTCTGGCATGGCTCTGGGTTGTGCCAATTTTGAATGTCATTCTCGTCATGACAAACAGTTGGCATCATTGGGTTTGGACTGGATTTTTATGGAGCTCTGCCAGAAGCAACCTGCTCATTTACCAGCATGGCCCCGGATTCTTCTGGATCATGGCTTGTGTTTATGCTTATACCTTGGCTGGGGCCTTTCTCTTACTACAAGCAGCCCTCCGCCCCTCTCTCCTGTATCGGCGGCAAGCCATCATGGCCTTAGCTTCAGCCATGATCCCCTTAATCGGGGGTAGTGCCTATATGCTCAAGCTCACGCCTCCGGGATTGAACATTACACCGATGAGTTTTATGCTCAGCGGATTAATTTATTCTGCCAATCTCTTTCGCTTTCAATTGTTTGATCTAGTGCCAGTGGCTCGCGATACGTTGGTTGAGAGCATGAGTGATGGAGTCCTGGTTTTAGATCAGCAAAATCGCATCGTGGATATTAACCCAGCGGCACGAGAGCTGCTAGGCACAACCGTTGCCTGTGTTGGACAGCCCGCAGCAAAAAGCTTATTGCAATGGCAAGATATAGCTCGGCGTTGCTACGATAGCGGCGACCATAGGCTGGCAATTGCTAGAGAGGGCAAGCCACTGCGCTATATAGAGCTACGCACAACGCCTCTGAGCGATCGCACCCAGCAATTAACCGGGCGATTGATTGTCTTACGAGATGTAACCGAACGCCACCAAGCAGAGCTAGATCTGCAACAGGCAAATCACCGTTTACAAAACCAGTTACTAGAAATTGAGGTGTTGCAAACTCAGTTGCGAGAGCAATCAGTTCGAGATGTCCTCACGGGTTTGTTCAATCGTCGTTATCTGGAAGAAACCTTTCTTAGAGAGTTAGCAGGAGCAACCTCCGAAGGGTATCCCATTGCAGTCGCGCTCATGGACATTGATCACTTTAAGCAGATCAACGATACGTTTGGGCATCTAGCAGGCGATCGCGTGTTGCAAGCCTTTGGTGAACTGCTGCGTTGTCACAGCCGTTCTAGCGATATTGCTTGTCGCTATGGGGGTGAGGAATTCGTGCTAGTCATGCCGCAGATGCCGCCAGACCTTGCCTACCGACGGATTGAGAAAATTCGCTTGGCTTGGGAAGCTACCCTTGTGGAGTTTGGCGACCAGCAAATCCAGTCCACTGTCTCTGGGGGCGTTAGTGCCTTTCCTCCAGAGGGGAGAACGATTGATTGTCTATTGCACTTAGCTGATCAAGCGTTGTATGCAGCCAAAGCGGCAGGGAGAAACTGCATCAAGCATGGGTTTTACCAGCCCCTAGATCAATTCTCAGTTCGTTGCGGCAACCAGCAGATGTAGGAACAATAGCTCACGCAGAGGGCGATCGCGAAGCTCTTGAGCCACAAGGAGCGCGCTCGCTGCGGCTAGTAAGCAACCCCTACCATTGATAGATGTGTCCGTCCATCTTTAGCAACCCGTAAGCGATCGCGAGTTATGACTTCTGTTAGAGGAAGAATTTTGTTTTACTAGTTAGTCTTAATTTTGTCGAGAGAATTAATTGGTTTGCGTCCTTCGGGATGAGTTCAATAGTTTCTCGAAATATGAAAAGCATTGAAAATGAATTAGTGGAGTACTTTGATGAAAAATTTGATTTCTGGAGCGATCGCTCAAGTTAGCTCTTTGTTTAATCAACTACAAGTTAAGCGTTTTTTGGCCGTCGCTCTCGTTGGTTTTATCTTGTTGACCACCAACGCTCAGCCCAACAGCGCTAGCACTAAAGCGATTAGTGACCGAATCAACACCGTCGCTCATCAGAATGATTCTGACCGCCCCAAAACCACAGGCGAATGGAATCGCGAAGCGCGTGAGATCAACTCTGCTGATGGCGAAGGTCGGCTCGAAAGAATTGCCAAAGAGTCTACAGAAGCTGTGAAAGACTTTGGTGGCCTTTATCCTGACACCGCTGACAGAAGCGCTAGCGACCTAGACAAGAATGAACTGCGCCGTCAAGGTTACTCTGACAAAGTGCAACGCTAAGGAATAAATCCTAGGCTCCCCTTCCCTCGTAGGGAGGGGGCTGGGGGTTAGTTTTTTTACGACGCGATCGCAGAATGACGATTGAGAGATTCTTGTTGCATTGCGAGTTTGCGGCTCTCGAAGAGTTGAATCACCCCTTTCGTCACCGTCTCTACAACGACTGGATCGCAGTAAGAAAGAAACTCTTCAGCAGAAATTTCATCCTGGAAGAACGCTTTTGCATGTTTCAACAACTGCCGTAAGGCTGCGAAACCGATCGACTTCACGATAAAAGTTGCGGTCGGCGAGTTTTTCACATCGTAGAACGAATCAATACTGCGGCCTTTTTCGAGCAGTTCTAGCGCATCATGTTCGATTGGAGTTTCTGGCAACCTATAGCTAGAGATTTTGGGTAAGAAATGCTCTAATTGCACCGTTGAAAAGCCTGAAGATGGCAGTTCGCCCATCATGGTAGAGATCGGGACATCGCGGCCAATCCGAAACGCCAACGCTTCAATAATGGCGATCGAGACGAGTTTTGCCCCCAGATACAGCCGAGCCACTTCTAAGTTTTTTGCGGTGTTGTTGATTAGCCGTTGATAGGTTTCGTCGTTAGGTTCACCGTGGAATTGGCGAAACACGACTTCTGGCTTGAGGAAGTTCATGAAACCTTCCATCTTCTGAATCGACAGGCGATAGCCTTGCACTTTGTAAGCGTTGGTGTTTTTCAGGTCGTGGTTGGTTTCCGGGATCAGGTTCCAGGTATTGTCGAGGAAATGGGCGGAGCTAGGAAAGGCGAAGTTTTCTACGTCTCGGTTGGCAAGGCGTACGGATCGTTTCGTGATTTCGAGGGTTTCCGCTTCTGTCCAACCTAAGTCGAACTCCTGACTGATGCTTAAGAGTCTTCGGTATAGGGCCTCGTCGCTAGTGATGCCTTCGGCAGATTTGGGTCGGAAGGGAACGGTGGCTTCAATACAAGCAGCAATTTGGGCTAGATGACTGTAGGAAAGTAGGGATTCTAGGCTTTTGGCAGCAATCACGGCACTGAGAAATTCGTTTTGGCCCGCCATTGGGGACAGTCGCTGACTGGGGGCAAAACCAAATACTGTGAGGACTAAGCTGAAGCTGCGATCGCTCGGTAAGTCTTCTGCATCCAGAATCGCGAGGTGGCCTGGGGTTTCTTTAATGAAGGGGGCGATGAAGCGGCTGATGTTGACGCTGATGCCTTGGTCTACTTGCACATAGACCAGATCGTGGAAGAGGGCAGCCAAAACTTCGATCGCGTCGCCAGAATCGCCCACTTCAAAAATATGCTCTGGGGTGTGGAAGTAGCGCCAGGGTCCTGTCATGGCTTGGATGATCAGTTCTGCGATCTTGTCGAGTTTGGCGATGTCTACTTTGCCTTGGAGCTGTTCTATAGCCCAAGTCAAGCTCTCTAAACACCGTTCTCGATCGCGATCTACATCCATGTGACCCTCCTACTTCCCCTGATTCTGCCAGTGAACACGTACGACTGCTTATAGTTTGTATACCAGTCTTGAGAGAACTGAAAAGTTTGCCTCAATACTGGATTCTCGTTGATTGTACCCACTTCGGAGATTGGTAGTTGTGAGGGCGATCGCTTTCAGCGGGAATTTAGGCTGATCCGCTACAGATTGTAATAATTGACTTGCATTTCGTAGGAGACGACTGATGGCAGAGATGAAATCTGGGAACGCAGGCGATCCGTATGACCTTAACCGCTTTGTGCAAGCCCAGGAGCGTGATTACGAACGGGCGCTGTCTGAGGTCAAAAATGGTCGGAAGCGATCGCACTGGATGTGGTACATCTTCCCGCAATTCGATGGGCTAGGGTTCAGTGCAACATCGAAACGATACGCGATCAAGAGTGTTGCAGAAGCCAAGGCGTACCTGAGTCATCCGATTCTGGGGCCACGACTGATAGCGTGCGCTGAAGCGGCGCTGAGTGTAGAGGGGCGAACTGCACACGAAATTTTTGGTTCGCCTGATGATATGAAGCTCAAATCTTGTGCGACGTTGTTTGCCTACGTGTCACCTGAAGGGTCAGTTTTTGAGCAAGTACTCAACAAGTTTTTTCATGGCGATCGCGATCAGACAACACTCAATTTGCTGGCAAATTTCTTTCAAGCCCCATAATGTAAAACCTTTGCTTGTTTAGCCTGCGCGACAATCGCTCCACAGTGATCGCAGATAATACGAGGTACAAACCTACCTTCACAAAACTGGAGCTTGACTGGCATCTGTAATTACTTCTACAAGGACTCGAATTAATACCAATATTATCTCAGTAAATTTAGACTATATTATTAACATAAACCATGGCATACCAATTCCTCATTATCAGAGGCGAAACTCTCTCAGTCTTATACCATCAAATATTTTCATCAGCACTTGAATTAATATTATCTACGACTGATGTTGTCGATGGTAAATTCTGCTCTTCTATTTTGGTGTTAATAGAGCTTGATTCCTTTTGGTTAATAATTTCTTTGACGAGATGAGCAGTACCAATTGCAGTGTGTTTAACTGTGTGACCTAACCCTTCAGCAGTAAGCATAGCTGCATGACCAGCATCACCCAATCCTTCCTTTACCTTTTCTCCATCCTTAGTTACAACACCATGAACCGTCGTAACAGCGCCATCAGCAAGGCTACCTAGAATCTCCCCAGATGCAGCAGTCACATTGTAGACACCTTTGCCAGCTTTTTTCAAAGTTTCGCTATCAGCAACTTCTCCAGCAATTTCCAAAGCTCCACCTACCGCACCACCAACGACTTTGCCCGCGATCTGTCCCAATCCCTTTAAGAATCCCATGGTAGCCACTTTTTATACTTAGCTTAAAGACATGGTATTTGTTGAAAATATTATTTGTCAAATAAAGATGACTTTATTTATTAAAACTTTAATCATGACGTTATTTTATTTATTAAGTATTGGGTTGAGATACGAAACTGATGTAGCGGCTTGCTGGTTGCGTTGATTAGTTAGAGCAATCACAAAACTTGTGTCAACAATGATTTAACTCGTCACCCTTTTCCCGGCTATGTATAGCCCATAATCAGTCGAGAAGTCTTCTAGTGCATCAATTTTGATGCTTTTGAGCTTAGACATGAGGCTTTGTGTTTGCTGTTGTCTCGCTTGCGTAAAACGTTTGAGTAAGCGGTAGACATCTTCTAGAGATTCTTCAGGAAGCTGATTGATTTCTGCTTGAATTAGTTCTCTAATTGTCATAGTTTCCCCCAACTTTAAATCCCTCATTTTCTATGATGAGCTATTTGGTTGCGATCGCCTTATTTCCTCAGACTGCTGTTACTCCTAACGTCGAGGTCTACCCTGAAAGAGATTACTACTAGGAGAGGTCATGATCGAGGAAAACCAAGTTCAGATTGATGTCTGGAGCGATTACGTTTGCCCCTTCTGCTATTTAGAAGAACCTGTTTTTGAGCAACTGCGACAGGAATACGGCGACACGGTTCAGGTTATATGGCGTGCGTTTGAATTACGTCCTGACCCGATTCCCACACTAGACCCCCAAGGCGAATATCTCCGCACTACTTGGGAGCGTGCCGTTTATCCAATGGCAAAAGAGCGGGGAGTGACTTTGCGCTTACCACCCGTGCAACCTCGTAGTCGCAAAGCCTTAGAAGCGGCAGAGTTTGCTCGCGATCGCGACTGTTTTGAAGCGATGCATCACGCCCTATTCCACGCTTTCTTTGAAGACGGCTTGGATTTGAACAATATCGACATATTGCTAGAGGTTGGCGCATCCGTAGGGTTGGATCGTGACGCTCTCCGCACCGCTCTAGAAGCTGGACAGTACACCGAACGAGTAGTCAGCGATCAATCTCTGGCTCACAAGTTGAATATTTCCGGCGTGCCAGCCCTGCTCATCCACCAAGCCGATGAACCCTTAGAAAAAGCGGTTTTGCTCAGTGGCGCTCAGCCTTATGAAACCGTCCGCACCGTTGTAGAGCGAGTTCGCCATAAAGCGCGATCGCTAGGATAATAGTGAATCTGCGTTAACAAATCTGGCTCGCTGAATTATGACAACTCCTGCCATCCAGTGGTATCCCGGTCACATCGCCAAGGCCGAGAAAGCGCTGCTGAGCCAACTTAAGCTGGTCGATGTAGTGCTCGAAGTGCGCGATGCCCGCATTCCCCTCAGTACACATCACCCACAAGTGCCTCACTGGATTGGCAACAAGGCGAGAGTATTGGTGTTGAATCGGATGGATATGATTCCAACCCCGATGCGCAATCGCTGGACGGAGTGGTTCCAAGCGCAAGGAGAAGAAGCCCTGTTTACCGATGCCCAACATGGCAAAGGGATTGAGGCGATCGCTCAGGCGGCTCAGAATGCAGGTGCCCAAATGAATCAACGACGGCACGATCGCGGCATGTTACCTCGTCCGGTGCGAGCTGTCGTGTTGGGCTTTCCTAATGTCGGCAAGTCAGCCCTGATTAATCGGTTGCTTAAACGGCGAGTGGTAGAGAGCGCGCGGCGAGCAGGGGTAACTAGGCAACTCCGGTGGGTACGAATTTCAGATCAGATTGAACTGCTGGATGCTCCTGGGGTTTTGCCCTCCAAGCTCAACGACCAGGAAGCGGCCTTCAAGCTCGCCATCTGTGATGACATTGGGGAAGCCGCCTACGATAACCAGCGGGTTACCTCAACTCTGATTGATTTGATCAAAGGTTTGCAAGCCACTACCCCCGAAGCCATTTCAGGCAACCCGTTGCGATCGCGCTACGAGCTAGACCCAGCCGAATTTACAGGCGAATCTTATCTCCATGCTCTAGCAGAGCAAAAATACCAAAATGATGTGGAGCGCACGGCTCGACAAATTTTAAATGACTTCCGCAAAGGTATCCTCGGCTCCATTGCTTTGGAACTACCACCCGATTAAGTCAACAACCGTAGCCCGCACCTGAAAACACCTGTTTGAGTTGGTTGCCTTGGTACTCGTAGATGCCAAAGCTGGTGCTTTCGTAACCTATGTTTCTCACGATCGCTTCTTGAATGCCATCACCGTTGATATCAACCGTGGTAATCAAGTCGTAGGCAGGTCGAGCCGCGATCGCGCTGTAGGGCGTTAATTTATTAGCTAGGTGTCTGGGCTGCGAACCATCATAAGTTAACCAAACATTGGCATAAGCACCCACCACACCACCATTTCTCGAACCCCTGGAAGACTCATTTTTGGGATCGGCTCCCTTCCGCACCAAGCCGTAGATTTCTGGCTGACCGTCTTGATCGAGATCTACCACTGAAATCTCTTCCACCACGGTTTCACCAGTCACATTCTTCACTTGTGGATCTATGGAGAAAAAAGCATTGGCTGTGCTGGTGAGGTCTTGGCGATATTTGGCTTCAGCCGTAGCATCTGGGGTTGCGATCGCATTTTTGGCTGGATTGTATTGACTCAGCGCGATCGTCCAGCGCCAAGATTCATCAAATTGTTTGTCTCCAATCGAGCCACTGAAGCCGCCGACTTGATCTTCCGGCAAGCTATTGAATACTGCTTCTAGCGATCGCTCACCAGAAAAATTTCCTTGTCCCGTCAATTTTGTGGAGCAAGCAAATTGGCTAATGCCCAACTTCTGAACCTGAAATTCTCCTAATTTCTCACCTTGGTTCAAAACCGTAAAATTCTGCACCGCGCTCAAAAGAGATTGATTACCAAAGTTTCTGAGCAACACATCTTCTGAGAGATTATCTCGAACAGAAGTTGTTACGTCTGTGCTGACATCGACATAACGACCATTAATCAAAAGCGCGATCGGATAAATCTCTCCTCTGTATTCATTCGTGAGATTATCTTTTTTGACAAGAGAAAGACCGATTAAATTAGTTTGCTGAATGTTAGCAGGGCGATCGCCCTGATTAGGTTTTTGAGCGTTTATTAACTGATTGGAGGGAAGCTTGCAGGCTGTTAAGGTTGCTAATCCTAGCAACAGCCCTACGCGAGAGAGCAAATTATAATTCATCACGACAGCCATTGTCACAACACAGCACTTAATTCAATAGCTCTCAAACTTTGTGACAATTTTAGTTTTGAGACCTATTTTATTTAGTGCCCGTACTATTACAACAAACTGTGATCACCAGATTCCACAAACACTCTTGAATTCTGGATTCTGACCCTTTCCCTCCATCTCCTTAGTTACAGCTCAAACCCCATCTCCTTCAACCCCTGACGTAATCTTTGCGCTTCAAGAGGATTGTTGTTTTGCTGATGCAGCGCGATCGCTTGCCGAAAGGCGGTTAAGCTTTCCTGCACCTGACCCAATTTCCATAGGACTACGCCTAAATTTTGGTGAGCATCAGCGTAGTTGGGTTGCAAAAACAGTGCTTCTCGATATGCGGCGATCGCGTGCGGCAAATCTCCTAGGGCTTTGAAAGTCATGCCCAAGTTGTAATAACCCGGTGCAAACGTAGAGTCAATTTTGAGAGTTGTCTCATAGACTCCTTTGGCTCCCACCAGATCTCCTTTTGCCTTCAAGAGGTTGCCCAAATTGTTGTAGGCACCGAGTTTTAGCTTCGGCATAATTGATTGCTGCAAAGCCAGTTGGTAGTGTTGCTCGGCTTTTGCCCATTGTTGCAAGCGACTGTAAGCAATGCCTAAGTGATAATGCAACTCATACAACACAGAAGCATCGGCTGCTTTGGAGGTTAAACCCCGCTTTAGCAACTCAATGCCTTGGGGCACTTCATTCATTTGCACATATAGCGCCCCTAATTTGCTGCACACATAAGGATCACTAGGGTGATGTTTGAGAAAACCCTCCATTGCCGTGCGAGCTTTGGTAAATTTGTCTCGACTCGCGATCGCCCCTGCTTGATATCCTTCGTGGAGAATCGCGACCTCTGGCAAATATCCTACTTGCCAATGCGGTTCCATGCTCTGAATCAGGGATACGCTTTCGTCTACCATCGCGTGGTAGGGCCGCACAAAACTGATGTCAGGATGGTTGCGAAAGAGCCGCGAAACCAGCGAATAAGGAGATTGTTCTGCACCAATTTCCTGTCGTACCAAACTGATCAATAAATAAGGTTGCTCACTGCCAATAGTTTGACGCAGAGCGGGCACAATACCGGGCGCTAAACGCTCATCAGCATCTAACACTAAAATCCAATCGCCCTGGACATACTTCAGCGACTCATTGCGAGCCGCTGAAAAGTCATTGCTCCACTCAAAGGAATGGACTTTAGCACCGAAGCTCTTGGCGATCTCTGGGGTGCGATCGCTAGAGCCTGTGTCTAGGACGATCATCTCATCAACGACTCCTTGCACACTTTTTAAGCAGTGCGGCAAAGTAGCTTCTTCGTTTTTGACAATCATGCAAAGACTGAGCATCATGGCATTACAAGAACGGGCGAACACCGTTTCATTTTAAGACTTCTGCATCCAGCCACGAGTACCAAAACATTCACAAGACCGAGCGGCAACCTGAGCCGCTTCAGCCAGGGCACGCTGGAAATTAGCTTGCAAAACAAAATGGCAAAATGCTCCATGAAAAATATCTCCTGCTCCCAATGTGTCTACCACATTCGCTGGAGGTACTGCGATCGCACCCATCTCATCGGTCGTGCTGTATTGAATCGGTTGCCCCCCGCAGGTGATAGCAATTTGGGGAACGCCTAAAGCAGTCAGGTAAGCAAAAACTGTTGCTGAATTATGGCAATCGGGCGAATGAAAGTTCGCTGAACAGATTGCGTAGTCTGTGAGTGCCAACACTTGCTCAAATCCTGGCTTCCAACTGCCACCATCGACTACAACTGGAATATTTTGCGCTTTGGCTTGTTGAGCGATCGCCACTCCAACTGCCATCTGATGCCCATCGATCAGCACCACATCCACATCTCGCAAAATATTTGAGGGAATCCGATCGGGTGCCATCTGGATTTTGCTGGCATTGATCGACACTACCGCTCGTTCACCTGTGGTTTCCGTCGTGATAATCGAGGAGACCGGGGGTGGTTCGGTACGGTTGGGGTCAAGGTCAGCGATCGCTACACCACAACTATCTAAGTCGGCTCGAATCAAGTTGGTAATCGGGTGGCTACCGACCACTCCCAGAATCGTGGCTTGATTGTTCAAAGCGCTAAAAGCCACCGCAGCATTGGTCGCTGGCCCTCCAGCAGATACCGTGTAGTCTGATGCCACCAATTTTTGATTGTTGGTCGGTGGTGCCGCAGCTAGATAAACCATATCCAAAGTCACCATGCCCACAAACAATCCCCGCTGAGCCATATTGTCTCCTGATTGATCTTTCCTGCTGCTTACCTAGCGACACAGGCAAGATGTTCACTCCACAAGATAGTATGGCCAAATGGAAATCAAAGCTGGAACCCTCTATATCGTTGGGACACCCATCGGCAATCTGGAAGACATGACCTTCCGGGCAATTCAGGTGTTAAAAGAAGTGAGCGCGATCGCGGCTGAAGACACGCGCCACACCGGAAAGCTGCTCCAGCACTTTCAGATCAAAACGCCACAGATTAGTTATCACGACCACAATCGCCTCAGCCGTCTCCCAGAGATGATTAGTCGGTTACAGCAAGGCCAAGCGATCGCCCTCGTTACGGATGCGGGAATGCCCGGAATTTCTGACCCTGGTTATGAGTTGGTCAAAGCTTGCGCGGAGGAGGGGGTGCCAGTGGTGCCCATTCCTGGCCCCAGTGCTGCGATTACCGCGTTGAGCGCTTCTGGCCTACCGAGCGATCGCTTTGTGTTTGAGGGATTCTTGCCTGCGAAAGGCTCAGAACGTCGCACCCGCCTAGAAACCTTAAAACCGGAATCCCGCACGCTGATTTTTTACGAAGCTCCCCATCGTCTGCAACAAACCCTCCAGGATTTTGCAGCGACCTTCGGCGGCGATCGCGAGATTGCTTTAGGGCGAGAATTAACGAAGCTCCACGAAGAAATCTGGCGTGGCACCATGACCGAGGCGATCGCTTACTACAGCACCCGCGAAGCTCACGGAGAATTTACGCTAGTGGTCATGGGTGCAGAGCCAACAGAACTGGTACTGACCGAAGACGCCTTAAAAGCAGAGCTACAAGTGCTAATTGGGCAGGGAATTTCGCGATCGCAAGCCAGCCGCCAACTTGCCCAACAAACTGCCTTACCTCGTCGCCAACTCTACCAACTAGCACTGACCATTCCAGAACCTACAGACAACGAAAGTGATACTCAATCCTCGGTTTGAGCTGCTTTTGCTTCGTCTTCCAGCGCTTGAATTGCCAACAACAGCTCTTCTTCTTGAGCTTCAAAGTCTTCTTCCGACACTTCGCCCATATCAAAGGCTAATTGCAGAGTGAGCAGTCGCTTACTGAGGTTTTCTTTATCGTCCCACTCAGCATTCACTCGTTCTTGAATCTGTGAGCCCAGCCAGGTTATACCTGCGAGGGGACCAGTAATCGGTGCTAATAGTAAGTCAAAAAACATAGCCAGCCTAATTTAATTGGCAAGTTGGGCGAAGTTATAGGGAGCGGTGAAGTTGTTGTAGCGGATGCGTAACCGCCCCTCAAACTGCAAATCCAGTGCTTCCACTTTTTCACTAAATGCAGCTTCATCATCCCAAGCAATCAAATAAGCCGCGTTGTAGATCATGGCTTCTGTTAGCGGATCATTTTCCAATGCACTGCTAGCTAGAGGATTCAAGGTAGATCGAAATACTTGAATAATGCTTTGCTTGCGAGCTTCTACGGCTTGTTCGATCGCCTGACCAATCCGAATTACCTCATCCATACTGAGGGATTTACCTTCTAAGCGATCGCGCTCGGAGCGTAGCTGCTCATCTTGAGCTAACAGAGCTTGTACCTCAGCCTCAGCGTCCCAAAATATTTTTACACCAACTTCTCTGCGGCCATCAAGTTTTTGGAACAGTTGTTCTAATTTGGGCCCCTGAGTTGCAGTGAGTTGTTCTGTGACGGTGCGCCAATCTTCTACAATTAAACCAAATTGCAAAGGGAGCAAAGTTCGGTGGCCTGTATGCATTGCTTGTTCTAGCACTTTCTCGTGGTCTAGCAAGTTGCGCCGGCTGGCTAAATAACGCTCTTGCTGGGCCTCGGAGTAGAGAAACGTGAATCCATCTAAAACATGGGTATGAACAGGCTGTTTATCTAAACCCTGGGCTTCTAATTGTTGGGGGCCAGGGGTGGGGAAAATTCCATACAAATACAATCCAGTTCCCATCTGTTTTACCTATTGCAATGTTTAAGGATTAAGTGCAATGAATACTATTTTTTATAGCGGCTGTGAGGTCAGCACTAGCTTGAGTTTGGCTTGAATTAAATTCAGTTGAGCCAGTCCTAGATCTACGCTGCCTTCAACGACCACACCTGTATTTAGGAGGCGATCCAGCAACTCTAGAATTGAGGGATTAGTAGAAGTCTCGCCCGGATAGTAGCCTCCAGCTTTAGGCAACAGATTGCCAATTTCTCCCAAGTCAATATTTAAGTCTGCGGGATCCACTTCAAAGATTTCGCAAAGGTGAACCACTTGTTCTTCTAACTTACGGAGACTGCCAGCAGCTCGGTCTAAATCCTCGTCGCTCAGGCGTCCTGCTTCCATCCGCCGAATCACCTGAGCTTCCATCAGTTGCCGCACTAGCTCGACCACAGTCAGCAGCAACGGCGCTAAACCAGCATCTTTAGTTGATCGCTGAGGCTCTAGCAATAAGGGGGGCGGGGGGTCTGATAATGGCATGGCTTGACCCTAAGGCTACGAGTTTAGTATGCCCAGCGCGACCGCCATCCTCCCATTTCACCCTGCTCCATAAAACTCTTATCCACAAAAAAGTGGGCATGAAGCCCACTCGGAGAGGGAGAGTCTATGGCAAAGGAAAAACTATGTTTTTAAGCGGGAGCTGTGGGTAATGAGGCGGGAGTGGTGCGTAAGGCTCGCAATTCTGTTTCTAGCCCCTCGATCCGTTGGAGGAGTTGCTGATTGGCCTCCATCAGGCTGTGGGTTTGGCTACTGAGATGAGGATCGCTTTCCCACCAATTGATGCCAATCTCCTTCGCCTTGTCTACCGAAGAAATTAGCAAGCGAATCCGAATGCTTAGCAGTTCGGTAGAGCCAACTGAAACGGAAATGTCTCCCGCAATCACAATGCCTTTATCTAAAACTCGTTCTAGAACATCGGCTAAGGTTGAGCCTTGAGTAGCAGTGGCGATCGCACCACGGTTAGAACTGCTAGGGGCGGGCATTTGGGGGAAAGTAGTCACAGTGGGGCTTCCTCAGGAAGTGACGTAGAGGCGATTGTTGCGTTGAGCTAGGATTCCCTTTTGAGCTAGGGAACGTAACGCATTCACCGCCTGAAATCGATTCATGCTTAAAGCTGCTTCAATTTCTGAGACTCTTGCTCCCTCAGCTTGGCGCAGATAGGTATAGACTTCTGCCTCATCTAACCCCAGTTGGTCTTGGTCGTTAATTTCAGGTTCCGCGATCGCAGCGACAGGTTCAGTGGCAGATTGAGGAGTAGCCTGGGGTTCAGCAGCCTTTACAGTGGCTGTCTCGACTGCAACTGAGGTATTTGTGATGGTCACAGCGCGATCGACATACTCTGTTTGTGGCGGTGCAGTTGCGGGTGTGGGTGAGATCGCCTTAGGTTCGCGGCAAACGAGTTCGTTGAGGAGTTCCCAAAGCAGGGTGGTAGATTCCTGGAGGGGCAAACTGGTGCGAGAAAGCAGTATGTCCATGCAGATATCGCGGAAGTCAGCATCTTCTGCCATGACAGGAATATTATGCTCTTGGCAAACTTTGGCGATCGCAATGCCAGAGCGTAAACCAGAAGATTTTTCAGCCCCTGATTTGAGCCGAAAAGCTTTGACCAACTGGGTGATTAAGATGGCGCTTTCTCGCTCGATCTCGGTCTTCTGTACCAAAATTTCCTGCTGAGTCAGCTCATCTGGTTCTGGCATGTTAATTGTGACCAGACGATCCATCAAGGCATCTTGGGTAGAATGCACCCCGCAGTATTCTTCTGGATTGGAGGTGAAGATAGCCCGGAATTGAGGATTGACTCGCACATATTCGGGACGATTGCCGCTGGGTGGCAGAGCCAAAATCTTTTCTTCTAAAGCAGAGAGTAAAACGTTGTTGACTTCGGGACGAGAGCGGTTGAACTCGTCGTAGACCAAGGTGAAGCCTTCGCGGCAAGCCAAGGTGAGGCGCGAGTCTACCCAGTTTTGCTTGAGTTCATCCTCGACTTTGACAACGCTGTGGATGAAGTTGTCTACAACTTTTTTGCGGGTATAACCCAATTGGTTGCCAATTAGGTCTGAAGTTTTGAACTCGTCATCGCCAAAGACCAACATAATGGGCCGAGTCAAAAGATCAGCCAAGTGTAAAGCAAGAGTGGTTTTACCTGTGCCAGCAGGGCCACGCAGATGCACGGAAAATCCAGATTGCAGGTAGCGCAAAGCTCTAGCAGCCACACGCTCGACGGCGGGAGTGCTGACAAATCGACGGGGGCGGGCTTGTAGAACGGTACTCACAGGTTAAATTCCTCTTGGGTGTAATAGACGCGATCGCGCTGCGTAATTAAACCTTTGGTGATTAAGGAGCGGAGCACATCGACGGCTTGAATTCGATTAATCGTTAAAGCAGTTTCTAGTTCTGCTAAACGAGCTCCTTGAACTTGATGGATGTAGTTGTAAACTTCTTTTTCGATGTCTACAGGTGTGGGTTGAGCAGGGGGAATTGGAGCGCTATTAGGCTCTAGATTTGACCTCTGCCCGTCTGTGGCCCTCTTCTCTTGTAGGAGAGGGGATGGGGGAGAGGTTTGGCTTTGAGTTAATTGATTTTCTAAATCTGCGCCCCAAACAGAAGTTCGCAAGTGAGTGCAATATTGCTGTAGTTCAGTGCGAAAGGTGGCGAAGCGTTGGAATAGAGCTGCAACACGGGCTTGGCGATCGCTTCTACTTTGGCTGAGTGTTTGTTGTAGTTGTTGGGCTCGGTCTTCTCGCAGTAGCTCCAACTCCCACAAATAGCGCTGCACATCAGCACTGAGTTTCTCGACAAAGGTAGTGAGTTCTTTTGCTTGTTGGGTTCGCATCAAGACCCGTTCATGCTGACTGGTTGATAAGAGCGCTTGAGTTTCTTGTTGCAGCGTAGAAACTTGCGTTTGGATCTCCTGGCGCAGCAGGGCAACACTGGCATTTAGCTTGGAGTGGAATTGGCGTAGTTCTTGGGCTAATTGCTCAGCCATCAGCGATCGCTCTATGGCAGTCAGTGATAAAAACTCAGCCGTCTGCTGTTGGAGCTGCTGTACAAAAGTATCTAGTTGCTCAGCTAGCTCCTCAGCTTGGATTTGACGCTCTAAGCGACTGTAAGCCAAAAAATTCTGGGTTTCTTGTTGCAACGCCTGGACTGATTGTTGCAGTTGCAGCCGGAACAGATGTTGGTTGGTTTGCCGAAGTTCACTCTCTTCAGTTAGATCAGCACGGAACGCAGCGAGGTTGCGGTGGACCTGAGCTGCTCGTACTTGACGTTGTTGCCGCGTTGCCGCTAAATCTGCTTGTACTTGTTGCTGGCGCTGAGCAAGCTGCTGCTGGCGCTCTTGCCGCTGTTCCTGCCATAAGTTTCTCAGAGCAACCATCGAGAGTTTCCTTCTACAAGCTGAGAGATGAACTGAAATGGAAAAATGGGGAGTCAGTCAAGACCCCCCAAGCTAGCTACTAAGCAGCAGGAACCGCAGCTTGAGTGGTCAAACCCACTGCTTCGGCATACTTTAGATAGGTTTCAACGGAAGCAATTACAACCCGTGCTTCGATTGCCAACAGTTCGATTCCTACTAGGGAAACGCGAACCCAAGCATCAATGACAATGCCTTTGTCGAGGATGCGATCAATTACTTCAGCCAAGCTAGAGGAGGAGTTTACTTTTTCAACAGCCATGATGATTTCCTAAGTGTATTAATTGGTAAATTTCTGGGGCTTGACACGCCGCAGCCTTCTCATAGCAAGGGTTTGATGGAGCTGTGGGTACAAGGCTAGAATAAGTATTTAAGGTATTAAAAAGGCCAGCATAAACACGGAAAATCTGCCTCAGCAATTTTTGCTGTTGAGAGAAGTACTGAGGACAGTGCGTGAAGCTCGGAAAAGCTTTTGCAATGAATTGATTCAGGGATGCGATCGCTCCCACCTCAAAAATAAGCAGCACTTCATCATTAAAATGCTGCCTATAGGAACCTGCTTTCTTTGGGAAACTGCGCTCCATGCTCCTGAGAACCTATACGAAAGGGTATGGAGCTAGCGAAAAGAGTTATGGGGTTTGTCTTTGGGCAGCGAGAGCTTGATAAGCAGCGGCAAACTCATCGTTACTAATCCGGATTTGGGTAGGATCGGCAAGTTCTGTGGCTCGGTACTGTCGAATGGCTTCTAAAGCGGCTTGATTACTCAGGAGGGCTAAATCTGCACCGTTCCAGCCTTCCGTTTGGGCGGCCCAAGATGCTAGGTCTACGCCTTGCAGAGGTCGATCTTGGTTGTGAACTTGCAGAATGGCGAGGCGACTGGCTTGATCCGGTAGATCTACTTTGAGCTGTAAATCTAAGCGTCCCGCTCGCAGTAGGGCTGGGTCGAGGGCATCGGGGCGATTGGTCGCTCCAATCAGTAACACGTTAGGGCAGCCCTGCAAGCCATCTAGTTCAGTTAAAAGTTGGCCGACGACGCGATCGCTAACCCCGGAGTCTCCATTAAAGCGGCCTCTTGCGGGAGCTAGCGTGTCAATTTCATCCACAAACACCACACAAGGAGCCGCTTGACGTGCTTTACCAAAGAGTTCCCGCACTGCTTGTTCGGCAGCACCGACCCAACGGCTCAATAATTCTGGGCCATTAACGGCGATGAAGTTGGCTCTAGCTTGAGAAGCCACGGCTTTGGCGAGGAGAGTTTTACCTGTACCTGGTGGTCCCCAGAGGAGAATGCCGCGTGGCGCTTTGGCTCCCGTTTGTTGATAGAGTTCTGGGTAAAGCAGTGCCCCTTCCACGGATTCTTGTAGCGTTCGCTTCAGGTCATCTAGTCCGCCAATATCATCCCAAGCTACGTCTGGCGACTCAATCTCTACCGAGCGCAGCACGGCGGGCTTGACTTCTTTGATGGCTTGCAAGAAGTCCTGCTGCGTCAGGGTCATTTCTTCGGGCAGGGGTTCATCCAAAGAAGGCACCAAGCGGCGTAAAGCACTGTAAGCAGCTTTTTGGCAAAGGGCTTTGAGGTCTGCGCCCACTAGGCCAACTGCTAAGTCAGCGATCGCCCCTAAGTCCACTGAATCTAAGGGCATGGACTGGGTGAGAATCTGCAAAATCTCCAATCTGCCATCGCGATCGGGCACTCGAAATTGGACTTCGCGATCGAAGCGACCGGGACGACGCAGCGCTGGATCAAGATGATCGGGGCGATTGGTAGCCGCGAGGACAATTACACCTTCGGCTTTGGCGAAGCCATCCATGAGGCCCAATAGTTGCGCGACCAGACGCTTTTCTACTTCCCCTTCGACTTTGCTGCGATCGGGAGCAAGGCTATCAATTTCGTCAATAAATACCAAGCAAGGGGCTGATTTGGCGGCTTTTTCAAAAATGGCTCGCAATCGACCTTCGGCTTCCCCGTAGTATTTGCCCATCACCTCTGGGCCAACGATCGCGATGTAGTTGACACCTAAGTCTTCGGCTAAGGTGCGAGCCGTTAGAGTTTTGCCTGTTCCCGGTGGCCCTACCAACAAAACTCCCTTGGTGGGTTCTAAGCCTAATCGTTGTAATAATTCTGGACGCTTGAGGGGAATTTCTACCAGTTCTCGCAGTTCTTTGAGGACAGGTGCTAACCCACCCACGGTTTGTAATGGTGGAGTTTTAGAATCACGGGTCGGTGGCGTGACGGTGACTTCGGGGGTTGGAGTGGATGTCGCATCAGCGCTAGGAGAAGTGACAGGCCCACGACGCACGCCCATACCTGAGGGGATGTTTCCTTGGCGGGGAATACTACTTAAACTGCGGGAGCGAAACTGAATATCTGTTTTGATTTCTCCCTGTTCTGCCTTTTCTTCTAGGGCTTTGGCGAGTTCTATCAGTTGCTCGAACCCTTTGAATAAGTTGTCCATGCTTGTGCTGCCAGTTGAGTGATGCCAGTGAGGTGATGCGAGATAGCGATCGGTTCCAGGCCCATTGATTCAGGTGTAACAATCTTTACGAGCCTATGCATCAGTATGATTCCCTGCAACTCGCTCTCTTTAGCGGCAAAGGTGGTGTTGGTAAAACCACACTTTCTTGCGGTTTCGCTCGCCGCTGGGCCAAACAGTTTCCTGAGCAAACAATTCTTTTAGTTTCCACGGACCCAGCTCATTCCTTAGGCGATGTGCTGCAAGTAGAAGCCAGTAATACGTCCCATCCCTTAGCCGATTTGCCCAACTTACAAGTGCGATCGCTGGATGCGGCTGTCCTCCTGCAAGATTTTAAAGCTCGGTACGGTCAAGTCTTGGAGCTTTTAGTGGAGCGAGGCAGTTTTGTCCAGGGAGAAGATTTATCTCCCGTTTGGAACCTAAGTTGGCCAGGGCTGGATGAGTTGATGGGCATTCTAGAAATCCAACGCTTACTGCGGGAAGGAGAAGCCGATCGCGTGGTGGTGGATATGGCACCTAGCGGCCACACAATTAACTTGTTTAAGTTGATGGATTTCTTGGATGAGTTGCTGGCAGCCCTAGAACTGTTTCAAGAAAAACATCGAGTTTTAAGCCAAAGTTTTACCGGACGTTACACCGACGATGATGCTGATGCTTTTCTCTACGAGATGAAGGCAGAGCTATTGGCTGGGCGACAGCTTTTGCAAAAACCTGACTGCACCGCTTGTTTGGTAGTGGCGATCGCTGAGCCGATGAGCTTTTTGGAAACTCAGCGGTTTCTAGAAGCACTGAACCAACTCCAAATTCCCCTGGGTGGATTGCTGGTGAATCATATTCTCACGCCGCTTGAGGATGGCGATCGCTACTATGAGCAGCAAGAGATTTTAGGCAAGTTTCAAATTCTGGGTGAGCAGCCGATTTTTACCGTGCCTCAGCAACTTGAGGAACCTGTCGGCTCAGTCCCGCTCGATCAGCTTCTAGCCCAGATCGCGCCTTTAGAAGTTGTGGCTTCCACTCCGCCCGTGGTGGTGCAATGGCCTACCAAAGTTTCTCCCAGTTTCGATGATTTTATGGCGGCAGGTCGGCAACTTTTACTCGTTGGGGGCAAAGGAGGAGTGGGCAAAACCACAGTCGCCGCCGCGATCGCTTGGGGCATGGCTGAACGACATCCCGATCGCCAAGTGCGAGTGATTTCCATAGACCCCGCTCATTCTTTAGGCGATGCCTTTGGGCAACCGTTAGGACACCAACCGACGGCATTAACTTCCAACTTAACTGGACAAGAGATTGATGCCAGCCAAGTTTTGGATCAGTTTCGGGAGGAGTACCTGTGGGAACTGGCGGAGATGATGAGTGGGGATAGTGCCGAGGGCGATCGCACGCTGAGCATTGCCTACGGCCCCGAAGCATGGCGACGGATTGCCGCTCAAGCGTTACCAGGTATTGATGAGATGTTATCGCTAATCACAGTGATCGATTTGCTGGAGCGGCAAGAGCAAGATTTGATTATTTTGGATATGGCTCCGACCGGACATTTGCTTAGATTTCTAGAAATGCCTACCGCTCTCGGAGATTGGCTTGCCTGGATTTTTAAGCTGTGGATTAAATATCAGGATGTGTTAGGGCGAACTGAGTTTATGGGTCGTCTGCGATCGCTACGGCAACGAGTGATGCAAGCGCAAAAACGGCTTCAAGACCCGAAATACACCGAGTTTATTTTGGTGTTACAAGCACAATCGGCCATTGTGGCGGAGGGCCAGCGTTTAGCTCAGTCCTTGACGAAGATGGGGGTGCCTCAACGCTACGTGGTGCACAACCGCTTTGCACCAGAACTCCAACTGACTGCTGATGCCTTGCCTCAACACACCATGATTCATCTGCCAGTCTTGCCCCGCTCAGTTAGTCCCCTCGCTCGGATTCAAGGTGCGGCTGAGTTATTGTTCTAAAGCTCAAGCTAGACAAAATGATAGGGAGGGAGTGCTTCACTGAGAGTCAGCTCCCAATGAGGGCATTGAATTTGCCAGATTTGCAAGTGTTCGTAAAGTTGGGGGCCTTCCTGAGCGCTTACCAACAGATACACTCGTTGGCTGCCATCTTGAGCTTCACCCAAGACTGGACCCGGATAGATTTGGGCGATCGCTTGCACTAAAGTTTGCCACTCAGCGGTCTGTTGCTGTTGCTGCTCGTACTGACTTTGGAAACGGCGTTTTTTGGCTAAAAAATATTCTCGTCCCTGAGCCTCTGTGGGCAAGGTGGCTTCGATCTCTAAAACTAAGGGGGTTAACTTCAGGGTGTATTCGGCTTTCCCAGTCACCCTGGCTAACTTCTCCAGATATTCCTGACTGTGGGTTTGTAAATGAGCTAGCAACCCTTCAGTTGATAAAAACCGAGTGCCAAACCGCAGGGGCAGTAAAGCGGTCTGCTCAAACAATTCTCGAATCACGCGATCGTGTGTCAATACTGCTTGGACTAGCTGAGCGTCATGATCTTGTAGCGTTTCAAAAGACAACTCAGGTTCGATTAGGGCAGAGAGACGATCGCAAGTCACTAGCTCCAAAGCACTCACAATTCCAGATGGTAGTTCGATGGCACTTGTGGGTGTATTGAGGAAAGCATAGGTGTACATCGGCATCTAGGCGAGCTTGAAGCAGCCAGGTTACTTCAGGCAGGACGTGGTGAACAAAGGCGGCATTTTCCTGCTCTATTTATCCACTTTAAGCCCCTAGGTGACGGAATCTGAAATCAACTCAAAACCAATTTTGAGTTGCAGGTGTCCGACGGACCAATCATCGCTCACGGGTGGTTGTAGGGCGATGGGAGTGCCTTGAAGGAGTTGTTGAAGGAGGGGTGTATTAACCTCAATCGGCTGAAGTAGTTGGGTGAGGAATGTGGCTGCGCGTTGCAAGTCTTTTCTACCTGCGCTGGAATTGACTCGAAGTAAGGTTTGGGCCGCCAAAGCATTGGGAAGGGCTTTGAGTACTTGTCCAGTTGACAAATCGAATAGCCAGTTTAAGTGAGGAGCGCTAATTTCGAGTACGGCAAACAACCGCAAAGTTCCTGTCAGCCAAGGCTCATCAGGTTGCAGTACCTCCGCTGGTACGCCGCCTACAAGGTGCATGGTTTGATAAGAACTGCTGGTGAGCTGCCAAAGCAATTGAGGGAGCCAGCCATCCACACAAATTTCTGGCTGAAGCGGCCCATCCGGTGCTAGCTCAGTAGCATTGGGTATCATCTTGGCGATCGCCTCAGCAGTTGCCACAACACTCGATAGCAGCACAGCAGAGAGATCAGTAGAGGCTGGATCGGCTTCAGGCGCAGCAGTTGCATGAGCGATCGCCACACTAAGGGGTTGTAGCTGAGTTTGGAAGTAGGCTTGCGCGATCGCTGGCTCAGTTAGCTTGCCTTTTAAGGCTGTCCCAAAAGCTGATATCCCGTTGGGGGCTGTGAGATCAGTGAGGGTTGTGCCTTCGGTAAATTCAAACGCAAACTGTAACTGTACAGTGCCAGACTGCCAAGCTTGTCCGGGTTGGAGGCAATCGACTGCGGTAGGCTCAGTAAAACGCTGCATTTCTGGCGTCACGGTCTGCATTTGCTGGAGCAACTGCTGGGTAAAGCGCTGTGCCCCAGTGGGTTGATTGCAGAAATTTTCGCCCTCAGTCTGAATCAGGGCTTGATGAGTCAGGTTGTTGGCAGGTGGCTGATTGGTGGCTAAATCTAACGCCCATTCTTCATGGGGTAACTTCAGCGTTAGCAAGGCCACAAGACGTAAAGCTCCCGTTTGCCAACCTTGTCCAGGCTGAAACACTTTTGCCTCAACGCCACAAAGCAAGCGCATTAAGTCATAGGAGCTTTTGGCGATGTACCAAAGCCACTGAGGAATTAAGTCTTCAATCAAGAAATAGTCTGGTAGGGTCGCAGTTGCAGCGGGTGCGACTAACCCAGAAGATGAACCTAGAGAGCTGGTTTGTAGCGCTTCCAGAACTTCGTAGGCTTCTTCTGTGACGTAAGGAATTAAGTTTTCGATGGTTGCTTCTAAGTCGCTCGGCCAACCACTCTGGGGCGATCGCAACTTGGCTACAATTGCCACCAATTGCTGCATCGCTTCTACAACGGGCTGAGCAACTGGCTGAGCTAAAACTAGTGGCTGCGAGTTGCCCTCAATGGCGGTTGGCTCGCTCAACTTCAAAACTGTTTTGGCGATCGCGGCAAAGTCAAATGCGGGGTCAAACTCCTCGGTTTCAGCCACCAACTCTCCTTCTAGGCACTCGATTGCCTCAGGAGCTAGCATCGGTACCACTAGAGAAGATTGAGGTTGGATCATGGCTGTCTCTGCTGGAGTATCTAGAGGTTGAAGTGGCGCTGGAATCGCGGATCGAGATAATGCTGTTTCTGATGATTGCAAGGCAGACAGAGCGTTTGCAGGTTACTAATGTCGTTAGACCCGCCTCGCGCCAGTGGAATAATGTGGTCAATACTGAGATGCACCTCTAATTGAGTCTGCCCACAGCTTCGGCATTGATAGCGATCGCGCTCAAACACATATTTCCGGACTTCTGGCGGAATCCGAATGCGAGGAGTTTTGCTCATGATGTTGTGCTTACGGCTTGTTGCTCACGAATGGTCCTGCCAAACATCGTTAGGAATCGCCTGACGAACATCATCCAGGGGTGACTTTATTTCATCAGGAAGAAATTCTAGGCTGACTCTGATTTTGCCTTTACGCCAACCCTGTCCATCAAACTTGAGGGCTTCACATTCCATGCCTTCAGCAAAGACACTAATTGCTTGATCGGAAGGTAAAGATTTTTCGGCGATCGCTTCGATAAATTCAATCGCTCTGAGAGTACGCGGTAATTCTAAATAGTCTGAAATGTCCTCAGAATAAATAGAAAGAACTTCATCATATTTCAAGGCTTGAAATTTATTGTTCTCGCTATTTTCCATAACTTAATCGCGATCGCCTTCTTCTGAGATTTGTTGACGAATATCATCAAGCGGTGAATCTGGTTCATCTGGACAAAAAATCAAAGCTATCTTGACCTTTCCCCTGCGCCAACCCTTAGAAGGGCTTAAAACCTCACAACTAACGCCTTTGCCCAGCCACTCTTTAGCCTTGTCAGAGTATAGGTGATTCCGTTTCAAAAGCTCTAGAAATTCACCAGTCTTGAAAGTTGTATGTGAGACTACTATTTGGTCGGATTCCTTTACAGAAATTACTTCGGCATCAAATAAGACTTGAAATTGATCATTCATTCTTTTCTGTTCCTAGATTCGTTTATGTAAATTGGTGAGATTGCGTCTGGCAATATCATCTAGGGGTGATTCTGCCTTGCCATTCAATAGATCAACGTTTTCAATTGCCTCTTCTAATTCATCAGGACAAAACTCGACTGCTATTCTGATTCTAATTTTTCCTTTGTGCCATCCTTTAGCATCAGGTCTTAAAATCTCACAACTGATTCCCTGCTCAAACCAGGCTTTATCATCGGATGGTATTCCTCCGCGTGAAGCTAAGGTGTTAACTAAGACATTATGTCCATGAGGATGAAAAGCCTCTTTGACTTTTGTTGAAAACTCCCCCACTTTAAACATTGATTTAGAAAAAGCTAATGCTGCATCTTTATCAAGGGATTGGACATTTAGTTCTTGAAAGTTATTGTTCATGGAACTTCGATTCTAAAAAGTAGTGACAAGTTGAAGGGGACGTTTTGTCGAATATATATTGCTCACATGGTAGGAGCTATTCGTTAATCATTTGACGAATATCATCAAGTGGTGATTCTGCTTGATCACTTTCAGGTTCATCAAGACAAAACTCCACATCGACTTTCAACTTGATTCTGATTTTCCCCTTTTGCCAACCTTGAGGGCCAGGTCTGAGAACTTCGCAATCTCCCCCTTCACTAAACCACCATTCATTGCATTCCTCTTGATAAGACTGGCTAAAGCTTCGGACATTGATGGGGATTTTTTGTTGTCCCAGAGTTTCGCTTAGATAATAGCCTGTATTACTTGAATTGAAAGACTTGTTGACGGCTTCAATAAGTTTCTCTGTTTTGAAGATTTGAGATTCAAAAGAAACAATATCTTTGCTGTCAAAGGTTTTTAGGTCGTACCAGTTACTCATATTCTGAATTTGTCTATTAATGTTCTGCGATCGCTTGCCGAATATCATCGAGTGGTGATTCTGTTATTTCAGGCTCATCGGGGCAGAATTCTACACTGACTCTGATTTTGATTTTTCCCTTCTGCCAAAATTTATCGCCAAGCCTCAAAATTTCGCAAGATACACCTTCTTCAAGCCACTTTTCTGAAGAAACTCCTAGATTGGTATTAAATTTTATTGGCACCCAATTTCGATCCACGAATGTGTTTTTTACGACATTTTTGAATTTACCTGTTTTATGCAAAACAGAACCAAATGCAATCACATCTTCATTACCAAACTCAGATAGAAAATCTTGGTTTTCCATGTAGCTCTTAACTCCTAAAGTTCTTGGAGACGGGTGTCGGATGTTGCTTTAAGTGGTCTTGACTGTACTTTTAGAGACTCTGCACTGGCCCCCTCAATTCCCCAATTCTGGGGGAAGCTAAGAATCTAGTTTTTCCTTTGAGAAAGTTAAGAATCCAGTCCCCCCCCAAATTTGGGGGGCTAGTGGGGCCTTCTACACTTAGGCCAAATTAGCGTTGGTCTCAGTCACACTAGTTTGAGTCCCATTACTTGAACCGAAACCAAAAGTTTCTGAGTTGTAAGCAGCAGGAACCGTTTGATCGAAGTCAGGAGTAGAGATGAGGGGAAGTTGGCGATCGCGTAATTGCATGGCTTGTAAGCAGCTATTAATCGCTTCAACTGCTTGGTTATAGGTAGCAATATTGTGATCAACTTCTGTTAATAGACGTTGATTGCGGAGAATTTTTTCTTCCGCTTCCTTCTCCAGCGTTTGCTCCAAATAAGCACGCGCATGGTCATATTGCTGGAAAATCGCATCCGCTTGTTGCTCCGCCATTGGCAACAGGTGAGTTTTCAGCGTTTGGTTGAGCGTTTGGCGGAAATTGCGGCGAATTGTGGCTGACACTTTCGGTTCAAAATCCAGCTTCAGCAATTGGCGAATTGCAGGTTCCGCCTCAGCCATACTCTCGCAGTCATACCCTTGCGAAGTTTGCTGCAACGTTTGCCGCAGTTGGAAAAAGAAAGGCGAATCACCAAAGAACTGCGGTGTTTCGCGCACATAGCGATCGCACTCAATCCGAGCTTGGTTGGCGATCGCGTGTCTTACTTGGGCTTCCAGGTGCTTCAGTTGCTGCTCAATGCCGCCATCATTGCCCAACAAGCGGTAGAGCTTGCGGTAGTAGTCTGACTTGCGAACCTGCTCCGTCAAGTATTGGGAAAAGGCCACAACCACCGCTTGCGAAGCCTCGACTAAAACGGTTTCTAGCTCATTCGCCAAGTAATAGAACGCCTCCACCAAAATTGCCATTAGAGGAGCTGTGGCATTGCGAGGATGGCTGAGCGTGGCGCGACTGTAAGCATCCGCCACCGAGAACGTATTCAGCAACTCATCTAAGCGACTAACCATCCGAGCTTTCAGCTTAATGAACGCTGCCTCAAATGTGGCGTTGGTCACATCTCCGGCGATCGCATTCACTTCCTGGGCGATCGCTTGAGAAAAATCAGCTCCAATTTGCTTCAGCTCATGCCCCAGATGCTCCAGTTCACGGGCTTTCATCGCATCGATCGCGCGGGGCTGGCTGTCTAGCTCCCACCGAGCTGCGAGATAGTGATTGCGGAGATTGATGCAGAGTGGTTGCAGATCATCGGCTAGGTTCGCGAACAGTTGGGGTCGCTTTTCTTCAGTCAAGTAGCGGGTGATCGCTGTGCGGAATTCCTCAATGCCGCTGTCTTGAATCAACTGCTCAACTAGAGGCGCACCCGACTCTTGCAGAATTCGCACATAGTTCTCGTTGGGCGTTTCGTAGCTGTTGACCGAAATCCGGAAGCGGCTAGAGGCCAGCTTGCCAGAGTTGGCGCAATAGCGGTTGAACTCGTTCACAAACTGCGGCGTTTCTTCCTGTCCATCCAAGCCTTTGATGCTCTCCGCAAAGACAGAATCAAGGCCAAAGCGATCGCCTACTCTGGTCGGCTTAATCTGGCTGCCATAAAAGCCCAGCAAACCGCTGGTTTTGTAGACTCTGCTGGAATCTTGGAATTGGGCATACACCAAATCATCCAGCCGTTGTCGCAGTTGGCTGTTGTACCAAGTTTCATCAATGCGGTTGAACACATAGAAAACGCGATCGCGAATGCCAATGTTGCTCCGCATCTTCTCTAAGAGTTCGGTTTCTTCGGTGGTCATGTCGCCCGCCGCCGCAGGTTTTAGGACACAAACCACGGCTGACGTATCGGAGTCTTCAATTTTGCGGTAAGTCAGCTCGGCATCTTTTTTCACCGGAGCATCAATTCCAGGCATGTCTACCAGCACGTTGCCATCTTGCAACAGGGGGTGATGGCAGTAGTATTCGATCCGCCTCAGAACCGAGCTATTGCTACCCCGGCGAGCAAAACTGGCGGCTTCCTTGAGGCTGGAGAAGTTGAACTGCTCCATTGAGTAAGTCGCGTGGTTAGTGGGGTGCAGGCGATCGCGGTTAGCCGCAAACCCTTCCAGTAGCAAAATCAGCGCTTTGGCTTGCTTAGCTCGCTCAGATTTACTTTCACCACCTTCCTGCTGAATGATCGCCTGACAGCCTTGGTGCAGTAAACCGACCACTTCTGGCTGATCGATATTGTCTCTTGCCGATAAACCTAACTTCTGACACAGCGCGTTTGCCTGTTCGCGAATCTCAGCTTCACTGAGGAACGTGAGCACGACTCGCTCTCGCTCTGGCTCGGCATATTCGACATAGCACTCGGTTCCGGTGGCGTGGCCTTCAGCGCTGTAGAGCAACTCGCGTTCTAGCAGGGCGTTGATCAACATCGACTTCCCAGCACTAAACGCCCCCGCAAACACGATCTCAAATTTAGGGGCGATCGCTTTTTTCAGGGACGATTGAATGACGGTGATATCTTGCTGGGCACGTAACGACGGTTCGTGATGCAACAGTTGCAGCAGAGAATCAACCTGTTCTGGCAGGCTGTGGCACTGGAGGGGCATTTGAGTCATGGTGGCAAGTACTGGAGAGGGAATTGCTGTGAACGCGGACTAGTTCTAAACTCAACCCCCAGAGTTCCCATTCCTTGCCGAGCAGACGCAGGGTAACCCTACATTTCGGGCGGTTATCCGTCCCTCAGTAACCAAGAAAATCAAGGCCACCGGGCGGAGTTAGCCCAGCTTCATAGCTCCCAAATAGCGCTGTAAATAAGGCGAAAACACCTCATAGATCAGCGTTAGCGGCTGCCCATGATGCCAGAACAAATAGTGACGTCCCCAAAAAGGCCCCGTTTGCTCAAACGCAGCCTCTAAAACTGCAGAATGACCGTAATAAACTCCTTGCACATCCCGATATAACTCAGTGCGTAAGCGGGCCAAACTCGCCCAAATCGGCAGTGAGCGATTTTGCAGATACTCGTCTACATGGCTCGCCTCCCACCAAGAAGCCGCATAGGCCAGTCTTTGCCCGGAAGATGTGCGCAACCAAACTTGTCGCCTTAAACGAGGTCCTGGAATCAGTTGGATTTGAGCGGGCGCTCCATCCGAGTCCATACCAATCAAGGACATGTCAATCACATCTACTTCAGTAGGCTCACCCGTTAGCAACTGTAGATGTTTGGTCGGAGAACCGTCTCCCAACAAAAGCATCTGCCAAGCAGGAGCTAACTGAGCATGCGGCAATCCTTGTTGAATGCCCACGCCCTCATCCTGCCAAAGAGGATCTAGAGCATACCAGGGCGCTGGTAGAGTAACGCTTTTGTTAGGTTTAATAGTGGAAGTCAAAGCTCTTTACAAATCTTTTCATTCTTCCCTCGATCATAAACAGGAAATGCTTAGGAGGCAAAGAATCGAGAAATAGAGAGCTGAAACTCCAAAACACAGAATGATTAAGTATGCGGATGGCGAGACTCGAACTCGCAAGGCGTGAGCCACACGCCCCTCAAGCGTGCGTGTCTACCAATTCCACCACATCCGCGTGGTTTTAGAGGCTGCCAAGGTGCGAATGCCCTTGATTTCCTCCGGTTACCTAGAATAGCTCATAAACTTGCTTTTGGATCAAAATTATTGGAGAACTCTGAAATATTTTCTTCAGAGGCGATCGCAACCCAGTGCAGATGAAGGAAATGCAACTCTATCCTGAAGTTCTAGTCGCACTTCGCTTTAGTTAAGCTACCCCAGCGTGATACGATCAGTTTCCGGTCTGAGGTTTTCGTGTAAGTTCCTAGGTTTGGTTTCGCCGTCAAGGTGTCTTCCAGAGCGCCTCAGAAAGCTTTATTTTACTCATTTATTGACCTTAAAGCTGGAAGATGCTTTTTTCAAAAATTCTGATTGCAAATCGAGGGGAAATCGCCCTCCGCATTCTCCGAACTTGTGAAGAAATGGGGATTGCGACAGTTGCGGTTCACTCTACGGTTGATCGCCATGCGCTCCATGTGCAGTTAGCAGATGAAGCTGTTTGCATTGGCGAACCACCCAGTGGCAAAAGTTACCTAAACATCCCCAATATTATTGCGGCAGCTTTGACTCGAAATGCTACCGCCATCCACCCAGGCTATGGCTTTTTAGCAGAGAACGCCCGCTTTGCTGAGATCTGCGCGGATCACCAAATTGCCTTCATTGGGCCTTCGCCCGAGGCGATTCGTTTGATGGGCGACAAATCTACTGCCAAGGAGACCGCTCAGCGCGCTGGTGTGCCTACGGTTCCAGGTAGCGATGGGCTGCTGACAGATGACCAAGAAGCCTTAGCGATCGCTCGCAAAATTGGCTATCCCGTCATGATCAAGGCCACTGCGGGGGGTGGCGGTCGGGGGATGCGACTAGTCCCTGAGGAAAGCGAGCTGAACAAACTGTTCATGGCCGCTCAAGGTGAAGCTGAGGCAGCCTTCGGTAACGGTGGAGTTTATCTAGAGAAATTTATTGAGCGACCCCGCCATATTGAATTTCAAATTTTGGCTGATAGTTACGGCAATGTCATCCATTTAGGCGAGCGCGACTGTTCCATTCAGCGCCGCCACCAAAAGCTGTTAGAAGAAGCGCCAAGTCCCGCCCTAAGCCAAGAACTCCGCGAGAAGATGGGAGCGGCAGCGGTTCGGGTAGCTCAATCGATTAATTACGTGGGAGCGGGTACGGTTGAATTTCTCCTAGACCAAACGGGGAATTTCTACTTCATGGAAATGAATACCCGCATTCAGGTAGAGCATCCAGTTACAGAGATGATTACTGGACTCGATTTGATTGCGGAGCAAATTCGCATCGCTCAGGGGGAAAAACTCAGACTGACCCAAGAGCAGGTGGTACTCAAAGGTCATGCGATCGAATGTCGGGTAAACGCAGAAGATCCAGACTTTAACTTCCGGCCCAGTCCAGGTCGCATCAGTGGTTACTTGCCACCAGGAGGTCCCGGAGTGCGGATGGATTCGCATGTGTATACAGACTATGACATTCCGCCCTACTACGACTCCTTGATTGGCAAGTTGATTGTTTGGGCACCCGATCGCCCCTCTGCCATTAGACGCATGAAACGGGCATTACGGGAATGCGCTGTGACAGGCCTACCCACTACCATCGGCTTCCATCAGCGAATTTTGGAAACCCCAGAGTTCAACCGAGGCGAGGTTTACACCAACTTTGTGCTTGATGTAATGCAAAACTCGAAGTAATGGACACCCCGCTCCATACACTCAAGCCCTTAAGCCGTTTCTCGGACAGGGCGGTTGACTATGCCAAGTATCGACCGAGCTATCCCGAAGCAGCGATCGCCCTACTTTTACAAGGACTGGAAGAGCCGTCCCAACTAGTAGCAGTCGATATGGGAGCAGGCACAGGGATTTCCTCTCGCTTGTTAGCAGAGCATGGCGTGCATGTATTCGCCATTGAACCCAATGCTGACATGCAACAGGCTGCAACTCCCCATGCTTTAGTTGAGTTTCGGACGGCTACGGCTGAACAAAGCAACTTACCTAGCGCTACAGTGGATCTCGTCACCTGCTTCCAATCCTTCCATTGGTTGCAACCAGAGCAGAGCTTAGCCGAGTTCCACCGGATTCTCAAGCTTGCAGGACGGCTGGCTTTGGTGTGGAATGAGCGCGACCGCTCAGATGAATTTACGGGAGCATACAGCCGTTTGATGCGGGAAGCCTCAAATCACCATCCAGCCGAAGCCAAACTAGGAACTGTTGAGCCGCTACTGACCAGTCCATACTTCACCCATATCCAGCACCACACCTTGCCCTACCAACAAAGTTTGGACTTAGCAGGGTTGTTGGGTCGGGCGCAAAGTGTATCCTACGCTCCTAGCTCCGGAGAGGCAAAAGAGCAATTACTTTCTAACTTGAAACAGCTACATGAGCACTGGGCTGATGCTCACGGACTGGTCCAACTGGCGTACCAAACCAACATTTATCTGGCGAAACCAAAGCTCTAGAAACCTAACTAGTGCAACATCATGGTGACGAGTCCTTGTTGGCCTAGCAGGATTTCGCGCAGCAAGCTAAAAATTCCCACCCAAATAATCGGGGTAATATCTACTCCCCCAATTGGGGGTACAAGCTTTCTCAAAGGCAACAAGAAAGGCTCGGTGGGCCAAGCCACTACATTGAAGGGAAACTGATTCAAATTAACTTGGGGATACCAAGTTAGAACAATCCGAAAGATAAATAAAAAGATCATTAACCCCAATAAGGGGCCAAGCGTCCAGGTGGCAAGTGCAGCAGAAGTCATAAGCGCGGAGTTGAGTAGAGGATTTTTAAGCTTTGTAACTAAATTCACTCCTTAATTCTACCTGTAGGTGAGCCCGTCTGAGGCAGCGATCGCCTCTACCAGAGTGCTTTTAGCTGATCCAATTGCTTCTAGGCACGTGCTTAAACTGCTAAGAGCAAAGTGCCAAAAGCGGCGCGTGACTTCTCTAAGGTATGACAAACCATTACAATTATGAAAACTAACTCATGGTTGTAATCAAGGACGAGGACTCTCTATGACTCCTTCACTCGCTAATTTCTTATGGAGCCTGGTTTGGGGTGCTGCCATCGTAGTCATTCCCGCGACCGTAGGGCTGATCGTCATCAGCCAGAAAGATAAAATTCAGCGCTCTTAGTTGGCTGAACTCATTTGTAAAGCTAAGATTTCAAGCATTTTTTGAAACTTTCCCTCACACTGCTTCAGCAGTTCAAGCTAGCCTATTTCAACCTCAGCCCTGTTAGAGGCAACTTTAAGTTGTCTGACGCTAACAGACTGAGGTTTTTTTATGCTCAGCTATGGATTACCTTAGAGATAACTAGTGCAACCTAGTGCGACATCGCACCCAATCTAGAATCAAGACAAGTTCGCTACCCTACGAGTGTTAGCCCTCAGCGATCGCTGGCAAGCCAAAATCAGCTTACCTAGCATAGGGCGGAGGTTTTTAGCAAGACTCGCTAACATAGGACTGACTTAGGAGAAAGGCAATGGTAAACGTCGGACTTAGCTGGAGCAGCATGGTGGGCATTGCTCTTGCTATCGCTGGAGCAGCGCTTTATTTTCTGCGCTCAGTACGTCCAGGTCTAGCCCGCGATCATGATATTTTCTTTGCCGCCGTGGGGCTCCTTTGCGGTGGTATTCTCTTTTTCCAGGGCTGGCGACAAGACCCGATTCTACAATTTGGTCAGTTTCTATTAGCTGGGACAACCATTTTCTTTGCTGTAGAGAGCATTCGGTTACGGGGTGTTGCGACTGAGCAAGCGAAACGCAGTACTCCGATTGTGGATGACGAGCGCCCCGTGAGTCGGGTGTATCAAGCTGAGTTGGATGACGTAACGCAATTCGACGAAGAGTGGGCCAATCGGCGGCGCATTCGCGGCTCTAGAGACAGCTATGCGACCCGTGAAGATGAGTACGAAGAGGATCTGCCTCGTCGTCAACCCATTCGTCCAAGCCGAGATGAGAGGCTAGGACCCGGAGAGCGTTCCCGAAGACCTCGCCCTCGTCCAGAAAGCCGACCCGTTGAGGACAGCGACATTTCAGACACTTCAGTAGATTTGGACGATCGCCCTGCTAGAAGGCCAACGCGCCCCAACAGCAACGGCTCCTCCCGTCCTGCCAATCGGGATACCAATGGAGGGCCAAAAACTCGTAGACCTCGTCCTCCGCAAAACTCGGGTGCTTCAAGACGCTCGAACGTAGATGCGGAGCCGAGCGATTATGTAGATTACCAACCCATTAACTTCCCAGATGATGAGGGAGATAACTCCTCCAACTTCGATTAAGCGACAGGGTCCTCCATTCCTGAATTAAATCTAATCAACCAGCCCTGAAGCGGGAGCCGTCACCATACTGCTCCCGCTTCACGCTATTTTGGTTACTACTGAACATTTTTAAGCGTTTCTTCAGGAGGAAGCAGCGGTGCCATTTCAGCGGCGATCGACAGGGACAATCAAGCCATATTGGGCAGTACCTTGGCTGGCTCAACTGAGTGAGCGCAACCCCCTGACAATGTCTCGCTGGGTACTGCTATGGATGACAGTGGGTGCGGCTGGGGGCCTCTTTGCGGCACTCTACTGGAATGTTTTAGAACTCCTGACCCATGCCCTAGAGGTCTTCACAGGTCCCGTGCTTCTGTTCATCATGCCTCTGGCGGGTTTGCTAATTGGTTTGGTGATTTACTGGCTAGGCAATCCAGGTGAAATTGCTGTGATTGTGGACAATATTCACTTTCAAGGCGGACGCCTGGATATGCGCCGTAATCCTGCCATGATTTTGTCTTCTCTCTTAAGCATTGCCAGCGGGGGGAGTGCGGGTCCAGAGGCTCCGCTAGTGCAAGTAACTGGGTCAGTCGGGACGTGGCTGGGCGATCGCTGGCAGCTACAAGGCGAAAACCTCCGCACCATGAGCTTAGTTGGCATGGCCTCTGGCTTTACTGCTTTATTCGGTGCGCCTTTGGGTGGTGCCATGTTTGCCCTAGAAATCTTGCACCATCAGCACGTAGCGGAGTATTACGAAGCGGTTTTACCAGCGATCGTGGCTAGTTGCGCTAGCTACATTGTGTTCGCCGGGATCACCCATTTAGGCTTGGCCCCAACTTGGGAGTTTCCCCAGTACAACCTGGACCAAATTGACGATTTTGCTTTAGCCATTTTGTATGGCGCTGTTGGCGCAGTAGCAGGATGGCTGCTAATCACCATTTTTCGGCTGTGTGACCAGTTCTTTGCCCGCTTAGGAGGACCGATCTACGTCCGCACGACCATTGCAGGTTTGGGACTGGGTGCGATCGCCACTTTGTTTCCCCTCACCCGCTTCTTTGGCCACCACGAGCTCAGTGTCGTCATCACCACTGAATTCACTGCAACAGCCCTTCTAGCCTTAGCCTGCGCCAAAATGGCCGCTATTAGCATTACAGTCACCGGAGGCTGGCGGGGCGGCTTCATTATCCCTATTTTCTTTGCGGGCACCTGTATTGGCAAAGCGATCGCCTTGTTAGTTCCAGGTGTCAATCCAGTTTTAGCCATGATTTGTACGATGGCGGGCATGAATGCAGCTGTCACTCGCACCCCGGTCAGTACTGCGATCTTGTTGGCAAAATTAACCGGAGTTAGTACCTTGACCCCGGTGTTGTTCGCTAGTCTGATCGGCTTTTTCTTAGCTCCTAAGGTTCCTTTGATTACCTCACAACTCAAAACCAATCGTGAGGAGTTAGCTCATCCCTAAGCGTTTCCTCAGGACAGCCAAAGCAAGAAAGCCGCGATCACCGCAAGCCTAACCAAGTCCAAAAATCTTGATGCGTAAAGAATTCCAGAATTAGTAAGGCGACAAAGCCGATCATGGCAAATCGCCCGTTGATTTGCTCCGCATAGAAGGTCCAGCCGAAGGCAGGTTCAAAACGGTTGTCAGCGTCTAGGGTGGCTTGGGGGCCAGTGGGCTGGGGGGGAGTAGAAGTTGTTTCGTTCATAGCAAGAATGTGATGAATCAGCAGATTAGGGCTGGGAATTAGACTGCTTTGACTCTACCGCTAAATTTTGCACTGACTCAATCAGCGATCGCACTTGAGGAGTCCCAGCAGAAGCGTGGAACGTAAAGGGGAACTTGCCTCGTTGCACCATCCGTAAACCCAGTTTCCCCATCGTGACTAAACCTTGGAGATCCCGGAAGGAGTTGGTTACGACCCGCAGACCAAATTGGCGCTCATCTACCCAGCCTCCTTGCTTGACCAAATCTACTAAGGTGCGGCGGTGCCGAATGGGGCGGCTATCTTCTACAGAAGGGTTGGCTAGAATTTCTCGCTTGATGTTCCCAATCTGGTCCATTGGAGCCACATCCATCGGGCAGACCGAGTTGCAGAAAAAGCAGCGAGTACAACCCCATACCCCTTGCGTCCCTTGGTTGTATTGGTCAAGGCGCGCTGCGGTTTGATCGTCGCGAGAGTCTGCCAGGGTGCGGTAAGCCTTGGCTAAGGCGTGAGGGCCGACAAAATCAGGATTGACGGTGCGGGCATTGCATTCGGAATAACAAGCGCCACAGAGAATGCAGTTGCCCGTTTGGTCGAGGCGCGATCGCTCAGCCGGGGTTTGCAAAAACTCCCGTTCTGGGACTTGCCGAGCCGCAGTACTGACGTAGGGATCAACGGCTTTCAAATTGCTCCAAAAGCTCTGCATATCGACCACTAAATCTTTCACCACAGGCATGTTGCCCATCGGCGCGATCGTAATTTCTGGCAAACTCTCAGCAGGCTGGGAGTTTAATGCTGCTGTGCTGGCAATTTGTTGCAGTCGAGCTAATTCATGACCCACATTTTCTTTACAAGCCAACGCCGAACGGCCATTAATTCGCATTGAGCAACTGCCACAAATTGTATTGCGACAGTTTTTCCGAAAAGCTAAACTACCGTCTTGCTCCCATTTGATGCGATTTAAGCAATCAAGAATTGTCATGCCAGGATCAACATCAAGAGTGTAAGTCTGCACCCAAGCTGGAGCATTTTGGCTCTGTCGGTCTACTTTAAAGAGAACTTGCATGCTTAAAACCGAAGCCTTGAAATTTGCAGGGTAAAGTAAGAAATCACTGAAATTTAGAGTTTGGGCAAGAAGATTTCCGCCTGCTTCGTCACTTGCAGTTCACTACTTTGTTGATGAGTAGCTTTCCTGCCCTAACTCTAGTTTAATCCTGAACTTCTCTAACCTAGGCGACCCCAACAGTGCTTTACCGGCATCACGATCCGTAGAGTACCCTTACCTTTGCAATTTCTGCTCTAGGCGATGTGCATTCGACATTGCAAAGATGAAATTTTCCTGAGAAAACATAGTTTAGAAGTTTGTGACGAACTGTCCTTTCCTGCTAATTAGAGCGACTAGTGAGCTTTCCAGAGGAGAAGCAGGAGTCGGGATCATAACTTGTATAAACACTTCTCAGGTTGACAGCTCATTGAAATCGTGCATCCAATTATAAAATCTTCTAAAATACTCGTCATCGGAAATTTTGGCTGAGCAAAGGTTAAGCATTGACACAAAAATCTGTAAAGTGAACCTCCAAATATTAGTGATAAAACTAATTAGTAAAAGTCTTGTCAAAACATATAGATTAGAGGATATATTTTTTATAAAGCCACACACTGGCATTTCTTATTTACCCTCCTAGAGAGCAAAGGATATTTTGCAAAGTGATGACTGAAACTGAAACGCCAACAGCCCCATTGACGGGCAAAGCGCTACTGCAAAAAGTAAAAGAACTTTCTCACTTACCTCGGCGGGAAACGGCAAAGCGCTGCGGTTACTACACGGTCACAAAAAATGACCAGACTCGGGTTAATTTGACTGATTTCTATGATGCACTTCTGGCTGCTAGGGGTATTCCTTTAAGCCCTGAAGGTTCGAAGGATGGCCGTGGTAGAGAACCGACCTATCGCGTTAGTGTGCACAAAAATGGCCAAATTGTCATTGGTGCAACTTACACCCAGGCAATGGGATTAAAGCCAGGTGATGAGTTTGAAATCAAACTTGGTTACAAACACATTCATCTGATTCAGGTAGATGCCGATCGCAATGGTGGTAGGGCAGTCGATGATGATGAGCTAGACGAGGAATAAATACTTCTTCTAGTTTGCTTCAGGCATGAAGACAATTAATAGAGCGATCGCGGGAGTTAACAGGTAAATTTCTGCTTAACCCTGTCTGAGGTGTCAATTAATCAATGACATGAAGCCACTCAGACCTGGGGTTGCGGATCGAGAAACGTCAGGATTGGTAGTGCACAAGTCATTAAATTCAAGATTTCTGCCAATCTGTTAGCTTCATGAGCTTAAAAAATACATCTTTTTAACGATGGATTGAGACATTTACCTGTCATGCCCTTGCTCCTCACTAACGCTGAACTCCCAAGTTCTATTGTTTCTCTTCGTCGTGCCCCTAGTTATGTTAGATCAAGCAACTCACCTGATGATTTCGTCTTTTATAGAAGCATCAGCAATCATTAAGGCAGTTGTTTTTTTTATCGTTTGGGTTGTGGTTTGGTTGCCCTTGGGAATTCCGCTAGCGATCGCGCTCAAGTGGCAACCCCCTCAACCCATTACTCCTTCACAAAAATTACCTTTACTCGCTCCCCTTTATTTAATTGCCCCTCTAATTCTCTGGGGGTTTGCTCGAATTCAAGGAGTGCCTTTCTTAGGTTATGGCTTAACTGGAACGGTTCCCTTCTTCGGCTCTTTAGGATTAGGACTGATTTTAGGTGTTTTAGGCTTAGCAGTTTTGTTCGGGTTCCAAGTAGCTTTAGGTTGGATTCAGTGGCCGCTATCCTCTCAAATTTCACGACAAAATTCTGTTTCTGAAGCTGGCAAAACTAGCAGCTGGAGTTGGCGCATCTGGCTACCAACGCTGGTATTAGGAATTTGGGTGAGTGTGACTGAAGAACTAATTTTTCGCGGGTTTCTTCTGAATCAATTGCAGCAAGACTACTCGCTTTGGCTGGCAGGCGCGATCGCTAGTAGCATTTTTGCGGTCCTGCACTTGGTTTGGGAAGGGCCTGAGAATATTCCCCAATTACCCGGACTTTGGCTCATGGGCATGGTGCTGGTGCTGGCCCGCCAAGTGGATGGTGGCAGTTTGGGACTCGCTTGTGGCTTACATGCTGGGTGGATTTGGGGCATTGCGAGCTTAGATGCGGCTCAGGCGATCGCTTATACGGGTAAGGGGCCAACTTGGATGACTGGGTTAGGCCAGCAGCCACTGGCAGGAGTGATGGGTCTATTGTTTCTGGTTGGAACTGGGGTAGGGCTTTGGTGGTTGGGTGCTGGGGGCTTCATTGCCAACCGCTACTAAGCAATGCGACTGACAGTGATTAAGGTGACTGGGTTGAGAGGGGCGAAGCGGGTGAGAGGACCGACGGGGACTGACCGCGCGAGTTGGACTTGTATTAGATGATGCTGCCAAGCTGGCGGTTGAGCTGGGGCGTTTTGCTGCTCTAGCCAAGCCAGGGCTTGAGTCAAGTGCTCCAGGGTGGCTAAGGCTAGAACCAAGACACCTTGAGGCGCTAAATGGGCTGCACAGACATCCAGAATCTGGCTCAGGTTGCCGCCACTGCCACCAATAAAGATGCGATCGGGAGCGGGGAGTGAATGCAATGCTGCGGGAGCGGGGCCGTGAATAACAGCGATATTTTCTAACTGAAAGCGATCGCGGTTTTGTTGCACTAGGCTAATTCCGATCGCAGTTTTTTCGATGGCGTAAATTTGACCATCTGGGATGAGACGGGCGATCTCAATGGAGACAGAGCCTGTGCCTGCCCCAATATCCCAAATCACTTGCCCGGGTTGGAGTGCCAGTTCGGCGAGCACTAAAGTCCGCACCTCACGCTTGGTCATGAGGTTGGGGCGATCGCTAAAGCTGATAAATGCTGAATCTGGCAGACCGAACAGAGGTAAAGTTTTGAGGTCTAAAGGTTCTGTATGGCTTCCGGAGCGCAGCAAAATTACGACATTCAGGGGAGCAAAGGCTTCCAATCGCAACGCTTCTGGAGACCAGGCTTGCACTCGTTCTTCAGGGCTACCTAAGTTCTCACACACCCAAACTTGATAGCGCTGGGGCAGGTCGAGGCTTTGCAGCAGGTGGGCGATCGTGGCGGGTGAATGGGTGTTGTCTGTTAAGACAGCAATTTTGGCTACGCCTTGTTGAATGGCTTGAGTTAGCTCCTCTAAGGAACGTCCGTGGGCGCTAATAATGCGAGCATCTTGCCAGGGAATTTTGACGCGATTAAAGGCAAGTTGAACGGAGCTGAGATGCGGATAAAACGTTAATTGTTCAGCTGGTAGTTCGGCTAGCAGCAACCGTCCCAAGCCAAAAAAGAGGGGGTCACCGGAAGCCAAGACTACAATTCTAGGAAGAGGCGTTGCGGTTGCAGTTGCTGCTAAATGTTGGCGGATTGTCGCGATCGCTTGGGTGAAATCTCCTAGCTTCAGTTTTTCGCCTGAGTGTTCTGGAAAATAGCTTAAATGGCGATCGCTTCCGACCAGCAGCGTCGCTTCAGCCACTATTTTCTGAACGGCAGGACTGAGACCAGCGGCTCCATCTAAGCCGATTCCGACTACATGGATGGGAGTCATTGGCTCGTTAATTAATGAGATTGATTAGTCGAATGAGTCGGCAAGAGGGCGCGATCGCAGTTTGGTTCTAGCGCTTCCAGAACGTGGCTTGGTTCTAGCGGTTTAGGCTGTTGCTCCCAAGCCAACACCAGCAAGGCATTTAAGATCGCTGCTGCAACCGGAGAACCACCTTTGCGGCCCTCCACACGAATCTGCGGGATTGGGGTGGCGGCTAGCGCTACTTTCGACTCCACCACAGAAATAAACCCAACGGGGGCTCCAATCACCAAGGCAGGCGCTAAACCAGCAGTACCTGAATGCGCCTGTAGCTGCTGACAGAGCGCTAGCAAAGCGGTGGGGGCATTCCCAATCACCACGATCGCCTGGGGAAACCGCTGCAAACATTCAAGCAATCCAGTTTCTGTGCGAGTTTTCCCAGGGGGAGCCTCTGTCACTTGCTCCACCGCACTGATCAATGGATTGCCGAAGGTTTGCGCCACCATATTGGCGACACCCTGTTTCACCATGCCGACATCAGTAATGATCGGGCAGCCCTGTTGAAGAGCCGCGATCGCAGTCGCAATAGCTCCGGGGCTAAACCGGAGCAGTTGCTTGAAGTCGAAGTCAGCCGTACTATGAATCACTCGTCGCACGATCGCATATTCAGTCGCGCTAAAGCTGTGATCCCCGATTTCCTGGTCAATCACCGCAAAGCTCTGCTGCATGATGGGATGCATGGGCAAATTCATAGGTAGCTCAGTAAGAGGGCTAAATTACAAGGCTAAATTTCGAGGCTGGGCCAATCCGGTTCTCGATAATAGCGTGTCATGTTATCAAATTTTCGGAGTTCGGCGCGGTAGGCCCACATCTCCTGAGGCACACCTGTGATCCACTGCTGATTCAACTGGGTGAATTGCTCGCTGAGACGATCGCGGTCTAGCTCAGGCGGAATGCTACCGAAGTAGCCTAGAGTCACATGGGCCGTGAAGTGATATTGCTGCTCGATTCCTAAAGCCATCAAGCCAGGATTTTGGTAGATCGCTCGGCGGAGTTGCAGTAGTTGCTCGTAGGCGACTTCTTCCTTGGGAACCAAGCCAACTCCAATCGCTCGTGGCATCACAATTAAGCCCACCGCTTGTAAGCGTACAGGGTGGGATTGCGGGTGCATCCGCTGGTACTGCTGAAAACTCTGAGCCATGCGATCGCAGAGTTGCTGCTCAAACTCTGGGTTTTTGGCCGCATCACGATAGGCATGATCCCAAATCAGGTCTGCCACGGTGAGGTGGAAGCTGTCCGGCGGTAGAGGCACGAATAGATTAGGATCAAGCTGCTGCTGGAGTTGCGCTTGGAGCGCCTGCAAATTAGCGTAGAAAGCCTGATTTTCAGTTTCTTCGCCCCCTGGTGGGGTGACTATGGTGTAACCCGGAAACGCTACTGCCTGCCGCTCGCCTCCCACTTCTTGCAGTTGGAACTTAGGAGACTCTTGAATATTTTGCAATTGAGATTTATAAGTCTCTGGCAGAGGTAGCCGTAGCACTCGATTCACATAAGTTTGATAATTATCGTCCAACTCTCGATCGCCTCGCGCGTTCAGGTGCTCTGTATGCCAATTTACCTCTATTGGGGAGAAGATGACTTTGCGATCGCAAAAGCTGTTACAACCCTGCGCGATCGCACCCTCGATCCAGATTGGACCAGCTTTAACTTCGACAAGATTTCAGCAGAGCAGAGCAATGCCGTTCTTCAGGCGCTCACGCAAGCAATGACACCCCCGTTTGGGATGGGGAAACGGTTAGTTTGGCTCGAAAACACTACCCTAGGGCAGCAATGTCCAGAAACCGTTTTAACAGAGCTAGAGCGCACTTTACCCGCCATCCCAGACGCCTCGGTGTTGCTGCTGACAGCCCGCAACAAACCAGACGGACGACTCAAGTCCACCAAATTGCTCCAGAAATATGCCGAGATCAAGGAATTCTCGCCAATTCCGCCTTGGAAAACAGATCAACTGCTCCAGCAGGTCCGCCAAGTGGCTCAAACAGTAGGGGTGACGCTAACGCAGCCCAGCATGGAGCTCTTGGCAGAGTCGGTCGGTAACAACTCCCGACAACTCTATAGTGAACTAGAAAAATTACGGCTCTATGCGGGCGATCGCGCTCAACCCCTAGAAGCAGAGGTAGTAGCCAGACTAGTCGTGGTGAATACCCAAAATAGTTTGCAACTGGCCGCCGCGATCCGCCAAGGCCAAGTCGGTGAAGCGTTGGAACTCGTGGCAGGTCTCCTCAGTCACAATGAACCAGCGCTGCGGGTTGTAGCGACTTTGATCGGCCAGTTTCGCACTTGGTTGTGGGTCAAATTGATGCAGGAAGCTGGGGAACGCGATGAGCGGGCGATCGCTCAAGCCGCCGAAGTCAGCAATCCCAAACGGATTTATTTTCTCCAACAAGAAGTGCGCAGCCTGTCCTCTCAGCAACTCCAGCAAACATTGCCCCTGTTGTTGGAACTAGAACTGAGCCTTAAGCAAGGCGCAGAAGAGCTCGCCGCTCTACAAACTAAAGTGGTTGAACTTTGTCAAATTTACCAGCGCTAAGCGATGCCATCCATTGGGTTTAATTGTCTGGTTTGTGAGGAGGCAACATTGCTCAAATGTCTATCCCACACCTGGAACTTAGCCTATATAAAATAGTTCAACAAGAATAGATTTGGGATTGTTCTAGTTTTTGTTCTGTCACATCGGATTATGATGAACTCTTGCCGTTCCCTCGTGCCATTTCACCCTCAAATGCTTCGTACCTTGACTGCTAAACTGCAACAGCCTCGGATGCAACTGGTTTCACAGTCCTTCGCGATTGGTTTCTTAGCCGCTGTTGGCCTTGCTTCTGGCTGGGTTCCTAGCTTATCAGAGCGCTCTCCAGAGCAAATGTTTAGTACGGCTGCTGTGGCTCAAGCGGCACCCAGTGCAGCAGAACTCAAAAGTTACGCTCGCGCTGTGTTGGCGGTAGAAGAAGTGCGCCAGGTCTCTTACAGAGACATTAAAAAACTTGTCGGCTCTGGCGGCATTCCGGCGATCGCTTGTCATAGACCCAAGAGCTTACAAGGATTGGCCCAAAACGTTCGCGGAATTGCAGTTGAGTATTGCAACAAATCTAAAAAAATTGTTGAGAGCAACGGCCTGACGATCGACAAATTCAACGCCATTACCGTGAATGTTCAGAGTGATCCAAATCTAGAGAAGCGGGTTCAAGCGGAGTTATTGGAGCTACAAAAGCCATCTAGATAAATTTTGAGCAGCAACAAAACTCACCTCTGCTGCATGACTTCAGAACGGCAAATGTTCACCCAGTTGATGGTTTAGATGTAGCGCCGAAGATGAACAATCTTTAGAGAGGGGATCGAGGCTGGCCTGAAGTCCCAATCCCCTCCCAGCCAAAATTTAGCCCTTCCACCTGCTTCAGAAATCCTTAAGATAAACCTGGTTGATAACTGCATCAATTTGAGACTTAAAATGCTGTTCTCTGTCATAGAGGCGGCATTTTTTGATCCGTCAGAATGTCGATTAACCGGATCTCGATTGACTTTGTACCACCCCGAAAAAATGAGGGCAACGGCTCAAAGCAATCAACCTAGCGGTTTATAGTAAGCAGGAGTGAGGTTGATCTCCTGGAAACACTGTTCTGAGTCATGCTGACGTTGACCCACCGTTTATCTGCTGATGTTGCGATCGCCGTTGATCTCACCCTAGCCCTCACCGCCGAGGAGCGTGCCCGCAGCCGCTATCAACTTGCCACAGAAGCGGGGCAGAGCGTGCGATTGCAGTTGCCGCGCGGCACAGTGCTACATCATGGAGATCTGCTGCAAGCCGAAACTGGGGATGTCTTGGTGCGGATTGCCGCTAAGCCTGAACCCGTCTTGACTGTGAAAGCGCAGACTTCTCTAGAGCTTTTGCGAGCAGCCTACCACTTAGGAAATCGTCATGTTGCTTTAGAGATCACGGCGGATTATCTGCGTCTCTCTCCCGATCCAGTCCTCCAATCGATGCTGGAGCATCTGGGATTACAGGTAAGCGCAGAAATCGCAGCCTTTCAACCAGAAGTTGGCGCTTATGGGCACAGTGGACCTAGCCATGCCCATTAGTCTGCAACCTCAAGCACTACTGAGTTTGCTCCAACTAGCTAGTTCTGCTTTACCTGTAGGAGCCTACAGTTACTCAGAAGGTCTGGAAGCACTCGTAGAGGCAGGCATCATTAAAGACAAACTGAGTCTAGAACACTGGCTACAACAGGAATTGCAAGTAGGGGCCATTCGACTCGAAGCAGCAATCATGCTCCACGCCTACCATGCCACCCAAGCAAGCGATCGCCCTGCCCTGCGTCATTGGAACGCTTGGCTCTCAGCCAGCAGAGAAACAGAAGAGCTGCGCCAACAAAGCTGGCAGATGGGCTACTCTTTAGGCCGCTTACTTCAAGAACTCCAGCCAGACTTAGCACCTGTAATTCAGGCCTGTGGCGAACCTTGTAATTTCGCGATCGCCTTTGGCATTGCCGCTGCCAGTTGGCAGATTGACCCCGAAGCAGCAATTTTAGGCTATCTCCACAGTTGGGTTACCAACCTGATGAATGCAGGCGTCAAACTAATTCCCTTAGGACAAACGGCGGGCCAGCGACTTCTAGTGGAGCTACAGAGTTGTTTGAGTAATGCCACAGGGGAAATTTTAGCCTTGAAGGATGAGGATTTATGCAGTTGTGGCTGGGGCCTAGCGATCGCCAGTATGGCTCATGAAGTGCAGTACAGCCGTCTCTTTCGCAGCTAGAAGTTCTTCCAAGTTACAACTTTGTGTAACCAGTAATTCCTTGTGATCACCAGTAACGATTAGCTAAGACTAGGTACAAATTCAACAAGATTAGGAATTACTAAGTGGATATGAGCTGATGTAGCTGTCTGCTGGGCTAACGCTGCCGACTCTCCTCAACTCTGTAGGACGATAAGGTAGGAGCTATGGATCTGCACAAACTTTCCTATTTGAAACAATGGGCGATCCGTTATCGAGGCATCCTGGGATTCCTCTTTTTGGTGATTGCGGGCTACCTCGGCAACTATTGGCGGTGGTCTTTTTTCTTCAATATCGACTTTTTGTTTGGCAGCATTGCCACTTGGATAGTCGTTTGTCTATATGGCAGCATCTGGGGCACTGTTGCCGCTTTTGTGGCTAGTCTCTGCACCTATATCCTTTGGCACCATCCCTATTCCATCATCACGTTTACTGCTGAAGCTTTATTTGTAGGCATCTTCTTTCATCGACGGCGACAAAACATCGTCTTACTGGACGCTCTCTTCTGGATACTGATTGGCATGCCGTTGGTTTGGTTGTTTTACGGCAACCTCCTACAGTTGGATGCCATTCAAACCACCATCATTCTGCTGAAGCAGCCCGCCAATGGTATTTTCAATGCCTTAATTGCCAACTTGATACTGACTCACTTACCGATTCATCGCTGGGTCGGTCGCCCCCAAGCCATTAGCACCCTCTCTCTCCAACAAACCCTCCTCAACTTATTAGTTGCCTTCGTTTTCTTCCCTACCCTAATGCTGATGGTTCTAGATGGCCGCCAAGTCATGGATAACATCAGAACCTCATCTGCTGTGGAATTAAGCGTTGCTTCTACTAATCTGGTGGTTGAGGTCCGAGCTTGGTACAACCAGCGCCTCACCGCGGTGACACAGCTAGCCCAACTGGCTGCCCGCACTCCTCTTGACGCTACGACTCCAGCTTTGCGGCAAAGCTTGGAACTCACGCAAGATATTTTCCCTGACTTTCTTAATTTGTCGGTAGTAGATCGGACAGGCATACCGATTCTGAGCACGCTCAGCGCTACAGCTCAAGTAGACACCACCTATTCTGCTCTGCCCCCCACGCTGTCGCTCAGCCAGCTTCAGGCTACATCTCAGCCTCAGCTTTTCACCCTTGGCACTCAGCAGCAAACCCCTGGCAGCATTCATCTTTGGCTCTGTGCTCCCATTCAGCAGCGTGGGGTTCTCTCTGGGTTTGTTTTGGGTGAAATTGATGCTGACACTGGGGTGGGTGCCATGATTCGATCGCATGTGACCGAGCAAGGGCTCCAGGTGACTTTAGTGGATGCGGCTCAGAGCGTGGTTGCTAGCACGGATGCCAGTCGAGTCGCCACACCACAGTTCAATCGGAAGCAGCAAGGAGAAGTGCAAGCGATTGGGCCTAGAACCTACCAGTGGTTTCCTGTCCTTGGCAGTCCTTTAGTCATGGTGCGGTGGAGCAATTCGTTCTTTGTGCAAGAAACTCCGATCGCCCTCCAACTGCCTTGGACCTTGATTGTAGAACTACCTGCTAAACCTCAAGTTCACCGGATTGAGCAAGTCCATACCCAAAATTTGACCATCTTATTACTCATTTCCGGAACAGGCTTAATCTTTGCCACCTTGATCAGTCAGAGCTTAATCAATCCCCTCTCAAAACTTGCTGACGTTACAACCAATTTGCCTTACAGGTTGCTGGAGAGTGAGTTGACTCGGTGGCCGCGTAGCTCTGTAACCGAGTTAGATTCGCTGGTGCAAAATTTTCAGTCGATGGCGGCGAGCCTCACTCAAAAATTTTGGGAAATCAAAAGCGCCAATGAACTGCTAGAGCAGCGAGTGCAGGAGCGTACCCAGCAACTCGTCGCCATTAACACTGAACTGGCGGAAGAAATTAGTGAACGCCGCAAAGCTGAAAAGGAACTGGGAACACTGGTAGCTAAGTTGGAGCAAAGCAACCGAGAGCTGCAAGATTTTGCCTCTGTCGCTTCCCATGACCTCCAAGAGCCGCTCCGCAAAATCCAAGCGTTTGGCGATCGCTTGAAGCTGAAATGTGCTGATTCTCTGCCTCCCGAAGGTAAAGACTATCTAGAGCGAATGCAAAATGCCGCTCAGCGGATGCAAACGCTGATCAACGATTTGTTAGCCTTCTCACGAGTGACGACTAAAGCCCAGCCCTTCATTCCTGTAGACCTCGGCACCATCGTCCAAGAAGTTTTATCTGATATCGAAGTGCAGATCCAGCGAGTTGGCGGATGTATCGAAGCTGACTATTTACCGACGATAGAAGCTGATCCCTTGCAGATGCGGCAATTATTCCAAAATCTGATTAGTAACGCCCTGAAGTTTCATCAAAGCGATCGCCGTCCGATTGTCAGCATTTCAGCTCAGCTCCTAGAGGCTGCCGACTCACCAACCCCGCTTCAGGCTCCTAGTAATCGGCTCTGTCAAATTTTCGTCACAGATAATGGCATTGGGTTTGATGAAAAGTACCTCGATCGCATCTTTACTGTGTTTCAGCGACTGCATAACCGCAGCGACTATGAAGGTACCGGGGTAGGACTCGCCATTTGTCGCAAAATTGCTGAACGCCACCGAGGTAGTATCACAGCTAAAAGTAGCCTGGGCCAAGGCACCACCTTTATTGTCACGATCCCGATTCAACAAACTCTATGAAGCAAGGCGCTAGCAATCTCCCCGGTAAACCCATCACCATCTTGATGGCCGACGATGATGAAGACGATCGCATGCTGGCGCGTGAAGCTCTAGAAGAATGTCGCCTCGCAAATAATCTCCATTTTGTTCAAGACGGAGAGGAACTATTGGACTATCTTTATCATCGGGGTAAGTTTGACTCCCAAACTCAGTCGCCGCGTCCGGGTTTAATTTTGCTAGACCTCAACATGCCGCGCAAAGATGGTCGGGAAGCATTACAAGAGATTAAAGCTGATCCAGAACTGCGCCAAATCCCCGTTGTAGTTCTTACGACCTCTCAAGCCGAGGAAGATATTTATCGCACCTATGATTTAGGAGCCAATTCTTACATTACTAAGCCTGTTACTTTTGAGTCGTTGGTAGAAGTGATGAAAATTCTGGGCCGATATTGGTTTGAAATTGTCGAGTTGCCCTCAGAAGACTGAGCTGCAGCAGCTAGGATTGGGAACAGTGTTAGATAAAGGGCTTTGGCACTGCTTCTGGGTTGACTCGTAGCACTTCTGGATTGATTCCAGGTAACGCTAAATTTGCCGATCGGCACAAGGCTGGATCGCGGTGGGTGTTTTGTCCCAACTCCGAAGTTAGGCATTCACAACTTTCAGACCACTGCTGCTCTGTCAAAATTAGTTTCTCCACAACTGCCTCTGTGAGGGGTTGGAAGAAGAAATAACCTTGGCCGTATTCACATTCCAAGGCCCGCAGTTGCGTCAGTTGTTCGGCGGTTTCCACTCCTTCTGCCGTCACATGGATACCCAGGTTATGCGCCAGGGTCACGATCGCCCGCACAATTTCGGCACTTTCATCATCGGCTCCCAGGCGCTTCACAAAAGAGCGGTCGATTTTGAGTTGATCAATGGGGAAGCGATGTAGATAGCTCAGCGATGAGTAGCCAGTGCCAAAGTCATCAATGTGTAGTTGCACACCCAAGGCTTTGAGCCTCAGCAGCATTTTAGTGGCAGATTCAGCGTTCTCCATCATCACGCTTTCTGTAATTTCCAGCTTCAAGCTCCGCGCATCCAAAGCGGTGGCTTGCAAAATCTGCTCAATTTGCCCAATCAAGTCGGGCTGCGAAAATTGCTTTCCAGACAAATTCACGCTCATGGTGAGAGGGAAACTGGTAGAGAACTGTTTTTGCCACTTTTGCGCTTGCTGACAAGCTTCACGCAACACCCAAAGCCCCACCGGAACGATCAATCCTGTTTCTTCGGCTACCGGAATAAATTCGGCAGGCGACATTAAACCGCGCTCTGGATGCTGCCAGCGAATCAAGGCTTCAAAGCCGTGAATTCTACCCGTGGTGAGGGAGACAATGGGTTGGTAATGCAGCCGCAGTTCTTGCCGCTCGATCGCCCGTCGCAAATCGGTTTCTAGATGGAGCAACTCTACAGCTCGCAAGTGCATGGTGCGATCGAACACTTTGTGGCAGGCGCGGCCCAGAGATTTGGCCCGATACATGGCAGTGTCGGCATCTCGCAGCAAATCTTCTGGCCAATCGTACCCGGTTTCACTTAAAGCAATGCCAATACTGACCGAGGTGAAAACTTCCTGGCCTTGCAGATTGAAGGGAGACTGGAGGGCGTGATGAATGCGGTTGGCAATCCGAGTCGCGTCATCGAGATCGCTAATATCGTCTAGCAGAATGGTGAACTCGTCTCCACCCAAGCGAGCCACGGTATCTCCTCCCCGCAGACAAGCCTCCAGACGACGAGCGATCGAAATCAACAGTTGGTCGCCAATCATGTGGCCCAAGCTGTCATTAATTACCTTAAAGCGGTCTAGATCTAGGAAGAGGACGGCAAACAAGTTATTGCCTGGTCGCTTCGAGCGCTCAATCGACAGCCCCAAGCGATCCATAAACAGGGCGCGGTTGGGAAGCCCTGTCAAGACATCATGGAAGGCGTCATGCAGAAGTTGTTTTTCGACTTGCTTGCGACTGGTGACATCGGTTTGAGACCCCGCCATGCGCGAAATCTTGCCATCGGCATCCCGCACAGCTAGTCCTCGGCTCAGCATCCAACGATAGGAACCATCTTGATACTGCATCCGATGCTCGCTTTCAAAGTGGGGTGACAGCCCTTCTAGGTGCAGATCGATCTGAGCCTTCAAGCGCTCTATATCCTCGGGATGAACTCGATGCAGCCACTCTTCTGGGCAACTGCCAATTTCATCTTCTTGATGACCCAACATCGATTTCCAACGGGGGGAAAAGTAAATTTCATTGGTTTTTAGATTCCAATCCCACAAGCCATCGTTAGCTCCTTGAACTGCTAGGGCGTAGCGCTCTTGGCTTTCTCGTAATGCTGCTTCGGCTTGCCTGCGGCCAGTGACATCGTTTTGCAAGCCAATGAAGTTGATCAGTTTGCCATCGCCATCAAACACGGGGTTGATAGTGAGTTCGTTCCAGAAGGGGGTGCCATCTTTGCGGTAGTTCAGCAACACCTGCGTAATAGATCGATGGGTTGCGATCGCCTGCCGCATCTCATCGACATGAACTGGATTGGTGTCAGCGCCTTGCAAGAACCGACAATTACGGCCCAAGACTTCCTCAGGGGTGTAGCCCGTCATCTTGGCAAATCCGGGATTGGCAAAAATAATTGGGTTTTCGGGCAGGTTGGGGTCCGTAATCACCACCCCAATCGTCATATTGGCGATCGCAGAAGCCAACTGGCTGTTTTCCCGGACAATTGCCTTGAGGGAGGCTTCGGCTTGCTTTGCCTCGGTAATGTCAATGGCCATGCCATCAATGCGATCGCCTTGGCTGCCTCCGTCGTAGACTACGTGCGCCCGGTCATGAATCCATCGCACTCCGCCTGTAGGCTGGAGAATTCGGTACTCTAAATTCTTGAAACCTACTTTGAGCAGATGCTCTGATGCGGCTTTGACCTGCTCCAAATCCTCTGGATGCACCACTTCCAGCCACAGCTGGGGATTTTGGTAAAACTCCGCTACAGGACGACCGTAGAGCGCGGCAGCGGCAGGACTAATATAGATGGTCTCAAAGGTTGTAGCCGAAATCGACCAAACTACATCTTCGAGGGAAGCTAAAATTCCTTCCAGACGCGACTCGCTGGCTCGGAGGGCTTCTAGGGTGCGCTTCCGTTCAATCGCGTAACGAATGGCTCGCTCTAATAAAGCAGCATCAATTCGACCTTTAACTAGATAGTCCGCCGCACCAGCTTGCATCGCCGCTACATCAATTTCTTGATCACCTTGTCCGGTGAGCAGGATAATAGGAGCGCAGCAACCTTGAGCGATCGCTGCCTGCAACAGCTCCAAGCCATCATGGAGCCCTAAGCGGTAGTCGATTAAATAAATGTTATGCCGATGCTGCCCCATCAAAGTCAGCGCCGCTTCATAGGTCTGAACCCATTCCAGGGTAAACTTATCACCCTCAATTTCTGAGAAGAGCGATCGCGTGAGAACGTAGTCGTCCTCGTCATCTTCAACCAACAGCACTTTGATGGGGTACTGATACATATGGTTATCTAATATACAAATTAACCTTATCTTAAAGTTTTGGTCGGTTACCGACATTGCCCAAATTTTGCTCTCATACACATAAATGTGCCCTGATCTTAAATTTTTGATGCCGGAGGATTGAGATTATAATTCGTGCTGCAAAATTTAATGCTCTTCAGAAGTTTTTCAGCCATTTCGGACTGGGTGCAGTCACAATTCGCAACGACAGACAATACTTAGACTAAAGATTTAATTTATCTAGAGAATATAATTTTAATCTGGCTAGGAGAATTCCAGATGAGTACACTACGGGTTGGGATCGCAGGTCCAGTAGGCTCTGGCAAAACTGCTTTGGTAGAGACGCTGTGTAAAGCTCTACGTCAGCAATACAATATTGCGGTAGTCACCAACGACATTTACACCCAAGAAGATGCGCAGTTTTTAGTCAAGCATCAGGCATTGGAGCAAGAGCGCATCATTGGGGTAGAAACTGGAGGGTGCCCTCACACTGCAATTCGCGAAGATGCCTCGATCAACTTAGCGGCGATCGCTCAACTGGAACAACGCTTCCAGAGCTTAGATTTACTGTTCGTGGAAAGCGGGGGCGATAATCTCGCGTCTACCTTCAGCCCTGAATTAGTCGATCTCACCATTTACGTAATTGATGTGGCCGCAGGAGACAAAATTCCTCGCAAGGGAGGACCAGGAATCACCAAATCAGATTTATTGGTGATTAATAAAATTGATTTGGCTCCCTTCGTCGGGGCTGACCTAGGCGTCATGGAGCGAGACGCCACAAAAATGCGAGGTCAGAAGCCCTTTGTTTTCACCAATCTGAAAACTCAGACCGGGTTAGACCAGGTGATTAATTTTATTACAGAGAATATGTAGAAGTATGTAGAGTTTGGCGATCGCCTTGAACTTTCCATCATGGGGTTATTTTGACTTAACCCACGCAAAGATTAGGGTTTGAGACTAAGAACATTTATTGCCATCGGAATTTTGTATAAGCTAATACAATTAGCCTCAGAAGCTCCGCCATAATATCTCACTTTAATCATGTAACTTCCGACACCGGTTAGCAGATTGAGTGAGGAGAATAATAACAACATGGCAAGGCAGTTTGGGCGGCGCAAGTTTCTGATTTACGGCTCAGCCACTTTTGGTACTAGCATTCTGCTAAAAGCTTGCGCCAATAATCCCACCCCTCAAGCAGGCGAGAGTGCTTCCCCTACGACAGCAGCATCCCCTGCCGCCGCTGGTAGCGGCAACACCATCAAGGTTGGGATTCTCCATTCGCTAAGCGGCACCATGGCCATTAGTGAAAAGAGCGTGGTAGATGCTGAACAATTAGCGATCACAGAAATTAATCAAGCAGGTGGTGTTTTAGGCAAACAAATTGAAGCGATTGTAGAAGATGGTGCTTCTGACTGGCCTACCTTCGCTGAGAAAGCAACTAAACTAATTGACCAAGATAAGGTCGCGACTATCTTTGGCTGCTGGACTTCTGCCAGCCGCAAAGCAGTTTTGCCTGTCTTTGAGCAGAAGAATCATATGCTCTGGTATCCAGTGCAGTATGAAGGGCAAGAATGTTCCAAAAACATCTTCTACACCGGAGCCGCTCCCAACCAACAAATTGAACCCTCGGTCGATTGGCTGCTGGAAAACAAGGGCAAAGAATTTTTCTTGGTGGGATCTGACTATGTCTTCCCTCGCACCGCCAACACCATCATCAAGGCCCAGCTAGAAGCCAAAGGTGCCAAAGTTGTCGGGGAAGACTACCTGCCGCTAGGTAGCACTGAAGTTACGCCAATTATTGCCAAAATCAAGCAAGCTTTACCCAACGGTGGCGTGATCTACAACACGCTGAACGGAGACAGTAACGTAGCTTTCTTCAAGCAGTTGCAGGGCGCAGGGATGGGACCAGACAAATATCCCTCTATGTCCGTCAGCATTGCGGAAGAAGAAGTGAAGGCGATCGGACCGGAATATCTCAAAGGTCATTATGCCGCTTGGAACTATTTCCAAACCGTGGACACTCCTGCCAACAAGAAGTTTGTGGAGGCGTTCAAAGCCAAGTATGGCAGCGATCGCGTCACCAACGACCCGATGGAAGCAGCATACATCATGGTTTACATCTGGAAGCAAGCGGTTGAGAAGGCCGCTACAGCAGATGACATGGAGAAGGTACGGGCTGCTGCGATCGGCCAAACCTTTGATGCTCCGCAAGGACAGGTCAGCTTGGCTGCCAACCATCACTTGTCTAAAGTGGTGCGGATTGGTGAGGTGCGGGACGATGGTCTGTTTGAGATTGTCTCCTCTACTGACAAAGCCGTAGCTCCTGTGCCTTGGAACCAGTATGTAGCTGAAACCAAGGGCTTCGCTTGTGATTGGTCTGACCCAGCCAAGGGTGGCAAGTACAAGACCACCTAGAGATTGAGATTTTAGATAGCACTACGTGCCACTTCGCTAAAGGATTCTGGAGCTGAATTAACCAAGTTCTTCTTCAGAATCCCAGCTCGCAGGAGGGAGAGATTTGCTGACGGGATTGGTAGATGGGATTTTGGGTGGCATTGGCATCGGTTCGGTGTTGTTGCTAGCAGCACTGGGACTCGCCATTGTGTTCGGCCTCATGGGTGTGATCAACATGGCCCACGGGGAATTGATGATGTTGGGGGCTTACACCACCTTCGTAGTTCAGAATGTGTTCAAGAGCCTGGGGGGTGACTGGCTAGAAACCTACATTCTCTTTGCTCTCCCTTTAGCCTTTTTAGTCGCGGCTTTAATGGGGCTAATTTTGGAACGAGGGGTGGTGCGGTATTTATATGGCCGTCCTCTAGAAACTTTGCTGGCTACCTGGGGCGTGAGCCTGATCTTGCAGCAGTTTGTGCGGAGTGTGAATTGGGTGCTGGTGATTGGTCTAGCTCTCTTTTGCCTCTTCTTTTTCGGTGGAATGTGGCTGCTGTCTCGTCGTGCGGATTGGCACCGTCTGCGGGGTTGGGCGATCGCGCTACTTTTACCGCTCTCTTTTGGCATTGCGGCGGTCACAGGCAATATCCTCAGCCAAACTTATAAGCTGGCTGTAACTAAACCTTGGTTTGGGGCACAAAACGTAGATGTCACCGCGCCTAAGTGGCTTCGCAGTGGCTTCTCTTTGGGGAGCTTTCAAGTCTCCTCGGTGCGTCTCTTTATTGTGGCCTTGACTATTTTCTGCGTCGTTGCCATTTATCTGTTCTTGCAGCGATCGCCTTGGGGTCTACGCATCCGAGCTGTAACGCAAAACCGCAGCATGAGTGCTTGCTTGGGCATCCCCACTCAGAAGGTAGATGCGCTCACCTTTGCGCTGGGGTCTGGGCTGGCAGGTGTCGCGGGCTGTGCCCTGAGCTTACTTGGTTCCGTTGGCCCCAACACTGGACAGAATTACATTGTGGATACTTTCATGGTGGTCGTTGTGGGTGGTGTTGGCAAGTTGGTCGGCAGCATTGTGGCGGCAATGGCGATCGGCACCTTAACTTATCTGATCGGCTCCGATGCGTTTCGTCCTTTGTTGACGGCGGTGCCCCCGTTGGCTGACTTTTTCACTTTCTTCTCTAGCACCAGTATGGCGAAGGTGATGGTCTTCGCATTGATTGTGGTATTTCTGCAAGTGCGTCCGGCAGGGTTGTTTCCGCAGAAGGGACGAACGGTGGATGCATAGCAATTTTGGATTACCGATTTTAGATTTTGGATTGAGCTTGGCTGGGTGACGTGAGAGGCTTGGGGTTGTGGAGACAGCAATTGGGAATCGAAGGATAGATTGGCGCAGGCATCGCAAGCTGTTGATGGAAATTGGCATTGTGGGCGCGATCGCACTGGGCCTCATTTTAGTGATGCCGCTTTTACTGACTGGTTTCCGGTTGAATTTGTTAGGGCGATTTCTAGCGCTGGCGATCGCGGCTTTGGGAATTGACCTAATCTGGGGCTACACAGGCTTGCTGAGCTTGGGGCATGGAGTATTTTTTGCTTTAGGTGGCTATGCCTTAGCCATGCACTTAAAGTTGCAAATTCCACCCGATGCCAGCATTCAGTTACCCGAATTCATGAGTTTGTATGGCGTCACCAAGCTTCCTGTGTTTTGGCAACCCTTTTATTCATTTCCCTTTACAGCATTCGCGATCGTGCTGATTCCGGGGTTGCTGGCAGCGGTACTGGGATATTTAGTGTTTCGCAATCGCATCCGGGGGGTTTATTTCTCGATCCTCACCCAAGCTGCCACGATTATCTTTTTCAATCTCTTCAACGGCCAGCAGAAGTTTATTAATGGCACCAACGGCCTCACAGACTTCCGCACTTTGTTTGGAGCCACGGTTAGCGCTCCACAAACTCAGTTTGTCTTTTACGTCCTGACGGTTCTCCTATTGGTGACCGCTTACGCCCTCTGCCGTTGGCTCACTACAGGTCGCTTCGGTAACTTGTTGGTGGCGATTCGAGATGACGAGAGCCGGGTGCGCTTCTCTGGCTATGATCCCACCGGGTTCAAGGTTTTGGTTTTTGCAGTTTCCGCAGGTCTGGCAGGTTTGGCGGGAGCTATGTTTACCCTGCAAACAGGCATCATCTCACCCAAAGCTATGGATATTGCCTTCTCGATTGAGATGGTGATTTGGGTTGCCGTAGGAGGCCGCGCTTCTCTAGTCGGTGCTGTACTGGGTGCTCTCCTCGTTAACTACGGCAAAAGCTTATTGAGCGAACGCTTTCCGGATATTTGGCTCTTTTTCCAAGGAGCTTTGTTTCTCCTGGTGGTGATGGTGTTGCCCAACGGTTTGGTCGGTTGGTTGCGCCACCAAGGCATGCAACAACTGCGATCGCTCTTAGGCCGCCGCCCCGCTGTCATGACCTATCCCAGTCTCGAAACCGATCCCGACGTTGAGCAAGAACGTCAAAAGCTTAGCAAACATGATTAGGCGCTATCCATCTAGACCTACCCCCCAGCCTCCTTCCCTATCTCCCACCCAACCCTTCCATGAACAGCAAAATTCTGGAAATTGAGAATCTCACCGTTAGCTTTGATGGCTTCAAAGCTCTGAAGCAGCTTAACTTCAGCATGGACACTGGCGAACTCCGAGTGGTGATTGGCCCCAACGGTGCAGGTAAAACCACCTTTCTGGATGTCATTACAGGTAAAGTCAAACCCACTGAAGGGCGAGTACTGTTTAAGGGCCGCAACCTGCGATCGCTCTCGGAGCATCAGATTGCCCGTTTCGGTGTAGGCCGCAAGTTCCAAACTCCCCGCATCTACCTCAATCTGTCGGTGCGAGATAACTTAGCAATCGCGGGCAGTCGGGCCAAATCTGTCTTCTCGACTTTGTGGGGGCGAGCCTCTACGGCAGAGCGGCGTAGAATTGGCGGGTTGCTAGAAACCATTGGCTTAGCAACCAAGGCCGATGGCTTGGCGGGGTTGCTCTCCCACGGTGAAAAGCAGCGCCTAGAAATTGGCATGCTCGTGGCGCAATCTCCCGATTTGTTGTTGGTAGACGAGCCTGTGGCAGGTCTGACCGACGAAGAAACTGCCAATATTGGGGATCTACTGTTGGCATTGGCTGAAAGTCATTCGATTTTGGTGATCGAGCACGACATGGAATTTGTGCGCCAGATTGCTCGGCAGGTCACCGTTCTGCACGAGGGGTCGGTGCTCTGCGAAGGCACCATCGAAGAAGTACAGAGCGATCCGCGTGTGATTGAAGTGTATCTAGGTCAACAGTCAGAGATGCCTGCTGCAGCGGTTAAAGAGGAGATCAGCGCTACATGATGAATTCAGCTAACACCGCGATCGCCCCAGAAATCGCCACAACTCCGTCTCCCATGCTTCAGGTTGCGGGCCTTAACGTCTACTACGGCGAGAGCCACATTCTGCGCCAGGTTGATCTTAGTGTTCCGGTGGGCAAGATGGTTTGCTTGATTGGGCGCAATGGTGTGGGCAAAACCACCCTGCTCAAGACTATCATGGGTTTGCTGCCACCACGTAGTGGCAACATTTATTTGGCAGGAAATGTGATTAACTCCAAATCCCCCGACCAAAGAGCCAGACTCGGTATTGGTTATGTGCCACAAGGGCGGGAGATTATTCCTCGCTTGACCGTGAAAGAGAACTTGTTGTTGGGTCTGGAAGCTTGTAGCGATCGCAAAACTCGGCAGCAAGCAGAAATTCCTGCCGAAATCTTTGAGCTGTTTCCAGTGCTTAAGACCATGCTCTCTCGACAAGGAGGAGATTTAAGCGGCGGTCAACAACAACAACTGGCGATCGCCCGTGCCTTGATGGGCAAACCCCGCTTACTCGTCTTAGATGAACCCACTGAAGGCATCCAACCCTCGATCATTTTGGAAATCGAAGCGGCAGTACGGCGGATCATAGCGGAAACGGGGATCTCGGTGCTGCTAGTTGAGCAACATCTCCACTTTGTCCGCCAAGCCGATTGGTACTACGCCATGCAAAAAGGTGGCATTGTCGCTTCTGGTTCTACGCAAGAACTCAGCAACGACGTAATTCAACAATTTTTGGCCGTGTAAGCTAAGCTCCTCAATCTAGACGACGCAGATTCTCCTCAGGCTGGCATGATCAGGCATGGGGAGAATTCATGTGTTTGAGGGAAAAAGCCCGATGGATGCTGTGACATTGCTGGGTCTCGTAGCTGCCGCCTTAACGACTACCGCTTTTCTGCCACAATTGCTCAAAACTTGGCGCTCTAAATCTGCCAAAGATGTTTCGCTATGGATGCTGATTACGTTTTCCACCGGAGTTTTTCTTTGGTTGATCTATGGTGTTTATATCCAGTCTTTGCCTGTGATTATTGCTAACTCGGTCACTTTTGTTTTGTCATCAATTAATTTGATTTTGAAAATTCGCTACGAATCCTAAAAGCCATCAACTTACTGAATTGGCCTTGACTCATTCCAAGATTTGACTTTAGGCTTGGCTTAGCTTTCACCCTTTTTCGTGAGTTGCGGGCTGATCAGTAGGAGTACAGTGTGGACGGAAAGTTCTGAAACATCAAGGACTTACGTGGTCAGATGCTCCACAGGGTGAATTTGTAGGTACAGGGTGTGAGTCGTGGGATTTTATTAACAGTTTGTCAGCCGTATTCTTCAACACATTTAAGTAAGTTGCTATTTTCTCGACTCAAACAAGCTGAATCCAGATGGGTGGAGAGACTGCATCACCTCCAACCCAAAATTTTGGTGTTTACCTTTGGAGCCTCGCTAGTTCCCGTCATCTTTCTAGTGGGTGCTGCTTGGCAATTTGGGCATCAGCCACTCAAGGATTTAGAGAAAGTGCGGTTGAATGATCAAGTCCAAGCCTTTCGAGGTTATACCGCCGCTAGCGAAAAAGGATTACAAGATTTATCCGCAGGTTATGCCTTCTGGACTGACTTGTACGATGCGGTACAACAGCGCAACCGAGCTTGGATCACTAAGGAAGTCAGCGATCAATTGGTTTTCTCCACGGACGTAGATGCGGTAAAAGTTACAAGTCAAGCTGGGGATGTTTTAGGCAGTCGGGGGGCAGAGTTACAGTTGCCTGCGGTGCAAGAGCGCATCAGTCGTTTGGTTAAAACTGGAAAAACCACCCAAGACTTAATTCAGACTGATGTAGCGCCTCAGACCCAGAGCAATTCTGCTGCAAAGCTAGGCCCTCAACGTCAAGTGTTGATGCTATCTGTCGCGCCTATTTATCAAAGTGATGGCAAGGGAGCTTCACCTGGCACGCTCATTGTGGGGCAAGTTCTGGATGCGGCTTGGTTACAGAAATTTCTCACGTATTCTCAACCAACCACCAAGCTGAAGATTTTCTCGCTGCAAGGTCAGCCTGTCGTCGCGAGTCATAGCGATCTGAAGCTAGATGTTTGGGAAGCCAATCATTTCAGCACCGAAGTTTTGCCCAAAATTCGTCAGGGTCAATCTGTCTATCGCATCGAGCCTCAATCAGGACTCAACACGGTTTATGCACCGCTGATGTCGAGCAATCGGCCTGTGGCGATCGCCAAAATTCAGATCGTTTCTGGTTACTTTAGCCAAGCCCTCACGGCCCTCAGCCAATTGCTTTGGGGTGGTTTAGGGCTGGCAACATTGCTCTCGATTGCGATCGCTCATTTCCTGGCCAAACAAATCAGCCAACCGATCAAGCAACTAGCAGAACGCAGCCAAACCCTAGCCGCTGGAGACTTAAGCAGTCCCATTCCAGGCATGACCGCAGGCGGTGAAATCGGCCAACTCGCCTGTTCTTACCAGGAGATGGCTGGCTCGCTCAAAACCTTGATTAATGACCTAGAGCACCGGGTAGCCGAACGCACCGAAGAATTGGAACTGGCGCGGCAAACTTTAGAAGAACGAGTACAAGAACGCACCGAAGAAGTGCGACAACAACATCAACAATTGCAGCAAGCCCATGACGAATTGCAGCGGTTGAACACTGAAGTCACCGCCAAAGCTGAGCAACTCAGCATCGCGTTACGCAATTTGCAAAAAGCCCAAGCCCAGTTAATTCAAACGGAGAAGATGTCTAGTTTGGGGCAGTTGGTGGCAGGAGTCGCCCACGAAATCAACAACCCGATCAATTTCATCTACGGCAACCTACCTTACATCAGCCGTTACAGCCGCGATTTACTCGATCTGGTGCAACAATACACCCAGCGCTACGGCCACGATCCAGAAATTCAACAACGCAAAGACGCGATCGAGTTTAATTTCATCACCACGGATCTGCCCAAGATCCTCACTTCAATGGAAACCGGAGCCGATCGCATTCGCCAAATTATTCTGTCTTTACGCAACTTCTCGCGGCTGGACGAAGCGGAGATGAAACCAGCCAATCTTCACGAAGGCATTGACAGCACCTTGCTAATTTTGCAGCATCGCCTGAATGAGGAAGCGCATAACTTTAGCTCGATTCAAGTGATTAAGCAATACGGCCCGCTACCGCCAGTTGAGTGCTATCCCCGACAGCTCAACCAAGTTTTTATGAATCTCTTGAGCAATGCGATCGATGCGCTGGAAAGCTGCTCTCGCGCAGACAAGCAAATTGTGATTCAGACGCAAATGTGTCCCGATAATCAGGTACAGGTGAGCATCCGCGACAATGGCCCTGGTATTCCGACAGAAATCCAAGAGAAGCTATTTGACCCCTTCTTTACCACCAAACCTGTGGGCAAAGGTACAGGTCTGGGCTTGACTGTGGCTTATCAAATTTTGGAGCGGCACCAAGGCCAAATTCACGTCATCTCGACTCCTGGAGCAGGTACAGAAGTGACGATTGATCTACCCCAGGCAGCCACATCCTTGCCGATAGCGGTATGATTTTCGCTAAGCCGTTTCGATTTGGCCCCTCATGACTGCTGATGCTGCCCCAGGACAATTGAATTTGAGTGCAGGATGGCAGGGCAGCCTGGAGTTAGAATTTGCCTTTCGCGATCGCGCTACCCATCTCAGCTATAGCCGCAGTCAAGCCCCTTTGAAGCTGCAACGCCCCTTCTATCCGGAAGGGCCAGAGGTTTGTCATTGCATCCTGTTGCACACAGCTGGAGGTGTCGTGGGGGACGATCGCCTCAGCCTAAATCTCCGCCTGCAACCCCAAGCCCATGCCTTAATCACCAGTGCCGCTGCCACCAAGGTTTATCGAAGTAATGGCTTAGTCGCGCAACAAACGGCTCAAGTCCAAATTGCCGAGGGCGCTTGCTGTGAATGGCTACCGCAAGAAACGATTGTGTTTGATGGCGCAAACTACCAACAAAATCTCCGAGTGGAACTAGAACCCAACGCCACCTGGATCGGCTGGGAAATCACCCGCCTAGGCCGCAGCGCTAGGGGCGAACAATTTCTCAGCGGCAACTGGCGATCGCGCACCGAAGTTTGGCGGCAAGACCAACCCTTATGGATTGACCCCCAATGGATTCCAGGCAGTCCAGTGATCGTGAACAGTCCGCATGGCCTAGCAGGACATCCGGTGATTGCCAGTTTTGCTTTAGTAGGAAAAGCGGTAGAACTAGAGCTAATTACCCAGGCGCGATCGCTGTGGCAAGCAGGCGGGTATCCTGGCGAAGCAGGAGTCACCAGCCTCACCGAAGGCTTACTCTGCCGTTATCGCGGGCCTTCTAGCCAAGCGGCCCGTAGCTGGTTTATGCAAGTGTGGCAACTTCTACGCCAACTTTACTTAGGCCGTTCCGCTTGTCCACCGCGAGTTTGGCAAATCTGAAACGGAGATCGCATGCAACTGTCACCACAAGAAAAAGATAAACTACTGATTTTTACTGCTGCTTTGCTCGCAGAACGCCGCAAAGCCAGAGGCTTAAAGCTAAACCACCCGGAAGCAGTTGCCTACATCTCAGCCGCCATCCTAGAAGGAGCGCGTGACGGTCGCAGCGTGGCTGATCTAATGAGCTACGGGGCCACCCTCCTGACTACAGAAGAGGTCATGGAAGGCGTACCCGAAATGATTCACGAAGTACAAGTAGAAGCTACCTTCCCCGACGGCACCAAACTCGTCACCGTCCACAATCCCATCCGCTAAATCGGGTTCGCTGAGACAAAAGGAGAGCAAGATGATTCCAGGAGAACTGTTTGTAGAAGACGGAGACATCGAGCTGAACGCGGGTCGTCCTACCATTAAGCTTAAAGTCGCCAACACAGGCGATCGCCCCATCCAAATAGGATCTCACTTCCACTTTTATGAAGTCAATCCTGCCCTGAGTTGCGATCGCGAACAGGCCAGAGGGATGCGCCTAAATATTCCCGCCGGAACCGCTGTGCGCTTTGAACCCGGAGATGAGCGAGAAGTAGAGCTTGTCCCTTTCGTGGGCAGTCGCCAAGTCTACGGCTTTAACGCCAAAATCAACGGTCCCCTAGATAGAACCTAACTCCCAGCCCTTTTCCTTCACGGAGGGGAGAGATAGGCAAAAGTTTAACTTTTCTCTCTTTAGACAGGATGTATATCAACGCAGCAACGATTCCCCTGCTTAATCATCACCATGTAAGAGCATTGCTATGAAATGGCCAGACAATTCGCTTGTAATTTATTCCAACTTGCCAATTCGTATTGAGAGTTGGGCTCCTCCCTCTGTGAAGACAGGGGTTGGCGGTAGTGAGGAGGCAGTCATTTACCTAGGGCAAGAACTTGCAAAATTAGGATATCAAGTAACTGTTTTCAACTCCTGCGGTGATATGGAGGGAGAGCATAATGGTGTGCTCTACCAAGCTGTTGAAAAGTTTAATCCTCACGATCACTTTAACGTCTTAATTTTTCATCGGAATTGGCTCCAACCCATGATGATGAAAGCTCAGGCAAATAAAACCGCCGTTTGGATGCATGATAATCCTCACATTCTGCCTCAGGTAGATGAGATAAAGCATAGTGAGTTCTTAGCTAGCTTCGATAAATTATTTGTGTTGTCTCATTTTCATCAATCTCTTCTGCCAGATTGGATTCCTAAAGATAAAATTTTTATTACCAAGAATGGCATTAATCTACCTGATTTTAATGTCGATCAGCCCCCAAGAAATCCTAAGCGATTGATATATATTAGTGATTATTTGCGCGGCATTGAGCATCTTTTAACTCAGTGGCCAGATATCCTAAAGGAAGTTCCTGATGCGGAACTACATCTCTTTTATGGCTGGCAAACCTATGATGCCTTAGTTCAATCACCACTCATCGAGAGATTCCCACAATTAAAAGGTAAAAAAGAGCAAATACTACCACTACTACAACAAGAAAATGTGTATGAGCATGGCAGGATAGGACATACTCAACTAATCTCGGAGCTGTACAAATCAGGAATTTATGTTTATCCCTGTCATTTTCCTGAAGTTTTCTGTATTTCAGGGTTAAAAGCACAAGCCTGTGGTTGTCTTCCGGTTGTTACCAATTATGCAGCTCTTGCTGAAACGATCCAGTCGGGAATTAAGATTGATGGCTGTGGCGGGGAGCCAGATGTTAACAAAGCCTTTGTGGCAGCAGTGATTGATTTACTCAAACATCCTGAGAAGCAAGAGTCGATGCGCCAAAATGTTACAGCATTAAAACCATTTTGGGGTTGGGATCAAGTAGCTCAACAGTGGCATGACGAGTTTTTGCAAAATTAGTTATGGCAAAGTATTTTGACTATCTTTGAAATTCTCAAAAGCTAGAATTAGCTTGCTTAAATTTCATGTTTAACTTCAAGGATTAGAATTATGAGCTATCGCATGAATCGTCGGGCTTATGCCGAGACCTTTGGGCCTACCGTGGGCGATCGCGTGCGATTGGCAGATACCGAGCTGATCATTGAAGTAGAGCGAGACTTCACTACCTACGGAGACGAAGTTAAGTTTGGAGGTGGCAAAGTCATTCGGGATGGCATGGGGCAATCTCCCATTACTAATGCCGATGGAGCCGTGGATTTAGTCATTACTAACGCACTAATTCTGGATTGGTGGGGCATTGTCAAAGCCGATGTGGGAATTAAAGATGGGCGTATCGCCAAAATTGGCAAAGCAGGCAACCCCTACATCCAAGACCACGTAGACATCATCATTGGCCCCGGAACCGAGGTGCTCGCGGGAGAAGGCATGATCCTCACCGCAGGCGGCATCGACAGCCACATTCATTTCATTTGCCCCCAACAAATTGAAACCGCGATCGCATCTGGCATCACGACCATGATTGGTGGTGGCACTGGGCCTGCGACGGGTACCAACGCCACCACTTGTACTCCTGGCCCCTGGAACATCTACCGCATGTTGCAAGCCGCCGATGCCTTCCCGATGAATTTGGGCTTTCTGGGCAAAGGTAACAGCAGCAAACCAGAAAGCTTGCGGGAACAGGTGGAAGCGGGGGTAATGGGGCTAAAGCTGCACGAAGACTGGGGCACCACTCCTGCCACCATCGACACTTGCCTGAGCGTAGCGGATGAATATGATGTGCAGGTTGCCATCCATACAGACACCCTCAACGAAGCGGGCTGCGTTGAAGATACGATCGCGGCCTTTCAAAATCGGGTGATTCACACCTACCACACCGAGGGCGCAGGGGGTGGGCATGCTCCAGACATCATTAAAGTATGTGGTGAAGCCAATGTGCTACCGTCTTCCACCAATCCCACTCGTCCCTATACGCTCAATACCTTAGACGAGCATTTGGATATGTTGATGGTTTGCCATCACCTCGACCCCAGCATTCCCGAAGACGTTGCTTTTGCTGAATCGCGGATTCGCCGAGAAACGATCGCGGCTGAAGATATTTTGCATGACTTGGGAGCTTTCAGCATGATCTCTTCCGACTCTCAGGCAATGGGTCGCGTAGGGGAGGTAATCATCCGTACTTGGCAAACAGCGCATAAGATGAAAGTGCAGCGGGGACCGCTCGATGGCGACAGCGATCGCAACGATAATTTGCGGGCAAAGCGTTACATTGCCAAGTACACGATCAATCCCGCCATTACTCACGGGGTTGCGGCTCATGTCGGCTCTATTGAAGCAGGCAAGCTAGCAGATCTCTGTCTCTGGCGGCCCGCTTTCTTCGGCGTCAAACCAGAAGTCGTGGTTAAAGGTGGCCTGATTGCCTGGGCTCAAATGGGCGATGCCAATGCCAGCATCCCGACTCCACAACCTGTCCACATGCGTCCGATGTTTGGCAGCTTTGGCGGGGCGATCGCGGCCACTTCCCTCACCTTTGTCTCACAAGCTGCTCTTACGCAAGGCATTCCCGCTCAGCTCAAGCTGCAAAAACCTGCTGTGGCAGTTTCCGATACCCGCCAACTCAGCAAGCGTGACCTCAAGCTCAATGACTTGTTGCCGCACATGGAAGTTGATCCGGAAACCTACGAAGTCCGAGCCGATGGTGAGTTGCTAACTTGTGAACCTGCGACGGTCCTGCCAATGGCTCAGCGCTACTTTTTGTTCTAAGCCAGTTTGTTCTAAACCAGTTCGCTGACTCAGGGTGAGAGGCGATCGCGACAGCCTCAGTCGGTAGCATCGAACTTGTTTTGCGTTAGAATTAGCCCTCGATTGCTTAGGGATCGCTCAGGGCACTCGTTGCCGTAGGATAACAACAAGGAGCCTGCTACCACTTCTGTCCATGACTCCTGTACAACTGCGATCGCTGTCAGTAAAGCAGGATAGGGTGAGGCGTCAGGATCTAACTTAAGTTAGATCTTAATAGTTTGCTCCTGATCGGAGGAGTTTGCCGTTGAATCGAATTGGTTCAAGCGTCAGACTCAAGTTCTCTACTTGGATAGACGTTATTTTCTTGCATTTGTGGCTAAATTAAACAGAATCCCCCTCTCGAAAGAGGTGTTTCTCTAGCCAATTGAGAGAATTTAACTAATTTTTAATAACTCTCATTATTTGCATTTCTACACTTCATGAACAATTCGCCCTTTGCCCAGTCTCCAAGAATTGATCGAATTCTTGTTGTAGATGATTCCGCTGACAACTCATTTCTAATCCAGGCAATTTTAGAGGAAGAGGATTACAAGGTTGACATTGCCGATAGCGGTATGGCAGCTTTAGCCAAAATTGATGAATTTCCTCCCGACTTGATTTTGCTGGATGTCATGATGCCCGGAATGGATGGCTATGAAGTGACACGGCGGGTTCGAGACAACCAGAAATTACCTTTTATTCCTATCTTGCTGATCACAGCCTACGACCAGCCCAGCGTGGCCAAAGGCTTGGACACAGGAGCTGATGATTTTATTCGCAAACCTGTAGAGTTTGACGAACTGCTGGCTCGGGTGCGATCGCTGCTCCGCCTAAAACACAGCGTGGACGAGCGCGATCATATTGCCCGCCAGCGCGAAGACTTTGTTTCCCGCTTAGCCCACGACCTCCGCACTCCTCTCGTCGCCGCCGATCGCATGATGGGCTTGTTTCGCCAAGGCGCTTTAGGAGAACTCTCTCCAGACATGAACGACGCGATCGTGACGATGGCTCGGAGCAATCAAAACCTACTCCAAATGGTCAACACACTCTTAGAGGTGTACCGATTGGAAGCAGGGCGGAAAAGCTTTTCGTTTAGCCCCGTAGATTTACGAGATCTAGTTACAGAAGTTGCTCAAGAACTGGCACCGCTAGCTGCTGACAAAAACATCGCGTTGAAAGTGGATGTAGGTGACCACCTAGGCTATCCTGTCGCCTCCCATGTTTCGGGCGATCGCTTGGAGATCCATCGGGTCTTGACCAACTTGGTAGGCAACGCCATCAAGTTCACAGACAGTGGATTTATCACTATCGGATTGTCTTCTACGCCACCACCCGGAACGGCTACTGCCTCGGCTCCAACTTGGGCGGTGATTACAGTCAAGGACACAGGTACTGGGATTTCCCCAGAAGACCAGGCGATGCTGTTCGAGCGTTTTCGCCAAGGTCAGCATCGACGTTCTGGCAGCGGCTTGGGTCTTTACTTGTCACGCCGCATTATTGAGACTCATCAAGGTACTGTTGACCTAGAATCGGAGTTAGGCAAAGGTAGTACCTTTATCGTCCGTCTGCCAGCCAAACAACCTTAATCCTGTTATGCAGGCAATTCCTGATGCTAATTCCTGACGCTTTAGAAAAGCAGCGCACTTTTTTCAGGTCTGGCCAAACCCAATCGGTTGATTTCCGGTTGGAGCAACTCAAGCGGCTGAAGCAAGCGATTCTGGAAGCGCAAACCAGCATTGTGGATGCATTAAAAGCAGACTTACACAAACCCGTCTTTGAAGCCTATCTCACCGAAATCGGCATCATAGATGAGCTGAACTACGCGATCAAAAATTTGCGTGCTTGGACGAAACCGCGCAAAGTGGCAACCCCCGTCACAGTTTTGCCCGCTACCGCTCAAATTTGCCCGCAACCTTTGGGCGTGGTTCTGATTATTGCCCCTTGGAACTACCCATTTCAGTTATGCATCGCTCCTTTAATCGGGGCGATCGCAGCGGGAAACTGCACCATCCTCAAGCCCTCGGAGCTAACTCCTCATACTTCTCAAGTCATCGCTAACTTAATTCGCCAACACTTTGATCCAGCTTTCATTACGGTGATTGAAGGTGGCGTAGAAACCAGTCAGCAACTGTTAGCCGAAAGATTTGACCACATCTTCTTTACGGGCGGCACTGCGATTGGCAAGCGGGTGATGGCAGCAGCAGCAGAACACCTCACCCCCGTCACCCTGGAATTAGGCGGCAAAAGTCCTTGCTTGGTAGATGCCGACGTGCCGATTGATGTGGCCGCTCGCAGAATTACCTGGGGCAAGTTCACAAACGCGGGCCAAACTTGTATTGCTCCCGACTATTTGTTAGTCCATCGCTCAATCAAGCCTCAGCTCTTGCAGGCGATCGCTCAAAATATCCAAGCGTTTTACGGCGACAACCCAGCTAGCAGCCCCGACTACGGCAGAATCGTCAATCAAAAGCACTTTGAGCGCCTAGCCCCACTCCTACAATCGGGGCAAGTTGTCGTTGGCGGAGACAGTAACCCCACCGAGCACTACATTGCCCCTACTGTGATTGATGGCGTCAGTTGGCAAGACCCTGTGATGCAGGAGGAAATTTTTGGTCCCATCCTGCCCGTTCTAGAATATGAAGACTTGAATGAGGCGATCGCGCAGATCAATCAGCGTCCCAAACCCTTAGCCCTATACTTTTTCTCCCAAAACCAACAACGCCAAGCTCAAGTTTTGCAAGCTACCAGTTCCGGAGGGGTTTGCATCAATGACACCATCTTGCAAGTTGGCATCCCAAATTTACCCTTTGGCGGAGTTGGCCCTAGCGGTATGGGCCGCTATCACGGTAAGGCTAGCTTCGACACCTTCTCCCATGAGCGCAGCATTCTGAAGAAGCCTTTCTTCCTAGACTTGAAGTTACGCTACGCCCCCTACAAAGATAAGCTGCGCTGGATCAAGCAGATCATTCGATAACTCACCGTATTCTTTCCAGCAAAACGTTGGATAGCAATTTGGTTGAGGGGCAGTGGGAAAACCTTGCCCCAGTTTACTTAGGCTAAAGGCAGTGCTCAAGTTCCTGTCGTTGCAAAAGCTACAACTAGCGATCGCTATAACGCTCCACTGCCCAAGGTTCGCCGCGCCTATGGTAGCCGTTGCGTTCCCAGAAGCCCAACTCCTCTTTGTCTAGGAACTCTAGACCATTAATCCATTTAGCACTCTTCCAGGCATAGAGGTGAGGCACGACCAAGCGTAATGGCCCCCCATGATCAGCAGGCAAGGGTTCACCAAACAAGGTGTGGGCAAAGAAGTTTTCTTCTCGCAGAAAGTCTTCTATTGCAATGTTCGTCGTATAGCCGCCATAGCAATGCTCCATAATGTGAGCGGCTTTGGGGTCTACCTCTACCTGTTTCATAAAGTCCAACACCTTCACCCCTGTCCACTGCACATCCAGCTTCGACCAAGTAGTCACACAGTGGAAGTCAGCCGTGAAGTCACTTTGGGGCATGGCCATGAAGTCTTCCCAAGTGAAAGTCACTTCTTGGGCAAAGCCCCACACACGAAACTGCCACGTTTCTCGATTCACTTCCGGCGTTTGGCCATAGGTCAATACCGGAAAGCCATTGGTGAGGTGCTGACCGGGAGGAACGCGATCGCTGTACTCTGAGCCTGGTTTTTGAAAAAATTTTCCTAACATAAGGCGAAATCCTCAAGAACAGCATCAGAGGAGTTGGGTTGCTATGCCCTACCTCTTTATTACGGTGTAGCAGATTTCTCGCGATCTCCCCAGTCAGAAGCCATAAAAACAAGTCCAGGTAGTGCTCAAGATGTAATGATAGAAGAGTAAAGTTCATGGTAGTGCTACACAGGTAATGATGCATTGTAGTGATGGATGAAGTACCAAATCGCACTAATGTGATTCTCCAGTGACTTGGAAAAGGATAAGCTTTTGCGCACTAATCGAGA
>NZ_JAMPKN010000018.1:0-108804 GCF_039962155.1 Trichocoleus desertorum AS-A10 | reverse complement strand
AACAGCAGCAAGCCGGACCAGCCAACGAAGACGAAGCGATCGCGTTTCAGCCAGTCGTCGAGGGCGTCGAACCACCCCCGCTCTGCCTGCGCGCGTCCCATTGCTATGGTCATAGCGCAAATCTCCAAAGATTAAGTTATGAGTACTTAAAGAAAGTACTTTACTAACAAATCAACAGTTCCTATCTAAAAAATGAAAGCAGCAACGTTGAAATGTGAGTAGAGTTTACTTTTCTTTACTATGCATTTCATTATATGAGTAACTTTTTGAAATTTCATCCCCCTGTTGCTGAGAGCTGATCCCCATTTTTCTTAAATCCGGACTCTATTCATCCCGGATGGCCCAGAATCTGGCCTCTAAGAAAATCTGGGCAAAAGCTGTAATTGCCCTGATACCTCACCTAATCCGGAATCTGTCTATAGTTGAGATACTGAAGTCAACTTTCCATTAAATTCTGAATTACATGTTCATCATCGATTTGATTCTGAAAAACACACCCCTAACGCTGTCCATCCAGCGCAAGTCAAGCGAGGATGCTGAGACTACTTACCGACAGGTGCTGGACGCAATTAAATCTGGGAGTGGTCAAGTGCTGGAATTGTCTTGCGATCGTCAGCCAGATAAAAAGATTGCTGTGCTCAGCAGCGAAATCTCCGGTGTCCAGATTTCGGAAAAATCCGGTGCAGGTTCGGGTAAAACCCCTGGTTTCTTTGCGATCGCTGAATGAACGCAGCTACTCAGCCCGAAACAACGGATGCAGCCGTAGTTGTTGAGCAGCTCGTCTTCAAATGGCCGAAAGGGGATACGGTGCTACAAGGTTGCTCGCTAGCAGTACCTGAAGGCGAATTTTGGATGCTTTTGGGTACCAATGGCAGTGGAAAATCGACCTTGCTGAGATTGCTGGCAGGTCTACTCAGCCCTCAGTCAGGCGAGATTCGCACCGCGCAACCTGTGGGTTTTGTGTTTCAAAATCCTGACCATCAGTTGGTAATGCCAACGGTTGGAGCTGATGTTGCCTTCGGCTTAGTAGAAGAAAGGCTTTCGCCGATGCAGGTGCGTCAACGGGTGGAAGAGGCCTTGACCGCAGTTAATTTGTTGGCGTTCCAGCGCCGCCCCATCTATGCCTTGAGTGGTGGACAAAAACAAAGGGTTGCCATTGCAGGCGCGATCGCCCGGCATTGTGAAGTATTGCTACTCGACGAACCAACGGCATTACTCGATCCAGATAGTCAACTGGATTTAGTCATTCAAGTGCAACGCTTGGTCAAAAGTCGAGGGTTAACCGCTTTGTGGGTGACGCATCGTCTAGATGAATTAAATTATTGTGATGGTGCCTTTCTGCTGGACCAAGGCAGCGTGATTGATGCGGGTGAGCCAGAGCGCCTCAAGCAGCGTCTGATGCAAATTCAGGAAGTTGCCTCTGAAAGTAACCGAGTCAGCAATTAGTTTTGCTGGTCAAATATGAATCAATAGTCAGCGGCGATAGGAGTGATTCTGTCGCCGTTTTTGCAACAGAACGCAACAAAAAATGCCATGATTGGCAGTACGGACTATATAGTTATGCAAACCTAAAACTTTTTTCAACAATGCCCCGCTCTTTGCTACAGGCTGTTTTATTAGTGGATGGCTACAACGTAGTCGGAACTTGGCCTGAGCTGAAACAAGCGCGTGATTGTGATGGCTTAGAGGCGGCCAGATGGAAACTGATTGAAGCTTTAACGAACTACAGCGCTTTTCAAGGCTACGACACCCAAGTTGTCTTCGACGCTCAATATCGCGATACCGCCAGTAACTGCGAAATTGTCACCCAAAATTTATCTGTTCACTACACAGATTTTGGTCAGACGGCAGATACTTTTATCGAAAGAGCTTGTGCCTTGTTTCGTCATGATATTCGTAAATTTCATAGTCGACTGATTGTAGCGACTTCTGATCGGGCTCAACAGTTGACAGTGGTTGGGTATGGAGCCGAATGGATGTCGTCGCAACAGTTAGCTTTTGAGGTGGAGACGGCTGCCCGTCGCATCCATCGCAAGCAACGTAACACTCAGCGATCGCCTCAGCGGTTTTTGGCTAATTCCCTCGATCCCGCTGCTCAACAGCGTTTGGCAGAGCTACGCATGGGTGTGAAACCGAAAAAATTCAGAAAATACTAAATTTCCCCAAAAAAAGTTTTCAAAAGGGGTTGCAAAGACAGGACGAGTCTGGTTATTATAGGTTTCGCGCGCTGAAACGTTCCTCAGTAGCTCAGTGGTAGAGCGGTCGGCTGTTAACCGATTGGTCGCAGGTTCGAGTCCTGCCTGGGGAGTTTAATCAAAGATAGGATCTACATTAGGTGAGACCTGAGCCTGACAAAGATTGGTCTAAGTTCTGGTGGTTAGAGCCGGATGTTACCTTTCTGAATCATGGAGCCTTTGGGGCTTGCCCAAAACCAGTCCTAGAAGTCCAACAGCAATTTCGCTTGCGCTTGGAGCAACAGCCGCTGCGGTTCCTGGCTCAAGATCTAGAAGGTTTACTGGATTCGGTTCGGCAGGTATTAGCTGAGTTTGTTGGCGCAGACCCATTAGATCTGGTGTTTGTGTCGAACGCTACGACAGGCATCAACACAGTTTTGCGATCGCTTCATTTCACGCCTGACGATGAGCTGCTAACGACAAACCACGAGTACAATGCTTGCCGCAATGCCTTAGATTTTGTCGCCGCTCGTTCTGGCGCTCAGGTAGTAGTGGCGGAAATTCCTTTGCCTATCCAATCACCGCAGCAAGTGATTGAAGCAGTTGTTGCTAAGATTTCGCCTAAAACCCGGCTAGCGCTACTAGATCATGTGACCAGTCAAACAGGCTTGGTGATGCCGATTCAGGCGTTAGTCAGAGAATTGAGCCAACGGGGGATCGATACTCTCATAGACGGGGCGCATGCGCCAGGAACCATACCACTGAGTTTGCCTACGATTGGGGCTACGTACTATACCGGGAATTGCCACAAATGGTTGTGTGCGCCCAAGGGAGCCGCTTTTCTCTATGTACAGCGCGATCGCCAAGCCCAAATTCGTCCTTTGACTATCAGCCACGGAGCCAACTCTCCCCGCACCGATCGATCGCGGTTTCGTTTGGAATTTGACTGGCCTGGTACCTACGATCCGAGTGCCTATCTGTCTGTACCCACAGCGATCGAATTCCTGGGGGGATTGCTGCCTGGAGGATGGCCAGAATTGATGGCGCGAAATCGTGCCAAGGCTCTAGCAGCTAGAAAGGTTTTGTGTGAAGCCCTAAACGTCTCGCCCCCATGCCCCGATGAAATGATTGCGGCTTTAGCTGTGGTGCCGCTACCGGATGGCTCTTACCAGGCGTTGCAAACCTCTCTCCTTAACCAATACGGCATCGAAGTGCCCATTGTGCCTTGGCCTGGGGGACAAAAGCGCTTAGTCCGGGTAGCCGCGCAGATTTACAACACAGTGTCGCAATATGAATATTTGGCTCAGGCGCTAGTAAAGTTGCTAGCAGCAGAAGCAGGATAAAAGGACAGCAGCCTTTGGCAAAGGAAAAGTTTAAGAAATAGGTTCTTCGGGCAACTGCAATACGCGACCTCGCCAGGTCCAGCCCCAGCCTGTTTCGGTCTTAATAATTGAGCCAATGGCGATCGCGGCCACTAAAGCACCGCCCACCCCGCTGAGCCACCAATACTGGGTCGAGCTGCCCGAGACTTGGCTACCAATGCGCCGTAACTGATACTGGAGCGCAATAATGATGAGGGCTAAACCAATATCTACATAAGGGAGCCAAGTGTAGGGGGCACTCCAGGCTTGGTAAAGGGCGGTCGCGAGTCCTAGCCAGGGTAGTGAGTAAACCACTAGAACAATCAAAGCCAGATACAGCATCAACCCAACGCTACGGTGCGCTCCTAAATACAAATTCTTGGTCCAGCCTTCCCACAAAGCTGCCCAAGAGCGATACATCCGCACTTTGACGATATTGGTACCAATCACATATTGCAGCTTTAGCCCACTTCGTTTGGTCAGTCGAGCCAGCTCCACATCCTCAACGATTTGATTTGCCACTGCTCGATGGCCACCAAGCTGCTCGTAAGCCGTACGACGAAACAACATGAATGGCCCCGCTGCAAATGCTGCTGTCGCGGCTGGATCGTTGACCTCAGCGAAGTTAAAAGCAGCAATGAGTTGGTTAAACATTAAGGGTTGCACCAGCCATTCTGCTAAGCAACCACAGATTAAACCAGGACCACAACTTAACAAGTCAGTCTGCTCTTGAACCGCGGCTTGGAGGGCTGTCTCGATGCCGTTTGGCTGCAAGCGAGTATCAGCATCAATGAATAATAAAAAGTCTCCGCTTGCCTGCTCAACGCCTTGAGTGCAAGCCCAGTTTTTGCCAGCCCACACTTCCCCATTTGGCCGAGGCTGCCCCACTAAAACTTTAAGCCGGGGATCACCCAGACTTAGTTGTAGAGATTGAGCGATCGCAAGCGTATTATCGGAAGATTGGTCATCCACTACCCACAGTTCAAATTGCTCTGGGGTCATCTGAGTGCTGTTTAGCACTGCTGTAACGCAGTCCTGGATGTTTTCTGCCTCGTTATAGGCTGGAATAATCACCGAGAGGCGCGGTAGTTGCTCAGTAGCGATCGTGTCGGTTGATAGAACTGAGAGCTTTGGCGCAGCCTCAACTGATTGCCGAAATTTCGATGAAAAAAGAATAATTCCTACCAAAGATAGGAGTAGCAGCGCTGACAATATCAATGTTTTACCTACTTAAAAGGCGCTCACCTATCATTTCATCTTAGTTATCGCGAATTTAAGGAAAATTTAGGATTAAGCCGCGCCGAGCTGAGATATGCAGCTAAAGTGCGAAATTCACTCTAAAAATAATTGTTGAGAAGAACTTACATCATCCTTTAGGAAGGATTTAGAATCCTTGCTTATAATCTGTACAGGAATCTTCGCATTCCTCAAGTGGTTCGTATGGAACCTTAAAAAATTACTGTAGAGAAGACTTCTTAATGATGCCCCGGATACTTGTTATTGATGACGATCCTGCGATTTCAGAGCTAGTGGCAGTCAACCTAGAAATGGCTGGGTATGACGTCAGCCAAGCGCCGGATGGCATTAAAGGTCAAGCTATAGCTCTGCAATTGCAGCCAGATTTAATCATGCTGGACCTGATGCTGCCTAAGGTAGACGGGTTTACAGTGTGTCAGCGGTTGCGCCGAGATGAACGCACTGCTGATATTCCAGTGCTGATGCTGACTGCTTTGAGCCAAACTCAGGACAAGGTAGAGGGCTTTAATGCAGGGGCCGATGATTACCTGACGAAGCCATTTGAGCTGGAAGAAATGCTGGCAAGGGTGCGGGCCTTGCTCCGTCGGACCGATCGCATTCCCCAAGCTGCTAAGCACAGTGAGATTCTTAACTATGGCCCTCTTACCCTTGTACCGGAGCGGTTTGAAGCGATTTGGTTTGACCACACCGTCAAGTTAACCCATCTAGAATTTGAACTATTACATTGTTTGTTGCAGCGGCACGGGCAGACGGTTTCTCCCAGCGAAATCCTCAAGGAAGTTTGGGGCTATGACCCAGATGATGACATTGAAACGATTCGGGTGCATGTGAGACACCTGAGAACCAAGCTGGAACCCGACCCTCGGCATCCGCGCTATATCAAAACTGTCTATGGTGCAGGCTATTGCTTAGAGCTACCCGGTAATGAAAAGTCAGAAAATTCAGAGGAACTGTTGGTCGAGTAATTCCCCTCAGTTCTAAAAATTATTCTGCCACTGATAACAGCTCAGCCTGCGATCGCTTCTCTTCACTCGTTGAATGCAGGCTAGTTGTTTTTTGGCGCGATCGCTCAAACTTGACCTTTAATTGTGTGCCTCTCTAAAACTCCCACACATGATTGAGATCGTTTAAAGATGCGCGAACAGAAGTTAAGTTAGCCAAATCTTTGAAGGGACAAGATTTCGCAATCTCGACAATTGAGGATAAGGCGATCGCTAACTGCTCATTATTTTGGTTGGCGATCGCTTGATCTACAACCTCGAACAAAGAACGAAAATTTTCTACTCGTTCATCAAAGGAGCGATCGAGATAAGCCATAAGCAAATCGCGTTGAGCATTGATTTTAGCGATCGTTGCTTTCTCGTTAGCTTCAATTTCTCTGCGTTTAGTTCTCTCCTCTTCGGTAATTTGAGTGCATTCAGCATAGGCCGATAGGATTTGCTGCAAATATTCAGCAGGACTAATGATTTGTGTAAACATCTCTGGCACCGTTCGATTTAAGGATATACTTACTGATTTCTTAAGTTGCAGTACTTGGCTTGAATGCTAATGCTGCTAGGGTTTAAGTGCCCCTGGCTATCTAAGACGGGTGTCTTCATAATTTCCACAAGTGCTCTTATCAGCAGTGCAACTTGCTGGAATTTATGGGCATCCCTAGCCGTGTTAAATAATTTGTAAGATTCAAGCTCGTTGAGACCTAAAACAGCTTGATCGTTTAAAGTGCAGACTAACTTGCTTAGCTCATTAATGCGTTGATTTACCTGTCCCATAAATGCTTTTGCAGCATGAATTTTAGCAATAGCAGCATTGGCTTCAGCTTCATACTCTCTGGCTTTGGTTAAAGCCTTTTCTCCTTCACCAGCAAGTACAAAACCGCCAATTAATACGGCTGGGCCAACGGTAATACCTCCTAAAACCATAGAACCTAAAGCCATTCCACCGCCTCCGGCAGCTAGTGACCCGCCACCTAGCCAAGCCAAAGTCGCGTTCCAAGCGGCAGCTCCACTTAGGCTACCTATGAGAGTTCCAGTGCTGGCCACACCTACAGAGGTAGCTAATCCCATCGCACCTCCATAACCAGCGGCAGCGGCTCCGACTGCCTTTGCACCGCCCTGAAAAAATTGTTGAGCTTCTAAAGCTGCGGTTTTATACTCTTCAATTTGCTGAACAGAAATTTCTAATCCTTCCAAAAATTCTTTATTAGCTTGGGATGCTTGTTGACCACTACGTTCAATAAAGGCGACAAAACGGCCAATCGTTCGCATCATTACATCAAGTTGAAGCTGCCCATACTCTTCCGCAAGCTTATTAGTGGCTTCTCCGTCCTGTTTTAACTGTTCAACTGCAAACTTGTGACGTTTTTGAGCCTTCTCCTCGATTTTACTGGCCTCGCTCATATTGCTAACGCCTTCAGTACCCTTCAAAGCTCCATAAGCCGCACTCCCTAATGCAACAGCGCCGAGGATAAGGGGAATCATGCTAAGTTCTCCAGAAAGTAAATAAATGCTTTGGTTAGACTGCCCTTGATGAGTAGGACTCTAGCCTGCAAATGATGAGGACGTAGTGAATGAGTTGTGAGGATTTCAAGAGCAATAAAAAACGATCGCCCGACTTTTTAGTCAAGCGATCGCGATTGGAGTAATTGCGAATTGAGAAACTTAGTGCTAAATCAGTTAGGGAGCGAGGGCGTTACCGCGCAGCAAGCTACCAATCGTTTTAGCCGTGATTTTGAGTTGTACCAAGGGATTGGCAGGCACCACAGTTTTGTAGAGGTAGCTGTCGAATGTGAGCTTCTGCACATCCATGTCGGCGCACATTTCTACAAACGCTTCACGGGTCGCATCTGAGCGATAGAAGACAGATTGTAAAATGTCCAACACCTTATAGGTGAGGCCGTACATTTTATCCCAACGCTTGATGTACACCTTCAAATCAGCTTCGGTGGGAATTCGCTGACCCTGGTTAGAAAATTCCACAATGGCTTCAGCGCACATCCGAGCGGACTTCGCCGCGAAGTAAATCCCTTCACCCGAAGACTTGGTGACAGTACCCGCAGCATCGCCGACCAGAGCCACACGACCGACGACCCGACGAGGTCTGGGGTGCTCAGGAATGGGGTGAGCTTCTACCTTGATGATTTCGCCACCTTCGAGACGCTTAGCAGCACGGGCGCGAATCCCTGCTTGCAGCTTCTTGATGTCAGCTTTGTTCACGTGCATTGTGCCCGTGCCCACCGCTACGTGGTCGTATTTGGGGAAAACCCAAGCGTAGAAATCGGTAGAAACGTCGTCACCGACATACATTTCTGCGAGGTCTTGGTAGTAAGCCATTTTGTCTTCCGGCAAGCGAATCCGCTCTTGGAAGGCGATCGCATAGTTGTAGTCCCCTGCGTCAATGGCTTTGGCAATCCGGGAGTTGGCCCCATCTGCCCCGACGACCAAGTCAACTTGCAAAGTCTTAGCAGTGCCTTCTAAGCTGCCATCCGAGTGGTCAGCATAGTGCAGCGTGTAAGGGTCCTTGTTGTTGCTGGGAATCTCAAGTTTATGAACAGTGCCATTAATTAGCTTCGCGCCTAGCTTTTCAGCGCGATCGCGCATGAAACCATCGAGGACTTCCCGACGGCACATGCCAATGTATTCGCCTTCCTTAAGCGTGCTGCCAATGCTGACCTCAACGTTGGACGGTGAGATCATTTTCATTTTTCTCACCTGCCGATCAATGATGTTGAGAGGCAGGTCAAATTCCTCCACCATGCAGAGGGGAATGGCTCCACCGCAGGGTTTAGCGTTATCTAATTTGCGCTCGAATAAATAAGTTTCGATACCAGCTTTTGCTAATGTCTCAGCAGCGGAAGAACCTGCTGGACCGCCTCCAACAACAGCAACCCTTAGTGCCAAAGGTCTTTCTCCCAATCTCTTCTACGGCTACAAGAGGAGATGGTATCACGGACTTTTTCTCTCCAGCAGACTCAACAGAAGAGATATGACTGAAATGCAACAGACCTTAATATACCGACATGTATTTGGGTGGTTTGACTCATGCCCCGAAGCGCTTTTGCAAAACCTTAGTTCGTAACAGACTTATCTGTAATCTGCGGAATTCAAGTACAGAATTTAAGTGAATTAGATACAGTTCGTGGTATAAAACTACAGTAATCTCATCGGTGAACCGGGATTTTAAGCGCGACTCATCGCTGATCCTGTCGCTTTCACCCTTCCTAGGTCAGTAGCAATGGGCATTGTAGTCGAAAACGTATCTAAGCAGTTCGGTAGCTTTCAAGCGGTAGATCAGGTGAGCTTGGAAGTAAAAACTGGCTCATTGGTGGCTTTGCTGGGGCCATCAGGGTCAGGCAAGTCCACACTACTGCGCTTGATAGCAGGGTTAGAAACGCCAGACAGCGGAAAAATTTTGCTGACGGGTAGAGACGCGACCTATCAAAGTGTCCAAGACCGCAATATTGGCTTCGTGTTTCAGCACTATGCCTTGTTCAAGCATCTGACCGTCCGGAAAAATATTGCTTTCTCTTTAGAGATTCGCAAAACTCCCAAGTCAAAGATTACAAATCGGGTGGAAGAACTGCTAGACCTAGTTCAACTCAGAGGGCTAGGCGATCGCTATCCATCTCAACTCTCTGGGGGCCAACGGCAGCGGGTTGCTTTAGCAAGGGCGTTAGCAGTGGAGCCGCAAGTGCTACTGCTAGATGAACCTTTTGGGGCGCTAGATGCCAAGGTACGGAAAGATTTACGAGCTTGGCTGCGGCGACTGCATGATGAAGTGCATGTGACGACAGTATTTGTTACTCATGACCAAGAAGAGGCGATGGAAGTCTCAGATGAGATTGTGGTGATGAATAAGGGCCGTGTTGAGCAAATGGGCTCACCCGCCGAGATTTACGATCATCCTGCTAGCGCCTTTGTCATGAGTTTTATTGGTCCAGTCAATGTGCTGCCCAGTAGTTCTCGGATTTTCCAAGACAATGGTTTCGACTCAGCTCACCCAGAAGTATTCCTGCGGCCTCAGGATGTGCTGATTGAAACGTCCCCGAATGGCGTGACGGCAGCTGCCAGAGTCAGTCGCTTAATTCACCTGGGTTGGGAAGTTCAAGCTGAGCTGACCTTGGATGATGGTCAAGTGGTGACGGCGCACCTAACACGAGAGCGCTTCAATGAATTGAACCTGGAACCTGAGCAGCGGGTCTACGTGAAGCCTAAGGAAGCAAAATCGTTCCCCATTTACTACTCCATCTAGATTTTGCGGTTGTAAGGCTTTGAGTTTGCACAAATAGTTGCCCGAGTGATTGCCTAAGTAATTGCTCTGGCCTGAGCTTAAGTTCAATCAGTCAAGCTATCCGAAACTTTCCTGATTCACTGTGGCGATCGCGAAGGGATGCAGTGGTGGTCCTCAGTACCTCACCTGATGGTCCTACTTTCGGCTTTAATCTAAGAGGGCTAATAGTGATTGCTACTAGAGAGTGGCAGTGCTAGGGTGCCTATCCTACGCCTCATAACTTGGAATCGTACGCTATGAACTGGTTGAGTTTGTCCGTCCAGCAGTGGCGATCGCTGGGCAAGTTTTTGGGTCTGTTCAGTTTGTGTTGCTTTCTCGCCATCAGTTGTGCTTCTCGACAAGCCACTCAGCCAACTGGTTCTCCTGCGGCCAATAGCACTGGCAATCGTATCGTTTTAGGGACGACTGCCAAAGTGCGGACCCTCGACCCAGCCGATGCTTACGATATTTGGGCGGGCAATTTACTCTACAACCTAGGCGATCGCCTCTACACCTATGAAGCGGGCACAACCAACCTGAAGCCGCAACTGGCAACTGCCCTGCCTCAGGTGAGTGAAGATGGCCTGACCTACAAAATTCCTTTGCGGCAAGGCGTGGTTTTCCACGATGGCACCCCTTTTAACGCCGAAGCGATGGCTTTCTCGCTGCGTCGCTTTATTGAGAATGGGGGACAGCCTTCCTTTTTGCTTAGTGACACGGTGGAGTCAGTCACAGCCACAGGAGAAAGTGAGTTAACCATTCAACTGAAGAAGCCCTTTGCTGCTTTTCCCAATTTGTTGGCCTTCTCAGGGACGGTGGCTGTATCCCCAAAAGCTTACGAGGTTGGCCAAGGCAAATTTAAGCCGGCCACTTTTATTGGGACTGGACCTTATAAATTGGCTCAGTACGGCACCGATTCTTTGAAGCTGGATGTATTTGACCAGTATTGGGGTGAAAAGCCTGCGAATCAAGGCGTAGATATCCAGAATCTTTCGAGTCCAGCCAATTTATATAACGCCTTTCAGACAGGATCCGTGGATGTTGCCTACCAAAACCTGGACTTAGATCAGGTCCGGAGTTTGCAACAGGGGGCACAGCGATCGGGTTGGCAGGTGATTGAAGGCCGAGGGGATGGCATTTACTACCTAACTTTGAACTTGCAAGATAAACCGCTGGATCAAGCCTTGGTCAGACAAGCGATCGCCGCCCTAATTGATCGCCCGCTTCTGCAACAACGGGTGTTTCAAGGGCAGGTAGAGCCGCTTTACAGTTTGATTCCTACCACCTTAGATTCCTACAGCCCTGTGTTTCAACAGGCTTATGGAGATGGCAATATTGCAAAAGTTCAGGAGTTGTTGACAAAGGCAGGGTACTCCAAAGACAAGCCGCTGCAACTAGAACTTTGGTATCGTTCTAACCTGACCAGCAATGAGTTGGTTGCTACCACCCTCAAGGCTTTAGCTGCCCAAAAACTGGGTGGAGCCATGACGATTGACCTAAAAAGTGTAGAGTCGGCGACTGCTTACCAAAACTTGGATAAAGGCGCTTATCCGATGTTTATTTTGGACTGGGCCCCTGACTTTTTGGATGCAGATAACTATATTCAGCCCTTTTTAGCTTGTGCTAAAGGCTCAGAAACCACAGGTTGCCAAGAGGGTGCTAGTAAAGGTCAAGGCTCTTTCTACTACAGCGATCGCATCAATCAACTAATTGACCAAGAGCGCCAAGAACGAAATCCCCAGGCCCGCCAAAAAATCTTTGGAGAAATTCAAGAGCTTTTGGTGAAGGACGTACCCTTTATTCCCCTTTGGCAAAATAAAGAGTACCTATTTGTTCAAAAAGGCATCTCAGGAGCCCGTCTAGAAGCAACCCAAAAAGTTCCGTTTAGCTCCCTTAAAAAAGGATAATTCCGTTAGTTAATTGTTTTACCCTAGTTCAAGCTACTAGCAAGACTAATGGATTGGATACAAACCAAATTCGTCGCGAATTGAGTTTGTTAACAATTGAGATGCTAGTAGCTTGCCTGCTCGCTTGGTACTACGCAGGAAAAAGCTATCAGAATTGTGAGCTTTTCTAGGGTTGTTGGGATCGCTTAGATTTTTCTGATAATAAATGTTTTCTCCATTGAAGACATTGTAGATTGCTCCAGAAAACGGCAGAGGGTCAATAGGCATATTTCTTTTTTTCATGGATTTCTCTACATTTCTATGCCCAATCCAGTAGGCTTGATCTTTAATCTCTCCAGAAAACTTTGATGGCTTATAGGCACTGTATTTAATAATATTTGAAGTGCCACATTTAAGATGGAAGCTACTGCGATTTCGATAGATTAATCGGCTCCCATTTTCATACTCGTAACCTTGATTGATAAACCATCCGTTAGCTTGAGGATTCTGGCTCACAAAAGCTGCCAAGTGTTTGCTCACACAATCATCAGCATCTACAAGCATGGTGTGTGAAGGGTCAAATTTCTCGGCGAAGGTCAACCCAAATGAAACCTTTTGTAGCTTATCTCGAAGTTTGTCATCCAAAACATCCAATCTGGGTGGATCAAAGCTTACTGGCACATATTCAATGCTACTATGGCTAAACTTAATGTCAGGGATCTCATGGCAAGCAATCACCACTTTGAAGTTAGGTGATGTTTGGTTGCAGATTGATTTTATACATCTTTCAAAAAGCTGAGAAACTCTTTCCCACGAATTAGAAACGCTTGAACTTTTGAGAGGAACAACAAAAACAAGCATAAGAACTTAGTTTTCTAAGTGGCATCTCTTAAAACCAGCACCCGGTGTCAGCTTTCTGCTTGTTAACTGTAATTTTTAGGCAGCGATACTGATTATTAAAGAGCAAACCATTTAAAAAGTTTAGTTGCCCTTGTTACATTCTCGATTTATGTTCAGTATCAACCCACAAAACTCTGGTACTTAGTACTAAATCTCTATGTCTCGCTCGAAAGCGCTGCAATATTACGTTGTTGCTCGTTTGTTTTTAGCTCCTTTGATGCTCTGGACCATCACTACAGTTGTGTTTCTGTTGCTACGGGCTACTCCTGGTGATGCCGTAGATGTGATTTTGGGGCCAAGAGCACCAGAGGCCGCAAAAGTAGCCTTACGGCAACAGTTAGGGTTGGATTTGCCTCTTTGGCAGCAGTATCTCAACTACTTGGGCGATTTGCTACGTCTAGATCTGGGCACTTCGTTAACTGTCCGAGGCCAATCGGTATGGGAAATCATTCAAGCTTATTTCCCCGCCACGGTGGAGTTAGCGGTCTTTAGCATGGCGATCGCGTTGCTAGTTGGCGTCAGCGTTGGCATTCTCTCAGCTTCCAAGCCAGATACTGTGTTTGATGCGGGTGGGCGGTTGTTCGGCATCATTACTTATTCGGTGCCCCTGTTCTGGGCAGGCATGTTGTTGCAACTTATTTTTGCAGTGCAACTCCGTTGGTTTCCGATTGGGAGCCGTTTTCCAATCACGGTACCAGTACCACAAGGGCCAACTGGGCTCTACACGGTGGACAGTCTTCTCAGTGGCAACCTCGCGCAGTTTGGAGTTGCGCTTTACTATCTCACTTTGCCTTGCCTCACCTTAGGAATTTTACTCAGTGGCATTTTTGAGCGGATGGTGCGAGTGAATCTCAAGCAAACCCTGAAGGCGGATTATGTAGAAGCTGCCAGAGCTAGGGGGATTTCTGAAGGCAAAGTTTTGTGGTCGCATGCCCTCAAAAATGCCTTGATTCCTGTGATTACAGTCTTAGGATTGACTCTCGCCGCGATGCTAGGGGGTGCCATTTTGACAGAAGTGACGTTCTCTTGGCCAGGGTTAGCCAACCGCTTGTACGAGGCGATCAATCAGCGAGATTATCCTACAGTGCAAGGCATTGTGGTATTTTTTGCGGCGATCGTTGTCTTGGCTAGTATCGCGATCGATCTCTTAAATGCCTATGTTGATCCTCGGATTCGCTACTAGGGTTCGTCTGAGTTAAGAATCTCCCTCAAATGGCTGAACTAAGTCGAATTAGATTTACAACTGAAGTAGGTAGAAACATCATTCTGCCAGGCCGAGATCGCAGTAATTTCACCCTTGCAGCTCGTCCTGTTGCAGGAGGCAAGAGTTTGGCAGTTAAGCGAGATTAGATATAGAGCCAAGCGTTCCTTGGAGGCAAGGAATATGAAACGAGAACTGTTAGCAGCCACTGCATTATTGACAACTTTGTGGATGGCTATGCCAGCCCAAGCTGAAGACCCTGACCATGTTAAGCAACTCCTAAGCACCAAAGTTTGCAGTGGGTGTAATCTCACGGGTGCTGACTTGAGAGGCGCCAATTTGACAGGTGCTCATCTACTAGGCGCTGACCTAAGAGGTGCAAACTTACAAGGGGCATTGCTGAACCGTGCCAATTTGGAAGGGTCTGACCTCACAGGCGCTAATTTGCAAGGAGCTAACTTGGCAGGAGCCTTTGCTAGTGATGCTGTCTTTGACCAAGCCAATTTGAATCTCGCGAACCTTGCCAGTGCTCAGCTCCATCACGCCAACATGCAAGGTGCCACGATTAATGGAGCCAACTTAGCTGGTACGCAGCTCTTTGGCACCAACCTCAACATTGGTGGTGAATAAGGCGAACCTCAATCAGGTTAGTCGTTTGCCAACCCTAGTTCCTCATGCCTTAGCCTTACGGATTCGTTTGTGATTCAGGTTGAGGCTGATTAGCTAGCTCGATTTGCTTAGTGAAATAATCTTGCTGGTGGTTAAGTTGCTGAGCTAGGGTGAGACCTTGCTGGAAGGCCGCAACTGCTTGGGCGTATTCTTTACGAGCTGTGTGAATTTGGCCCAACTTGTCGTAAGCATTCATTCTGCCGTAGACATTGTAGGACTGGGCTTCTACATCTACTAAAAACCCATAGATACGTAGGGCTTTGTCTAGCTCATTTTGCGCTTGGTAAAGTTCGCCCAAACGTTTCAAAGCTTCGCTGGCATGAGCGAATTGTTGTAGGGATTGGGCTAGAAGATAAGTGGCTTGATAGTTTTCTATGGCTTGATTAAGTTGCCCTAGAGCTTGATAATTGGCAGCGATCGCCAGCTTTAATCTGGGTACTTGAGTGGCATCTTGAGCTTGGTAAAGATTAATCAGTTCTTGCTGAACAGCGATCGCGGGCTCTGGTTGTTTGCCTTGTTCGTAGATGTAGGCAAGCTGTTGGAGTAGGCTAGTTTCAGTCAAGGTTCGGCTAGGAGTGGCTCCTGGGAGGGTTCCTCGATTGCGAACCAAAGTCAGGAGTTGTTGATAGGTAGTAGCTGCATTGTTGTAGGAAAACCAGTTGACGTGAAGCTGACCAATAGTATCGAGGGTACTAGCTTCTGCCGCTAAGTCTTGCTGCTGGTGCACGATCGCCAAAGTTTGTTCGTACACAGCCACGGCTAAATCTTTCGCTCGCAGCTGCTGATAAGCTTGCCCCAGCGATCGCAAAAGTTCCAAGTTATTAGAAGATTGAGCTTGCTGTTGAATGGCTTGCAGTCGCTCAGAAATTTGTCTGACATCGGTGGTGCGGTTCTCTTCCCAAGCTATGCTACCCACTCGGTTCAACGCTGCTACTTCTTCCAATAAACCCAACGCTCGTCGCAGGCGTAACTCTCGGTACCAGATTTCAAAAGCGCTTTCTAGTTGTCCTGAGCGGAATTGCGCAGTGGCTTGAGCGTTAAGTTCATCCAAGGCTGTCCTTAGGGTTTGCTGCTCCTGAGGCGTAAGGGGGCGATCGCTCGTGGCTGTGGGTAACAAAGGATCGGCAAGTTTCAGTTCCAAAGGATTCGGCGGAAATTCATCAGGCTGGGTCGCTTTCTTGGCGGCGACACTGGGGGCATAGCTACTCAGACCAAGCACAATTAGAGCTGCAATGATGCTGCCACGCTGCAATAGTTGTGGCGATCGCAGCCATACAGTAAGGCTGGCTAACCGCTTGAGGAAACTGAAGGGTAAAGTCATGGCTGAATTGTGTTGCCGCATCCTAAGTTAAAGCACGCATCTATATAAAGAGCAGAATCTAATTTTGGCCTGAAAGTTTCAGCTTTGGCACTTGATTCAATCTGGAGACAGCTAAATTTAGCGTGGTTAAATTCAGCTATCTTTAGGTAAACTGTAGGAATTTTTAACAAAACGCCTTAAAGTTCTGGGATGGCATGGGATAATGGGCACTTATTCGTGCTACAGGTCATGCCATTTCCTAAAGAGTTGAAATCCTTGACAGCATAATTGCTGAGGACTACGACTAAAAGACCTGGATAGACAATCCACGAATCCAGATATAGTTACCACCCGTAAAGGTAGTTGTCAGCGCTCTAGGACGGGTGCTTGACTTAAACACTGAGAATTTTGGTTGCACACATACAAGCGTGGCGAGTGAGGATAGCGTGAAGATTTTGATTGTTGGCAATGGGGGGCGTGAGCATGCCTTAGCCTGGAAGCTCTTGCAATCTGACCGAGTGAAGCAGATTGTTTGTGTTCCCGGAAATGGTGGTACTGCGACCTTAAATCGTTGTCAAAATCTGCCCTTGCAAGTAGAGGACTTTGCGGGGATGGCTCGCTTTGCGCTAGTTCATAATATTTCTCTGGTGGTAGTGGGTCCTGAACTGCCCTTATCTTTAGGAATTACAGATTACCTACGGCAGCAAAATATAAAGGTATTTGGGCCGACTCAGGCAGGAGCCCAAATTGAATCGAGTAAAGCTTGGGCCAAAGATTTGATGGCCGAGGCAGGCATTCCAACCGCACAGGCGACTGTCTTTACGGAAGCAGAACCTGCCCAGGCCTATGTGGCGGCTCAAGGTGCCCCGATTGTGGTCAAGGCGGATGGTTTGGCAGCAGGGAAAGGAGTCACAGTAGCCATGACTGTTGAGGAGGCTCAAGCCGCGATCGCCGCAGCCTTTGATGGTCAGTTTGGCGCGGCGGGTCATCGCGTCGTGATTGAAGAATTTATGACAGGGCAAGAAGTCTCTGTGTTGGCCTTAACCGATGGCTTGACGATTCGGCCCTTGCTCCCGGCGCAAGACCACAAGCGCATTGGCGATGGTGACACTGGAGCGAATACCGGAGGCATGGGAGCCTACGCTCCAGCGCCAATTATGACTCCAGAATTGATGCGCCGAGTTCAGCAAGAAGTTTTGGAGCCCGTGATCGCCACTCTGCGGCAACGAGGCATTGACTACCGAGGTGTGCTCTATGCAGGGCTGATGATTACCCCTGAGGGCGAACCTAAGGTGGTGGAATTTAATTGCCGCTTTGGTGATCCAGAAACTCAAACGATTCTGCCACTGTTAGAAACTCCCCTAGAAGATCTGCTGATGGCTTGTGCCCAGCAACGCCTGCGAGAGATGCCTCCGATCGCTTGGAAATCCGGTGCTTCGGCCTGTGTCGTGATGGCGGCGGGGGGTTATCCAGGTACCTATCAGAAAGGCCAAGTAATTACTGGAATGGATGATGCCGAGAGCATCGGAGCCGTGGTCTTCCATGCAGGTACCCAACTCAAGCACCAAAAAATCTTGAGTGATGGGGGTCGGGTCTTGGGTGTGACGGCGATTGGGGACACCTTTGATCAAGCGATCGCGAATGCCTACGAAGCGGTAGAGCGGATTCAATTTGAAGGAGCTTACTACCGTCGCGATATTGGGCATCGGGTCCGCACAGCTAGCTCTTCACTGAGCTGATAATTTTCCCAATTTCAGTCTGAGAAATCTAGCTAGAGGGCAGAGCTATCTTGAGAAACAGATCTCCTCAAGGAACATGTATAAAATATAGGTACTTGAGCGCTTTTATTAGAACTGTAGCTGTGAAGACAGGAGGTTCTGGGAAGCCTTAAAGAGTGCTACTGTCCTCGTTGCGTAGATTAACCTTGCTAGCGCTTTGTAAAACGATTAGAGAAGTCTTGGCTCGCTGGTGGTCTGAGTTCACGCTTCAGACCAAACTGATGGCGGCTGCTACCTTGGTGGTGTCACTGATTATGAGTGGCCTCACCTTCTGGGCAGTGAATACCATTCAGCAAGATGCCCGGTTGAATGATACTCGCTTTGGTCGGGATTTAGGGCTATTACTGGCAGCCAACGTTGCGCCTCTAATTGCAGACGATAACCGGACAGAGCTGGCTCGCTTCACTCATCGCTTCTACAGCAGCACTTCTAGCATTCGCTACATGCTCTATGCCGACGAGGATGGCAATATCTTCTTTGGCATTCCTTTTTCTGAATCGGAAGTGCAGAATTCGCTGACCATTCGGCGACGCATTCAGTTACCCGATAACTATGCTGAACACTCGGAACTTCCAATGGTGCGTCAACACCTCACCCCTGACGGGGAAGTGACCGATGTCTTTGTGCCGCTGTTGCATGAAGGCAAATATCTGGGAGTTTTAGCGATCGGCATTAACCCTAACCCAACCGTAGTGGTTTCTTCCAATCTGACTCGCGATGTGACGATCGCGGTCTTTGTCTCGATTTGGGTCATGGTGATTTTGGGAGCGGTTTTTAATGCCCTCACCATTACAAAACCCATTAAAGAATTGCTAGTGGGTGTCAAAAATATTGCAGCTGGCAACTTTAGGCAGCGAATTGATTTGCCTCTAGGCGGGGAGCTGGGTGAATTAATTCTCAGCTTCAACGACATGGCAGAGCGCTTAGAGCGCTATGAAGAACAGAATATTGAGGAGCTGACAGCCGAAAAAGCGAAACTGGAAACCCTGGTTTCAACCATTGCCGATGGCGCGGTTCTGCTCGATTCCAGTATGCATGTCGTCCTAGTGAACCCTACAGCTCGGCGCATTTTTGGTTGGGACGGCAAAAATTTGATTGGGGCCAATGTGCTGCACCATTTACCAGCGTCGGTGCAAGTCGAGTTAAATCGGCCTTTGTATCAGTTGACGGCAGGCGATCGCGAAGGAGCAGAATTCCGCATTACCCTACTTGAGCCAACTAGCCGTACCGTTCGGATTTTGCTTACGACTGTCTTTGATCAATATCGTGAGACTGTCAAAGGGGTAGCGATCACGGTTCAAGACATTACCCGTGAAGTGGAGCTGAATGAAGCTAAGAGCCAGTTCATCAGCAACGTTTCTCACGAATTGAGAACCCCCCTATTCAACATCAAATCGTTTATTGAAACCTTGCATGAGTACGGAGAAGAACTCACCGAAGAAGAACGCTGCGAGTTCTTAGAAACGGCTAATCGGGAAACCGATCGCCTGACTCGTTTAGTCAACGATGTGTTGGATTTATCGCGTCTAGAATCTTGTAAACGCTATCACTTCGAGGCTGTAGATGTCAGTCAACCCATTGAGCAGACGCTACGAACTTATCAGCTCAATGCTAGAGACAAAGGCATCGAACTCAGCCACGAAATTGAACCAGACTTGCCAGCAGTTGTGGGTAACTACGATTTACTGCTGCAAGTGTTTGCCAATCTAGTCGGTAATGCCCTGAAGTTTACTGAGTCTGGGGGCAAAGTCGCGATTCGAGCTTATGTGCTTCAGTCGCAGTTCCGGTTAAAATCAGTTGCCTTACAAAACCAACCTCGGACTGTTCGGATTGAAATATCTGATACGGGAATTGGCATTGATCAAGAAGATCAAGCGGCAATTTTCGACCGTTTCTTCCGGGTTGAAAACCGAGTTCACACTCTAGAAGGGACAGGTTTAGGGCTTTCGATTGTGCGAAATATTATTGAAAAACACTACAGCGCCGTACATTTGGTGAGTGAAGTCGGGGTGGGGACGACCTTCTGGTTTGACTTAGCTGTTTTTCAAGAAGCAGCCTCGTTACTTGAAAGCTTACCGGCGATGGACCACGCGACTGATGCAAATGTGGCATCTGTACCGGCGACTCTACCTTAAACTCCGTCCTGGGGCTACGATAAGCGTGCTGTCTGTAGTAAACGTGAATTCAATCTTGAATCACCTACAACGACAGAAGTAAGCTAACCACCACTAAACCAACGAGTGCTAACCAGCCAGCATTGCGCTTGATCCAAGTTTTGAGCTGACTGAGGCCAGAGGTTTGATTGGTGTAGCTTTTACTTGAGCTGAGAGTGGCATAGCTTTGGGCGCGATCTTGATAGAGTGTGCACTCTTTCGCGTAAGGTCGTTGAGGAAAATTGCAAGTGTCATCGTCGTGATAAGTGCAAGTGTCACATAAATAAGTAGCTTCATCAGCTCGATATAACGGAATCCCAGGATGTCCGTGAGCTTTCAACGCCAGGTGGCATTCAGGACAGGTGATAGCTTGTGAACTAACAGTTTGATGACAGCGGGGGCATTCAGGCATTAGAGCAGAGAACGTTCGGGTCTTCTTCGTATGCTAGCCTAAGCCCTACAGCGCCTTGAGGGAATTCGAAGGAGATCGTCTCTTATGACTGCGGAAATTTCCGTACCTGATACTCCCCCGCTTCAATGATGGGGTAGCTGCCAGCTAGTTGTTGGGCGAATTGCTGCTCTATGGCTGCTAAGCGATCGCTAGGCACAGATTTCCAAGCCTCTCTACTAGCCCAGCGGATCACCAAAATAACTTCTGTAGAGTTATCTGGATTAATCCAAACTTCCTTGCCTAAAAACCCAGGATACTCAGAGAGAAACGCAGTCCAAATTTCGGCATCTTTTTGGATGTACTGCTCTCGCATTTCAGGAGCAACCTTGATTTTGAGCCACTCGATCACCATAAACAAGCCAGTCTAATGTTTCCTATAGAGTAATTTAATCAATTTAAGTCGTCGTTGATGGCCACAAAGTAACGAATGAGTCTAGCAAACTCAAGTCCCACAACCTACACCTAAAGATGGCAAGTAGTTTTTTGTTGGCCAAAGCAGGTTAGGAACGCTTTAGATTTGACAGAATAAAGCTGTAGGCTGGGTTCAGTCAGGTTTGAAGAATAACACTAAAACTTCATTAATTACACAAAAGCCTACATTTACAACTGTTGCAATCGCACAACTCTGAGAAATCGCATGGACAACAATAATTTCATTAAGCAGCTACTGATGATTGGAGTGGGTACAACCTCTCTAGTAGCAGAAAAACTAAGGGAGGTCAGCGATGAATGGGTGAGAACAGGACAACTCAATCCTGAACAAGCCAAGAGGTTTGCAGATGACTTGATGACTCATCTCAAGTCGGAGCAGGGCAATTTAGATGCTCAGATGCAGCGACAGCTTCGTAACGTTTTGCAGGATCTGGGTGTGCCCAAGCAATCTGAAATGGATGAGCTACGGGGGCGGCTCGATCGCTTGGAGCGGCAAGTGCGGGATTTAGAAAATAAGTCGTGGCGCTAAAACGGGCGATCGCAGTATTCAACTCAGAGCTTAAACTGAAAAGCATACGCTAACCTGAAACAGCACTGGATGCTGGCTGCAAAGTTAGTTGTATTTTCGCTGCTAGGAGGAATTGAATTTTGCGGGAAATTTTAATTAGCTTGGGACTGATGCTAGCTTGCTGTGTACTGCTAGTCGTCACGCAGATTAGTGGTCGCAGTTCCGCGATCGCTGGGGAGTTGCAAAACACTCAACTCCAACCAGCAGTATCACAAACAGTGAGCAGCAGCTTAATTGCGCAAAACCCCCTATCTAACAACGCAGAGAAGTCCGAAAATACTGAGGTGGTAATGGATAGTAATGATGTCGTCACAACTCCTTCAGGGTTGCAGTACACCGAAATAGAAGCAGGAACTGGAGCAACTCCTCAGACTGGACAAACTGTCGTAGTGCACTACACAGGCACTTTAGAAGACGGCACAAAATTTGATAGCTCTCGCGATCGCGGTCAACCCTTTCGCTTCAAAATTGGAGTTGGTCAAGTAATCAAGGGTTGGGATGAAGGCGTAGGCACTATGAAGGTCGGTGGCCGTCGCAAGCTCGTGATTCCTGCTGAGTTGGGTTATGGTGCGCGTGGTGCTGGCGGTGTGATTCCACCTAACGCCACCTTGATTTTTGATGTTGAGCTGCTGAAAATCAGCTAATCCTTGGCAAGTTTTTTCATTTGAGCTGACCTCTTCCCAAATCTCTTCCAAGCTGAAAAGCCTGTCGAGCCTAGGGGAGGGGTTGGGGTTTAGGTTTTAGGTTTCGAGAAACTATTGGTTTCCATCACTTCAGCTGCCCAAGCAATTCCTCTAGAGTAGAGGCCATTGCATCGGTACTGTAGTGTTCTATGCACTTTTGTCGTGCCTTCAAACCTAATTGGCAAGCTGACTCCCAGTCCTGAAAGATGGCTCGAAGTTGCTCAGCAATTTGTTCTGGAGAATTAGGCTCAACTAGGTATCCGACTCCAGCCAAAATAGTCGGAATATCACCAACCTTGGTAGACAAAATTGGCTTTGCCATTGCCATACCGTCGGTTAGCTTGAGTGGGAATTGCGCCTTTGCCGTTGGTGTATCCCGCTGTGGCACCACCACCACATGAGCTGCCGCAACAATTTCAGGCATTTGCTCAACTGGGTATCTCGGCAATTGAATAATCCATTGTCCCCAGCGCTCAACCAGTTGGCGATCGTAGTCGTCTGGTCTACGGCCACCCACCATCACGAGTCTTAAATCTGGCTCGTTCAACATCTCTAAAGCCAGCAGAACATCTTCCAAACCTTTGTGAGGACGAGGTGTTCCAGGAAACATCAACACTCGGTATCCTGACAGACCGTAGCGCTCCCGGCTCGTCTCAAGATCATATTTTTCGGGATCAAATAAAGCCGTGTCTTTCCCATTGGGTAGGTAGGTGCCGCCAAACCGATCTTGGAGAAACTGAGTGTCTACAGTAATGGCATTCGCCCGACTGACCAGATTCTCGCTCCATTTCAAATACAAGGGGTGTTCTGGCTGTCTTAATGCCCCTTCCGGCTTCAACACATCCCTCGCCAACTGTTTCACCGTAGGACGGTAAGCCCATTTGTCGCCGCCGTACCAGCTTAGCTCCCAGTCATCAATATCTAAGACGACTGGACGTTTAGAAAATAATTGCTTCAATAAAGCCATACCAAAGCTGGTGGGCCTAGGCTTGATGGCGTAAATAATATCTCCATTCACCTGATCAAGCAGTTGCTTGGCTGGACTCAGTAGCCTTGGATAATTACAGCCAGGAAATGCATGAACTGGGAGGCCAATGGGTGGATTGGGGTAGATGGATGGACCGAAGAGAAACCCAACAACTTCTACGTCATAATCAAGTTTTTGTAGAACTTGGCTCAACAAATAAGCCCTTGTCACTCCACCGCCTGATAGGTCGGGTGTAATGACAGAAATTTTCTGGCGATTTTTAGCGGGTTGGGGGCTCAAGAGTGTAGAAGGATGGAATACAGTGATGCTACCAGAAGATTTAGTCGGCTAGTTTGAGGCGACCCGTTTGCAGATAATCAAAAACTAAGTTAATCTGCCGTCGGTCTTCAGAAGAAAGCTTAGAGTCGGAAAGAATTACAGAAGTTAATTGCAAATGCTCTCGGCGGCTCAGCTGTCCAGCTTGAATAATTTGCTCTGTAATTGTTTTTATGCTTAGGTTTGATTTACTTTGCGCTGTCCACACCATGAGTATGACTTGTCCTGATACGTCTAATAACGTTTGGCTGAGGCAGTCCTCATAAAGCTATTGTCATAGCTTTATCTCAGCGGTTTGGCAAAGCTGCAATGAGCACACAATGAAGACTTAGTGAATTTGTGTAAATCTCTCTCATTAAGGTGTGAGTTGATTGCCACCCATTGATAAATAGTCAAATTCCTTGAGTCGCTTGAGGGGCACTTAAGCCTAAAGTGTCGTTCAATTCTGGGAAACCAATGAGAAAATGGACTGATGCAAGTTTATCGACTCCCAGCCCTCTCCGATAATTACATTTTTGTCCTGCATGCTCCTGCCCAAGGGATAGCAGCAGTGGTAGATCCAGCAGAGGCGCAGCCAGTCTTAAAGTTTCTGGCTCAGCTTGGTGCAGAATTAGTGGCGATTTTTAATACTCACCATCATGGGGATCATGTGGGTGGAAATGTAGAGCTGCTACGCAAATTTCCCACCTTAACCGTGTATGGAGGGGAGGGCGATCGCGGACGCATTCCAGGACAACACAAGTTTCTGCAAGAAGGCGATCGCGTTCCATTTGGAGACCAAGAAGCAGAAGTGTTGTTTGTGCCAGGACATACCCGCGCCCACATCGCCTATTACTTTCCACCTATCAACCCCGAGGACGCAGGAGAGCTATTTTGTGGGGATACACTTTTTGCAGGCGGTTGTGGTCGCTTGTTTGAGGGGACTCCGGCGCAAATGGTGCAATCTTTAAGCAAGTTGCGAGCTTTGCCAGACAACACCAGGGTTTGGTGCGCCCATGAATATACCCTAAAGAATTTACAGTTTGCCTTAAGCGTGGAGAGCGCTAACTTAGATTTGCAAACCCGCTTAGCTGAGGTCGAAGCAATGCGTCAGCGTTCGGAAGCGACTGTACCCTCAAATTTGGGTTTGGAAAAACGCACAAATCCTTTCCTGCGCTGGGATGTGCCCCGGATTCAACAAGCCGTCAAGATGGCTGAGCAAGTGGAAACTTTTGCGCGTTTACGGCAACTTAAGGAGCAGTTTTAGAGAATAGTGGCACCTGTACTAAAGGTGACTGGGCAAAACGAAATGTGAGGGGATGCTAGGAGTTGACAGAAATTAGATGGTCGCTAAACTTGCGATCGCTCCTCACATTTCGATACGATAAAGTGTTCTGACGACAGCGACAACACCTCCCAAGGTACGCACAGTTAATCACAGGAAAGATCATGGCGAAACGTGTTCAGTTAGTTTTAAATCGGGATGTTAGCAAGCTAGGGAGAACAGGTGATCTGGTAGAAGTCGCTCCCGGCTACGCCCGCAATTACTTGATTCCTCAAGGCTTTGCTGTTAAGACCAACCCTGGCATTCTTAAGCAAGTAGAGCGTCGTAAAGAGAAAGAGCGTGTGCTATTGCTGGAACAAAAGCAGCAAGCTGAAACGCAAAAAGCAGTTCTAGAGAAGGCAACTCGTCTCACCATTCAGAAGCAGGTGGGTGAAGGCGATGCCATCTTCGGTACGGTTACAGCTCGTGAAGTCGTAGAAGCAATTCAGGCAGCGACAGGTGAAGATGTCGATCGCCGCGAAATTTCGCTGCCCGATATTAATAAGGTCGGAACTTACAGAGCAGAAATCAAACTGCATCCTGATGTGAGCGCTGTAGTGGAGATTGAAGTCGTTGCTAGCTAATGCTGGTTAGCTAATTCTTGCCGCTTGGAGTCGGTAGAATTCTGATATACATAACAGGCTAGTGTGTGAGGCCCCATAGAGGCTGCAACTGACCAGTTTTGTTCTTCAGTGTAGGACGGGTGAGTCAGCTACTCATCCGTCTCATTTGATCCAAACCTTTTTACAGTTGTCCCTGTTATGGTTCACGACTTAAGTTTCCAACCGCTGAGCGATCGCTTGCCCCCGCAAAACATTGATGCGGAAGAAGCCATCTTAGGTGGTATCTTGCTCGACCCAGAAGCTATCAATCGAGTGATTGATATTCTGCGGCCTGAGGCGTTTTACATTAGTGCGCATCAAGAAATCTATCGAACAGCAGTCACGCTCCATAGCCAAGGTAAGCCGACCGACCTCATGAGCCTCACAAGTTGGCTGCAAGATCACAGCCTGCTAGAAAAAGTAGGCGGGCAAAGCCGACTTGCTCAACTAGTAGATCGCACGATCAGCGCCGTCAACATTGATCAGTATGCCTCCCTGGTCATGGATAAGTTCTTGCGCCGCAAGTTGATTCAAGTTGGCACAGAGATCGCGCAGCTTGGTTATGAAACTAATAGCGAACTAGTCAAGATCCTTGACCAATCTGAGCAAAAAGTTTTTAGCATCACTCAAGACCGCCCGCAACAAGGTCTAGTCCCCACTTCCGATATTCTCACAGACACTTTTTCCGACATTGAAAGCCGCTCTTTAGGCATGGTGATGCCAGGGATCGCTTGTGGCTTTTACGACCTGGATGCCATGACTCAAGGTTTCCAGCGATCGGATTTGGTAATTGTGGCGGGTCGTCCGTCAATGGGGAAAACTAGCTTCGTCTTAAATATTGCTCGAAACATTTCCGCGTTTCACAAGCTACCCGTAGCAGTTTTTAGTTTGGAGATGTCCAAGGAGCAGTTGGTTTACCGCTTACTTTCCAGTGAGTCTCGCATTGAGAGCGGGCGTTTACGCTCTGGGCGGATCAGCCAGACTGAATGGGAACCTTTGGGGCACGCCATCAGCACATTGTCACAGCTAAATGTTTACATCGATGATACGCCGGACATCAGTGTGACCGAGATGCGCTCCAAGGCCCGTCGCTTGCAGGCAGAGAATGGAAAACCCTTGGGACTTATCTTGATCGATTACTTGCAGTTAATGGAGGGTAGTGGCTCAGACAACCGAGTTCAAGAGTTGTCGAAAGTAACTCGCGGACTGAAAGGTTTAGCACGGGAACTCGGTGTTCCAGTGATTGCCTTATCGCAGTTAAGCCGAGGTGTGGAATCTCGGACTAACAAGCGACCCATGATGTCTGACCTGAGGGAGTCGGGATCGATCGAGCAGGACGCGGATTTGATTATGATGATTTATCGCGACGAGTACTATAACCCAGATACACCCGATCGCGGAATTGCTGAGGTGATTATTACCAAGCATCGTAATGGTCCGGTCGGAACGGTAAAACTGCTATTTGAGCCGCAGTTCACCTGTTTTCGTAACTTGGCTTCTCCTAACCGCCCCTAAAGTTCATCAAGCTAATTTAGCTATTAACTTTGCCGTCAGGCATTTTGGCTCCCTTGAGGTTGGCATTCATTAAATTGGTGCTACTGAGCTCGGCTCGGACCAAGTTGGCATCAGTCAGATTGGCGTAACTCAAATCGGCTCTCGCTAAATAGGCATCAATCAAGTTAGCGTCAGTCAAGTTAGCATGGCGAAGGTTTGTACGGCTTAAGTCGGCTCGACTCAACTTCGCAGCAGTGAGATTAGCTTGCTCTAATTTAGCCTTGCTCAGCTTGGTATCAGGCAAGATGGCGTTATGTAGATTCGCGCCTGTTAGATCAACGTCGCATAATGTAGCTCGCTCCAGTTTGGCGTTGACCAAGTTTGCTCCGACTAGAATGGCACCGCTGAGTTGAGCCTCTGTGAGAAAAGTGCCACTGAGAATGGCACCTGTGAGATCTGCTTCACTCAGATCAACACCTCTTAACATAGCCTCGCTCAAGTTTGCGCCGCGCAGGTTCACTCTTGCTAGGTCAGCACCTGTTAAATTAACACCTCTCAGATCGGTTTTAGCTAAGTTTGCGCCTCTCAGATTAGCAACATATTGACGGTTCTCTTGGCGAAAATTAGCTCCTCGTAGACAAGCACCTGTGAGATTCGCACCGCTTAAGTTGGCATTGCGTAGATCAGCATCAATTAAATTGGCATCGAGTAAATTAGCCAAAGTAATGTCAGCACTGCGTAGATCCGCAGCTTGCAAGCTAGCACCATGCAGATCAGTATCATGAAGGTTAGCTCGGTGTAGATCTGCTTGGTTGAGGTTAGTCCCACTCAGTTTTGTACCTATTAAGTTGGCTTGACTTAAATTAGCTCGACTGAGGTACGCAAAAATGAATGATGCACCCTGCAAATCACTTTTAGAGAGGTTAATTCCAATTAAATCAGCTCCGTTTAAGTTAATGCCGCTCAAACTCAAGGCGTTAAAGTCAAGCTCACCAGCAGCATATCGCCCAATTAATTCATCTGCGTTCATAGAAGTTACTTGTAATTATTTATGCCAAAGCCTCATCCTAATCAGCAATTTTATTTCAGCTTTGAGCTGATATTTTAGGAGCTAATGTAGACGATAATTCGCAGGTTTGATCTAAGTCATCTAGCGATCGCGCTTCATCCTTAAAAAGGGGTTTTACAGTAGAACTAAACTGGCAAGTCTGCTCGGTCTCTACACTGGTATCAACATGGCCAGAAGTTAAGAGGGTTTCTTCAAAATTGAACTTAATCCTGGTTTGCTCAGGCGAGAAATGCTCTGAGTAAATTGGTGATGATATAGACGCAGCTGAACTAAGTTTCGGCTGGCGTTGTATGAGTGAATAAAAGGGTTGAACGCACTGAATGATGGCTCCCGCCGCCTGATTGTACTCATAGGGATCTTCTAAGCAACTGGCAATGATCTCTAGCCGAGATTCAAGGGTGGACAGGGTTTCACACTGTTCAAATAGTTGTTGTAGTAAATAATCAAATTCACAAGCTTTGAGAGCTGACCAATCAGAAGCGCTAAAAGAGAACTTATGCTGAAGTACTGAAAAGAGCAAAATTTTGGCTCGAAGAGGATTGGTATATTTCATGATTTCGAGCCTTAGTTCAAAGGGATCATATGCACTTTGAGCTAGCTCTGCTTCTGTTCCTAGCGATCGCGTTACCTGAGAAGCTGAATGTTGATCTATTGGTTGGGTGAAACTAGCCTCAGCTTGATTACTTGAAGGCAGAGCTAGTGGGAATGAATTAATGGATTGGCAGTAGAGAGCTTCAAGAGACTGAGTGATTGTATCGGCAATTAAAAAGTATTCTGCTTTCCGGTTTAAGGTACTAACAACACTGCTTAAAAGTAGTTTTAGATCAGTGAGGGTGCCAGCGATCGCATGTAGCTCGGCAATTAAAACTTCTAGGGGTATTGCTTGTAGCTTGCTTGGATCATTCTCCCAATAATTCCTACAGACGCAAAGAATTAGCTTTTTGATCCGAATCTTCTCTGGTTGAGCTTCTAGATGGGAGGAAACTTGTGTGTAACAAGTTGACTCTTTGGAATAAGCTTTTTGAGCAAATTGAGGCTCAACTACCAAATTCGTCTGCTCAGTGTGAATAACTATTTGTGTATCGCCGTTGTCACTCATTAACTGAGTTGAAGCTGACTTCTCAGGATATAAAGTACTGAAACAATTAATAATACTACTCGCAACCAGAGAATATTCGGTTTGGCGATTAAGGGTTCTTACAATACTGTTAAGTATTAGCTCTAGACTCTCTAGAGTTGGTGCTAGCTCCAAAGACTCTTCGATTAACTCTTGCCAGTGGTATTGCTGGAGCTGATCTAAGTTATTCTCCCAAATATTTTTGCAAATATAAGTGAGGATTTTTTTGATTCTAATTGAGTTTTTGTCTTGAGCAAGCCTATCAGCGACTCTAAGGGCCTCTTGTTGCTTCGAGGTAATATTTGACTCTAATGGGATCTCGCAATAAAGATTTTTAGTTTTTTGGAAAATAAGATTGGCAATTAAACCGTATTCTGCTGGTTTACTCAAACCTTGAGCGACCCTGGCTAGATGAGAATTGAGAACACTGGAAGTGGGATGAAGGCTAACTAATTCTTGAATAAGATTTTTTAGAGAATGAGAGTTAATAATATCTAAACTGTTTTCCCAAACATTTTTGCAAATATAAAAAATTAGCTTTTTAATCCGAATTGAGTTTGGATGCTGTTCTAGGTCATGGGCGATCGAATGTAGCAGCTCTGTATTTGCCATGATTTCTGTTTGGAAAAATGCACCTAAGCGAGCCGAGACAGCTCAAGGGAGAACTTAATGGAATTCTTTACCTTAAGCATGCCCAGTTACTTAGATGAACTTGGTACGTCACCAATAGGAGTTTATCTGGAATTAACTCCAGCTCTAGCAGTTGCAGTTTGACTACACCATCTCTTTAAAGTTTCCAGGGTTGTGCAAACCGCAACTACTGAATTTGTGGCTCCCTGTCCGGATTAGACGTTAGTGAATTCTTCAAGTTTCGCTGAAGGTCAATGCTTGACCCCGGACTTCTGTGTTCAGCTTCCCGTGGTCATAAACCACTTGGCCTCCCACAATAGTCGTTACAGGCCAGCCTGTTAACTCCCAACCTTCAAAGGGACTCCAGCGACACTTGGTTTGAAGCGTTTCACGCCGTACTGGAGCGTAGTTTTCTAGGTCAACAAGTACGAGGTTAGCATCGTAACCTGGAGCGATCGCGCCTTTTTTCGGAATTCCGTAAGCCTTGGTAACGGCTGTGGACATCCAATGAGCCACTTGAGCCACAGTGCAGCGTCCCGCTTTAGCTTGAGTCAACATCAGAGGTGGCGAGGTTTCAACTCCTGGCATGCCTGAAGGTGTGTTGGCGTAGGTTTGGGCTTTTTCTTCTAAGGTGTGAGGAGCGTGGTCAGTGGCAATAAAGTCAATTACACCATCGAATAAGGCTTGCCACAGCACCTCATTGTCGTGGGACGATCGCAGGGGTGGATTCATCTGGGCCACAGCGCCAATCTTGGCGTAGGCACCTGTATTCATCAGCAAGTGTTGGGGTGTCACTTCTGCCGTAACCCAATCGGGTTTCTCTCGACGTAGCAGTTCTGCCTCTTCTCCAGTGGACATGTGCAGAATATGGAGGCGACGCTGATATTTCTGGGATAACTTGAGCGCGAGTTGGGTGGCGAGCAGAGCCGCTTGATTATCTTGGATGGTGGAATGAATCGCTGGTAAATAAATCTTCCTTGTGTTCCAAACCTGGTTCGCGGAAGTAGAACTTGCGGGTCAATCACTCCTGGCAACAAAGTGAGTCCTTGAGCGTCTATTATTTCCTGGCTGACTGAGCTATTGATCGTGTCGGAGAGGTCGGGTGCCACCTGAACAATAGTCCCCCCCTCGATTTGTACATCTCCTACCATGAGTTCACCGCTGGGTAGGAGCACTTGGGCCTGACGAATGAGTAAATGAGAGGCAGAATGCATGGTGCTAACCGTTTGTGAGATAAGCAACTGGCTAAGATAACGTAATTTGATGCGTGTCTAAATATCGATTTTTATGTCAGAGTTTTACAAGCTCCCCATCGTTACATGGCAGTATCAAACCCATTTGTTGGATTGAATTGATAGGCTGGTAGTCTGAGTAACGCTTATAACTCTGAATTGATACCGCTCTTTTCCTTGGTAAGTAAACACCTATGACTCGTGTGCAGAATCAAGCGTCTGACGAAAATACCCAACCACAAGTTGAAAATCCTTGGTTAGAGGGACTCAAAACCATTGGGCTGAGTGTCATTTTAGCTTTGGGAATTCGCACTTTCGTCGCTGAAGCGCGCTATATCCCCTCCGGGTCAATGCTGCCAACGCTACAAATCAACGATCGCTTGATTGTAGATAAATTAAGCTACCACTTCCATAGCTTAGAGCGAGGCGATATTGTCGTGTTCTCTCCAACTCAAACCTTAAAAGACCAAGGCTTTAAGGATGCATTCATCAAACGGGTGATTGGTCTACCGGGTGAGAAGGTAGAAGTTAAGGGAGGGCGAGTCTATATCAATGACCAACCGTTGCGAGAAGAGTACATTGACGAGAAACCCAGCTATCAGTGGGGACCTGTGCAGGTAGCTTCTGACTCTTATTTAGTGCTGGGCGATAACCGCAATAACAGCTACGACAGCCACTACTGGGGGTTTGTCCCTCGCGATCGCATCATTGGTCGAGCTGTGGTGCGTTTCTGGCCTCCCAATCGAGTTGGAGAGTTAGGCCAAGAGCCAGCTTACGAACTTAAGTCTGCTCAGTAATTCTTTAAAGACTAGAACACCAGGTTTGCACAATCTGACCAAGCAGCTCTTGACCCAACCAAGGTGTGTTAATAGATAAAGACTTAAGAGACTGCCCGTTCACCACCCAAGGCTGGCTGGGGTCAAACAAAGCCAGTTCAGCAGGTTGGCTAGGTGCGACTGTGGCGACAGGCTGTTGCAGACATTTGGCTGGATTGCTGCTGAGTACGCGCCAAAGCTCTAACGCTGTCCATTCACCACTCATGACAAAGCGTTGCCATAGTAGTGGCAGTGCTAACTCTAATCCGATCGCGCCTGGAGGAGCCTCGGCAAAAGCCACTGTTTTTTCTTCGTAGGCGTAAGGAGTGTGATCGATCGCGATCGCATCTAACACGCCTTGCTTCACCCCATCAATTAGAGCGGCTTGATCCGTTGGGTTGCCTAATGGAGGCTCCAGCCGTAAGTTGGGGTCGTAGCTTTGAATCGCCTGACTATTGAGCAACAAATGCATCCAGGTGGTGCTGGCCGTAATGGGCAGACCACGCTCTTTAGCCGCATGAATCAATTCCACGCTACGGGCCGTCGAGACCCGCATGATATGCACAGGGGTGTCGATCGCTGCAACGAGTTCGAGGAGAGCCGCGATCGCAGTGGTTTCGGCGATCGCAGGACTTCCAGGCAAGCCAAAGCGAATTGATTCCGGTCCCTCTCGCATCACCCCATTCCCTGTTAGCTTAGGGTCGCAAGGCCAAAGCGCCACAGGTTTTTGTAATGGCTGGAGGTATTCCAGTAACCGTCGCAGAAGTCCATAACTGGATAAAGCTCGACCATCGGCAAAACCCACAACGCCCGCTGCTAGTTCGGCTAGCTCGGTCATTTGTTGTCCTTGCACCCCCAGCGTCAAAGCGCCCCATGCCTGCACTTGGACTGGAAGCTGAAATTGCCGTTTGTCTTCCAACCAGGCGAGTCCAGCAGGATTATCTAAGGCGGGAGTCGTGTCAGGCAGGATATTTAGGCGCGTGAAGCCACCCGCGATCGCGGCCTGCTGCAAAGAACGTAGGGTTTCCCTATCCTCAAATCCGGGCTCGCCAGAGTGGCTGTATAAATCGACTAACCCTGGCCCTAAGATCATGCCTTGGCTATCTCGGACCTGAGTATTGGCGGGCCACTCAGGGATAGAGTCTGCGATCGCCTCAATCTTGCCATCGACAATCAAGACATCGGCCACGCGATCAGTCATCGCCGCAGGATCTAAGACCCGGACTTGTTGGAGCAGTTCATTAGTCATGATGCCTTCGTACCTACAAAGCTCCTGCTGCCGTTTTGTCTAAAACTCCACCTGCTAGGTGAGACGTAATATTCATCGCTTGCAAGACAGGTTGCCCTGCTGGGCCTTTGGGGTAGTCAATCACACTCACTGCCCCATTCCCTTGCTTGAAGTTCCAGAAGTTTTCTGGCCCTAAACCCGCTACATGACACAAAATGGCCTTGTTGATGGCATCATGAGCCACCACTAATACAGTTTGGGGGGTGGGAGATGCAGCCGCTGTTTCGACAATAGCGTTCCAAGCTGCGATCGCCCGATCCCAAACCTGTTGCAGGTTCTCACCTTCAGGCATCTGTACGGCTTCTGGAGTCGCTTGCCAGCGTTGCAACTCACCCGGAAACTCTGCCTCAATCTCTGATTCTAGCTTGCCTTCCCACAAACCATGACTGATTTCTTGCAAGGTATCGTCGAGTTTTAATTCAATGTTGGGGTGGTGTTGCAGAATAATTTCTGCTGTTTCTTTGGGCCGCTGCATTGAGCTACTCACCGCCGCATCAATGCTAATGGAGCGCAAAAACTCAGCTGCTTGTCGAGCTTGTTCGCGCCCATTGTCATTGAGTGGGACATCAATTTGACCTTGGAAGCGTTTCTGCCGATTCCATTCCGTTTCTCCGTGCCGCACTAGCAAGAGGCGGGGTCCCTTTTGACCAGTGCGACGCTTTGGCAACGGCTCGCCAAAGTGGGCGGTCAAGTTCAAAGACTCTACCTGCACAGGCGCGTCTAAGCCACCGGCAAAGTTTAAGACTGTAATGCCGCAGTTAGATTGCTGCAAAGATTGGTAGCGATCGCAATCTAGACCAATGGCAGTGCTGATCAAAGCTCGATTAATGCCGCTGTGAGCAACAACCAGAATTGTTTGGTCCCCATGCCGAGGTAAAACTTCTTGCCAAAACTGTCGAGCTTGTTCGTAAAGCGCTGGGACTGGAAAGAAATCAACTGTGCCGTTCGGTCCAGGGATTTCCATCCGTAGTTTATGCGGTTGGTCTCGCCACAACTGGATATCCTCGGGGAATTTGGCTTCGACCTCATCAAACAATATGCCTTCCCAGAGCACCAGATTAATTTCCTTGAGGTTGTCGGTTAGCTGGATTTCGGGAGGATAATGAGTAGCCGTCGGAAAGCAGGAAAGCGCTAGCTGAGCTGTTTCTTTCGCTCGTTTCAGCGGACTGCTATACACTGCATCGAAGGTGAGGCCACTCAAAGCTGCCCCAACTTTTTGAGCCGCAGCACGACCTGTTTCAGTTAAGGTTGATTGGTCACAGTGACCCTGAACACGGCGCTCAACGTTATAGCTACTCTCACCGTGGCGCACAAGAATGACACGAGTACTCAGGGCTTTATCCTCCAATCAAATCAGGGCAGGGGTGTCAGAAATAGAGCGAACGATCGCCAATAATGCAGAGTCTTTATTAAAGACCCATACAAAAGAGACCAGAAGAATTTTACCCCGTCGAGGAGACGCGCTGGATCACGAAAGATACGGTCTATGCTGCTGTTTGTACTAGCCGCGATCGCCTATCTCTCCTGAGAAGCTGCTGGCTCTAACTGCTGATAGGCCGCGGAGCAGGACTAGCAATGAGATAATGCCTTTGAGGCTGATTAACATTGCACTTACATTCAGATCAAGCATTTAGATCAAGCTGAACGGGCTCATCACTCCAAATTGGGGGTGAAATCACTGCACTTGCTGCTGGGGAAGGGAATGAAACTGAAGCAATTGATTTTAGGGGTTCTGACGATTATTGCGATCGCTTTTATTGGCTTATCTTTAGCCCAAAGCTGGAGCCAGCCTCAAGTTCAGAGCCGTTTAGAACTCTATCAAACCAATCTGTTGCTGCACGCTTCCGAGTGGCAAGGCGATGCCAACAGCGATGTAGATCTCAAAGGCGCACGAGATAAATTGATTGGCGATGAACCCGTCAAAGCCGCTTTGAAACAGTACCAAGAAGCTCGGCAATCGGTGGCAGGCACTTTAGCTAAATTGGAAACGCGATCGCAGCCTACATTAGAAGACCGCCCATTAGCCCGCACCTTGAAGCCAGAAACACAGCCTAAAGTTGCTCCAGCCACAGAAACACCCGCTCCCAAAACCCAGGCCCAACAAAGCCAAGAACCCATCACTCAGATGACTCGCCTCATTCATGAGTTGGACTTGAGGTTAGGGGTTTTACAGGCTCAACAAGAACAAACCGTTGCGGCTTTGGCAACTTGGAACCAGTTGATTGACACGACTCAACCTAGTAGCCAATTCAGCAGTCTGGGTAAGACAGCAACGGCTTTAGTAGGTTTGTGGAGTACTCCTTCCAGCCTTCTACCCGATGCTGAACTGCAAATCAAACAAGAATTAGATGGCTGGTTTCGCTACCAAGCTCTGACGCGATTGTACAAACTGCAACAACGCCAAACGAGTCTCAGCGAATTGCAAACTACCGAACAAGACCTGGCTCAGCAAGCCGCTTTGAAGTTGTTACTCATTGCTGGGATTCCAGTGTTTGGCTTTTTGATTGGCATTGGCATTTTGGTCTATTTAGTTGTGCAATGGCTCGTGAAAGGTAAGCAAGCCTTGTTAGTGCAAAATGGAACCTTGAGTTGGCCGACTTCTTGGGGTGGCGAAACTATTTGGCAAGTTTTAGTCCTCTTTTTCGTAGGGCAATTTTTTGTCGGTCAAATTGCCTTGCCCTTGGGGCTGCAACTTTTAGGCATCAACCCTGCTAGCTTTGATAGCCGGACGCAAGCCATTTATATTCTGGCTGTGTATGCCTTGCTGGTAACTGTCGGGCTTCTGGTTCTCTACAGCTCTTTGAAGCCATTCCTACCCTTGCCTGATGAAGAGTATGAAGACTGGTTCCGCATCAATGGCGGAGGCAACTGGTTTTGGTGGGGGCTGGGCGGTTATTTCATGGCTCTACCTCTAGTAATTTTGGTGTCGTTGATCAACCAACAGTTTTGGCAAGGACAGGGAGGTAGCAATCCCATTTTGCCGATTGTGTTAGAGGGCCGAGATAATGTGGCCTTGGTAATCTTTTTCCTGACCGCCTCGGTCGCGGCTCCTTTGTTTGAAGAAGTGATGTTCCGGGGCTTCCTGCTGCCATCCTTGACCCGCTACGTGCCTGTCTGGGGAGCAATTACTATCAGTGCTTTTCTATTTGCCCTGGCTCACCTGAGCCTGTCAGAAATATTACCGCTGATGGTTTTGGGGATGGTGTTGGGGTTTGTCTACACGCGATCGCGCAATCTCCTTGCTCCCATGCTGATGCACAGCCTTTGGAATAGCGGTACTTTGCTGAGTCTCTTTATTCTGGGCAGTGGCTCAACTTAGGCTGAAGCATGCGGCTGAGCAATTAAAATTCCAAATTTGGGCTTGAGAGCAAAAAACTTAGCGGCTTTACGGCAATTTTTGGAGTCTTCGCCTACCCTCAAAGAAGAGATGCCCATTTAGGTATCCCGTGATGGCGGTAGATCGAAAAGCTTATGCAACTGACTCCAGACCAAATTGTTGCAACTCCAAACTCCTCAGAAATTGTAACTTTAGAAGTTGCGGGGATGAAGTGTGCAGGCTGTGTCCGAACGGTGGAACAGCAACTTAGCCAACACCCTGGAGTGATTTCTGCCTCAGTCAACTTAGTAACTGAAGTCGCAACAGTTGAGTGTGCAGCAGGCATTGCTGATCCTGCTATTTTGGCTCAAGCAGTGACTGAAGCAGGCTTCCCGACACAACCGAGATTTGTAGCCGCAGAGAATGATGCGACTCCTGGGGTCGGTTCTACCTCAACAAGCTTTAAAGAACGACATCAACTCGAAATTCAACAACAAACCCGCCGAACTGCGATCGCAGGTTTACTCCTACTGCTGTCTGGGTTAGGCCACGTTGGACAGTGGGGCTGGTTAACCCTTCCCATCCTCAGCAATATTTGGTTTCATTGGGGACTGGCAACAATAGCACTGGTAGGGCCAGGGCGGTTCATTTTGGTCGAAGGCTGGCGAGGGCTACGACGCAACGCCCCCAACATGAATACGCTTGTTGGTTTGGGCACCTTCACTGCTTACACCGCTAGTTGTATTGCTCTGTTCTTTCCCAGCTTGGGCTGGGAGTGTTTCTTTGATGAACCCGTGATGTTAGTGGGGTTTATCTTGCTAGGCCGTACGTTGGAACAGCGAGCTAGAGGCCGAGCCGTTGCCGCTTTTGAGGCTTTGATCGCGCTTCAACCTCGCGTTGCGCGGTTGATTCCCCAACCCACCATTGATTCGGGCAACCAAAGTGCGATCGCCTCACAGACCTGTGTAGAGATTCCGGCGGAGCGAGTGCGGGTCGGGGAGTGGCTGCAAGTGCTACCGGGAGAAAAAATGCCTGTAGACGGCAAGTTGGTGGCTGGACAAACCACAGTCGATGAATCGATGCTGACCGGAGAAGCTTTACCCGTGCTCAAACAGCCTGGGGAACTAGTCGCAGCAGGCACCCTGAACCAATCAGGAGCGATCGCCATCCAAGCCACCCGCACAGGCAAGGACACGACGCTGGCTCAAATCATTGCTCTGGTAGAAACGGCTCAAACTCGCAAGGCCCCGATCCAGCATTTAGCTGACATTGTGGCTGGGTATTTTACCTATACAGTCATGGCGATCGCGGCTGTCACCTTTGTCTTTTGGTACGGGATTGGCACTCACGTTTGGCCCGAAGTTCTAAGCCACCACATAGCGATCGCGTCTCTAACGACTCATGCTCACCTAATTCAGCAGAGCCACTTAGCAGACTTGCCGGCTCAAACCTCACCGTTACTATTAAGCCTGAAGTTAGCGATCGCCGTGTTGGTCGTTGCCTGTCCCTGTGCTTTAGGTTTGGCGACTCCAACCGCGATCTTGGTGGGTTCGAGTTTAGGGGCTGAGCAAGGATTACTGATTCGTGGCGGAGATGTTTTGGAGCAAGTCCATCACCTCGACACCATCGTGTTTGATAAAACTGGCACTCTGACTGCGGGACAGCCAACAGTCACCGATTGTTTACCTTTAGCCACTGTCAATCCTCAGATTGCACCACTCTCTGTGGAAGATTTATTGCAGCTTGCAGCCACAGTGGAAAGTGGAGCCCGCCATCCTCTGGGCGCAGCTATTTTACAGCAAGCCCAAATTCAGAAGTTAGATCTTTTACCCGCTAAAGATTTCTACACGGAGCCAGGACGGGGAGTTTCGGCCTTGGTCAGCGATCGCTTAGTGGTGTTGGGTAATGCCGACTGGCTGAGACACCAAGGGATTGTGGTGAGTGACGTTGCTCAGGCTCAAGCAGAAGTATTAGCGCAAGCTGGCAAAACTGTGGTCTACGTTGCGATCGCAGGCACACTAGTTGGCTTAATTGCTGCTGTTGATCCTCTGCGGTCTGATGCCCATGCCACTGTCAAACAGCTACAACAAATGGGCTTGCGGGTTCACCTCTTAAGTGGCGATCGCCCCGAGGTTGCGGCTCTGATTGCTAAATCTGTGGGCATTGCTGCGGAAAACGTACAGTCTGGAATTCAGCCTGCGGAAAAAGCTGCCGCGATCGCTCAATTACAAAAACTCGGCCATCAAGTTGCGATGGTAGGCGATGGCATCAATGATGCTCCAGCGTTGGCCCAAGCCGATATCGGTATTTCTTTGTACTCTGGTACGGATGTGGCTGTCGAGACCGCCGAAATTGTGCTGATGCGCGATCGCCTGATGGACGTTGTAAAATCAATTCGCCTGAGTCGCGCCACCTTTAAAAAAATTCGTCAGAACTTGTTCTGGGCTTTTGCTTACAACATTCTAGGGATTCCCCTCGCTGCGGGTACTTTCCTAGTGACAACAGGGTTTGTTCTGAGCCCAGCGGCAGCGGGAGCAATGATGGCTTTTAGTTCTGTCAGTGTGGTGACAAATTCACTTTTACTTCGTTACACCCAGTCTCCCCTTAAGAATGAAACGGGTAGCAAAGCTTAATTGAATTCTGATATTACAAGCGATTGTTAAAAACCTGAAATGTTTGTTTAAGAGCCATCAACCTCTATCTATTGATTCAAATGGGTAAACTAATTAAGACATGGCTACTATGAGTAATTTTTAGGCACAAACCTCTCAAACTTTCGTCAGGCTCTGCATTATAAGTTTTTTCTAGTTATTTGAAATTCAGCGTTATGGCTTCAGAACCTAAGCAAAGTCATCTTTTGATTATTGAAGACGACAAGGGGCAAAGACACTTCACCCTTGATGGCTCGGTATACACGATTGGTAGAGATGTTAAATGTGACATCTGTCTTGCTTCACTATTTGTATCTCGACGGCACGCCACCTTAGTAAAGCTGCCAAAGGAAAATGGTAGCTACTTCTATCGGATTCAGGATGGCAGTCTCAAAGGCAAGCCTAGCGTGAATGGGTTGTTGGTCAATGGCCATAAGTTACAGGGACATGATCTGCAAAACAAAGACGTAGTGGTTTTTGGTCCTTCGGTTCGGATCATTTACTTTGTTTTGGAAGAAGATGCACTAGCCAACTTAGATCCTGACGATCTAGAGATCCCGGAATTTGACGTGACGCTGATTGATCCTCGGATGGTAGGCGTTGCTTCGGAAGATTGACGGCTAACTCCAAACCCTGCCACTTTGAATGGACCTGGCGTCATTTGCCAGTTATAACTGAAATAAGTTCGTCCACTGCACCCACAACTTGGCGATGGCACCAGAACCGATCCAAAATCACTTATTAATCATTGAAGACGGCAAAGGTCGGCGCAAGTTTGTTCTTGGTAAATCTCTTTATTCAATTGGTCGAGATGTCGGGTGTGATATCCGTCTCTCTTCCTTATTTGTAGGCCGTCATCATGCGAACTTGATTCAAAAATCCCATGAGGATGGAAGCTGTTACTATCGAATCGTAGATGGTGATCTTGACGGTAAGCCTAGTGTGAATGGATTGCTGATCAACGGCCACAAGCTTCAAGGCCATGACCTAAAAAACGAAGATGTGGTTGTTTTTGGCCCTTGCGTCCGTGTAATCTACTTCATCCTAGAAGACGGCACCATTAACAGTTTTGATCCCGATACTTGGGACATCCCTGAATTTGATATCACTTTAATTGATCCCAAAATGGTGGGTGTTGCTCCTGAAGATTGAGAGGCGATCGCTGCTGTAGCTCGCATAAATTGGCAGCGGTGACTCGTCATAGTTGCAGCATGCTTAAAGACCTATTACGACTCAATTAGGTCGATAATTAGGGAAAATAGGCTAGGATACAGGCACAATCCTGACTTATTCACTTGTTCACGGCACCACTTACTTGGCAATGGCACCAGAACCGCCCCAAAATCATTTATTAATTATTGATGACGACAAAGGCCGCCGAGAGTTTGTTCTTAATAATCCCATTTATTCAATTGGTCGAGATGCTAAGTGTGACATTCGCTTGATTTCGCAGTTTGTCTCTCGTCGTCATGCAACTTTGGTGCAGCTACCCCATGAAGATGGCACTTATTATTATCGAGTGGTGGATGGCAACCTTAAAGGCAAACCAAGTGCCAATGGTCTCTTAATTAATGGTCGTAAGCTACAAGCTCATGATTTGCGAAATGAAGATGAAATCGTATTTGGGCCACAAGTCAAAGCCGTTTATTACCTGCTGAAACAAGACGGGATGTCAACTGTGCCCCCTGATGAGTTTGACATTACACTGATTAGTCCTGGCATGATCGGTGAGCCAGAAGAGCTGACTTAGAGCCGAGTCTAAGTCGTAATGGACGTTGTAATGGACTAATCAGGACGTTTAATTTGGGGCTAGCCGCTCTAAGAAAAGCTACCCAGCAACGGCTTCAATTAATTGCCAATGCCGATTTTCCGCTACAGCTCGGCTGACAAGCTCATACATTTGGTGGCAGTGATTGTCGAGATGCAAGGGTAGTTCTTCGTTCTTGATCACAAAATTCAGGCGAATTTCTCGCTCGGCAGCGACCGACTTATCAATTAGAACTTCTACCGTTACTAATTTAGAGAAGGAAACATGACCAGGGACTTCACGAGCCATCATGTAATCCCCAGTGTCATAAATGATGTCAAGATTGCAGGATTCCAGAATCTCAATCAGCAGATGCTGGAGATTGTTAACAGGAACTTCAACGGTAAACAGACAAGTATAGCGAGCCATAGGCAACCCCAGGCGTGGCAGTTTTAAGACCTTCTTATCATAACGTTCGCTAAGCATGGCTAAGTCATACTTAGGTTAGTAGCTATAACAAGACTCAAGCATAAAGGCCAATCGGGCTATTCAGATTTCAGGCTGCGTAAAAGCGAGAAGCTTTGTAATGAGCCCAAATGTGAATTGGTTTGGCCTTTACCAGCTTCTAGCATACCAGCCTCCGATCCGGACAGAATGGTTCTAATTCAGAAAGTCGAGGTTAGGCGAAGCAATATCAAATCAATTTTTTCTGATGGAATGATCTTGCGTGTGCTGTCGGTCCCCAATTTCTGTTAGAGTGCGTCGGGGCAAGGGTCAATGAATCAATTCGTGGGGTGGTCCTGCCAGCAACACTTCGAGCGGAATCTGGGTGCGGAGTCAGGAGTCATTCAATAGCAGCTTATGCAAGGTCGATTGATTGTTTTTGAAGGAGTCGAAGGCAGTGGAAAAACCACTCAAATGCTGCGATCGCAAGCATGGCTGCTGGAGAATCAATGTTTTCAGTCACTCAAAGCTCAAGATTTGGCTCCACCCATACTGGTAACGCGGGAGCCAGGAGGGACAGAGATGGGATTAGAGTTGCGGCAGTTATTGCTGGGCTATCAAGGTCAAGAAGCAATCCAAAATCGAGCCGAGTTGCTGCTGTATGCCGCCGATCGCGCTCAGCATGTAGATGGCTACTTAAGGCCGCAGTTGGCTCAAGGAGCCGTGATCTTATGCGATCGCTATACCGACTCCACGATCGCGTATCAAGGGTACGGGCGGGGGTTGGATTTAGCTTTAATTGACCAACTCAACCAAGCTGCAACGGGTGGACTGGAAAGTGATTTGACTTTATGGTTGAATGTGGATGCCGAACTAGGCTTGGCTCGGATGCGACAGCGAGGTAAAGCCGACCGGATTGAGCAAGCTGATTTAGCCTTTCATCAGCGGGTGCAGCAGGGGTTTCAGGCTTTACATCAGCAGTACCCAGAGCGGATTGTTCGCATTGATGCTAGTCAGAGTGAACAGAGAGTCGCCCACCAGATTCAACAAGTTCTCAGTCAGCGCTTAACGCAATGGTATCAACCGCTTTTGCACCCCTAATTGGACAATCACAGGCTATAGAATTGTTGCATCAAGCGGTGCTCCAACAGCGAGTTGCTCCTGCTTACTTGTTTGCAGGCCCTTCAGGTGTGGGGCGCAGCTTAGCGGCTCGGTGTTTTCTGGAGTCGTTGTTAGCGCTAGATGTACTCCCCGCTAAAAAACAAGGCTTGCAAAATCGGCTACAACAAGGGAATCATCCTGATTTACTGTGGGTGCAGCCAACTTATCTGCATCAGGGAAAATTGTTGTCAGCAGCGGAAGCAGCCGCAGCAGGGCTGAAACGCAAAGCCCCTCCTCAAATTCGTCTCGATCAAGTGCGACAACTCGCTCAGTTTTTGGGGCGTCCACCGATGGAATCGGCTCGCTCGGTTGTGGTAATTGAGCAGGCAGAAACGATGGCAGAAGCAGCGGCAAATGGCTTGCTGAAAACGCTAGAAGAGCCAGGGCCAGCGACGCTGATTTTAATTGCGCCGGGAGCTGAAGCGCTATTGCCGACATTGGTTTCTCGTTGCCAGCGAATTCCATTTTATCGGCTGAGCCCGGAAGCACTAGCGCAAGTATTACAACAGGCGGGCTATGCCGAGATTTTGCAGCATCCAGAATTATTGGAGATTGCCCAAGGAAGCCCTGGAGAAGCGATCGCCAGTTGGCAGCAGTTGCAAGCGATTCCTCCAGACCTGCTAGCCACCCTGACTCAACCCCTGTGCGCTGCGCGTGAAGCTTTAGAGTTGGCTCGGCGTTTGGACAAAACCCTAGATACAGAAGCGCAACTCTGGTTGATAGACTATTTGCAACATGCGCTTTGGCGATCGCGGCGGCAACCCCAACTGTTGCAACATTTAGAGAAAGCTCGTCAAGCTCTCCTCGGTTATGCTCAGCCTCGCTTGGTTTGGGAGGTAACTCTAATGGCGATCGCGCAAGCGTAAGATTGAGTCGATGTAAAAGTTTGCCTAAAAAAATACAGGGAGCTAACTAAGTTTTTTAGCTTGCAGGTTGAAGTAATGATGACGCTGCTTCAGTAGAAATAAAACCAAGCCTTGCAACGCAATACTCTCTCCTAATAGTTCTGAGGACTCTTCCACTGTATTTTTTAGAGTTGCGAAAGTAGCGCGATCGCCCCACCCCATGCGCCAAAGTAGCGGCTGTAAGATTAGATGGTTGAAAATTTCAGTACCGAGACCTCCAACTATAAACAAAGCAATGCCTAGGCAAATCATTAATGCCCCTTGAGGGTAAAAACGCCAAAGCTTGGTGAGGTCGCGAAAGCCAACAGTAATAATGAGTAACTGGATGAATAAGTAAAAAAGTATCCAGGCTCCCCCTCCTCCGGGGAGGCTCGGCATCCAATCGGGAAGCTGCAACAGATGATGAAATTTGAATAGCTTGTCTGTTGAGAGATACAAAAATCCTGCTCCCATTGTTAGCAGGAGATAGCGAGAGGAGCGCTGAAATAAGCAATATTTCCAAAGAGCTGAGGTGACTAAACAGCAGCCGATCAAAAATAGCTTAATAGCGGCAAAGACGACCGGAATCGTAAATTTCTGCTCAAAGCTAAATAAAGGCAGTGCCTGATTCTGAAGCAGACTACTAACCAGATAAATTAAGGTGAAACCAACATCTGCCGTTGCTAAGTAAAGTAAGAGCCAGTAGCGGTGACTAGCGATCGCTTTAGGTAGAAACGGCATTTTTCACACCTCTAGGTTTCTTGTCCGACTGCATCTGCTAGAGTGGCTAGTCCGTGTTGCTCTAGCTTTTGCCCCAACCCTTTCAAAATTCGTCGTACCATCCACGGACCTTCATAAATCCAGCCTGTGTAAACCTGCACCAAACTGGCTCCGGCGGTAATTTTCTCCCAAGCATCCTCTGCGGTAAAAATGCCCCCCACCCCAATGATGGGCAACTGACCTTGAGTTTGCTGATAGATAAAGCGAATCACTTCTGTAGAGCGTTGCCTGACTGGAGCACCACTAATGCCGCCTGCTTCGTCTTGCACGGATTTACCCGTAGCTTCCAGCACTTCTGTCTTGAGGCCATCCCGGCGGATGGTGGTGTTGGTGGCAATGATCCCAGCTAAATGATGTTTTTGTGCCAAAGCAATCACATCCGCGATCGCCTCCCATTCCAGGTCAGGCGCAATCTTGATCAACATCGGCTTTTGTCGCTGGTTTTCTTGCTGCAAAGCCGCCAAAATCGGTTCTAGTTGCTCGGTAGCTTGGAGCGATCGCAAGCCTGGAGTATTTGGGGAGCTGACATTAACCACAAAATAGTCACCCCAATCCTTGAGCAAGCGAAAACTACCCAAATAATCTGCGGCTGCTTCCTCTAAGGGCGTAATTTTAGACTTGCCCAGATTGATGCCAATAGGAATTTTGAGCTGAGAAGTGCTTGGCCTTTCTGTTTGCCGCTGACTTCTCGCCTTAAACATTGCCCCCATCGCCGCTGCGCCTTGGTTATTGAAACCCATCCGGTTTAAGGCCGCCTGATCTAGAGGTAGGCGAAACAAACGCGGCTGAGGATTTCCAGGCTGAGCCTGAAACGTCACAGTGCCAACTTCGGCAAACCCAAAACCCAAACTAGACCAAACGCCGGCGGCCACCCCATCTTTGTCAAAACCAGCGGCCAACCCAACAGGATTAGGGAAGCTTAACCCCCACAGCGATCGCGCTAGTCGAGAATCCGAGAAGCCACAAGATTGCTGCAATCGAGCTTGAACCCAACTAGCAGGTGGACGGTTGCCCGTATGGTCTAGCCAACCCAGAAGTTGAAGCGCTTGCCGATGCAACTGTTCCGGATCTGCTTTCAGTCCAGAGAAAAGAAGGGGACGTAAACCAACTTGATAGATATCCAATTTTGGGTGCAATTGTCAGGGATCGAACGACAAAAATAAATAGGGACGAGTAGAATTGCCAGCTTAGGAGCGAACGCAAACACTCATTAATATTATGGGCATCCTAGATATTACAGGCTCTCTTGAATAACTGGTTGAGTAGATCTATGAGGAAAAGGGGCATCACCAGATAGAATTTTGAGAGCTTGAGAAAATAATTCTTTTTGTTGTCTACCAACTGGCTCGTTGTCAGCTATCTGTCTTATCGACAATGGGTTGACTATCCATCGCAACCTGATAAATGAGTTAGAAATATGGTGATCCAGGCTGCAAGTACCCTTTTAGGTCTAAAGGTGCCTAGGATCTCTCTTCCCATCCTTTGTGCAAAAAGCATAAGCTGCCCGGAACCGGAGTCCAAATAACATGGGTCAGCAGAAAGAGCCGACAACCTACGAAAAACAATTAGTTGCTTTAGGTCGTGTCCTCCAGACCCTGCGGGAAGAGGAAAGCGTCGATGTTTTAATTGAAACCACACTCAATTATCTACAAGATGAATTCGACTATAGCTTGATTTGGATTGGGCTTTACGATCGCCTAGAGCATCGTCTGTTTGGTAAAGGCGGTGTCATGCCCAATGGCGACAGTTCGTTTCTACGGCAACGCTTCGTGCTGTCTCCTGGCGATCTTTTGGAGCAGGTGGTAATTCAGCAGCGTCCCGTCGGCGTACCAGATTTGCGAGAAGAAACAAGGGCTGGAGAGTGGCGGAAGGCGGCTCAGAAATTCAATATTCAAGGCACGATGCTCTTTCCGATTCGCTACAAAGATCGCTGCTTTGGCGTGTCTCTACTAGGGTCAACGCTTTGGGGGGTTTCTCCTCGCTCCGACGAGAAAGCGCGACTCTCAATGATTTTTGGCGGGTTGGCCGCAGCGCTTTATCAAATCGAAGCAGATTGGCAGCGACAGCAAACTAAGCGTCCAGAACAGCCATTGTTGACCCTCCTGTCTAAGTTGCGGCAGTTGCCAACTTTGGGACAACGCCTAGAAGCAATGGTGGAAGAAACCCATCAATTTATTGGCCCTTCGCGCACGAATATTTACTGGTTTGAACGCGAACGGCGCTATTTTTGGCGGCGAATCAGTAACCGTCAGAAGACAGCAGGATTTAGTGATGCGAATCAAATCGCTTCTGGCATCACGGTTCAAGAGATTAGTGGTTTTTATCAAGCCCTGGCAGCGGATCAACTGGTGTCCATTGGGGAAGCCCACAGCTCGCTCAAAGCCGATACAACGAGTCGATTGATGCAGCAAATCAAGGCGCGATCGCTCTTGGCAGCACCGATCCTATTCCAAAATGAGCTGATGGGTTTCCTCGCTGTAGAAGGCAATGAGGCTCGAATTTGGGAGGAGGAGGAAAAGAGCTATGTTCGAGGCGCAGCCCAACTAATTGCTTTGACGGCTCCTCTAGAAGAGATGGAGGAGATTATTCAGCAGACGCGATTGGATCAAGCACTCACCGCTGAAATCACCCATGCCATCTACAGCGATGAAGACTGGAAGAGTACGCTAAAAAATTGTGCAGATAAGCTCTGCCAACGGTTGCGAGCGGAGCGCTTCCTAGTTTTGCTCTACGACAAGGACCAAGAGAAGTTTGAAATTTGCTACCAAAGTCAACCAGCGAATCGTCGGCCTGCAACCACACCGCTAAATATGCTGAACGATGTTGATTGGCAAATGCTGGAGCGCAGCACTGAGGCGGTGGGCATCGAAAACTTAGAAGAAGACTTAAAGCTGATGGCTTGGCAAGATGTCTTCCTAGAAATTGGGGTGCGATCGCTGCTTATGTGCAGTACTTCGATTGGTCATCCTTTAGAAGGTTTGGTGGTGATTTGCCATGAAGCCACTCGCACCTGGAGCCGTCCAGAGCGAGAGATGCTCCGCGTGGTGAGTCAACAAATTGGTTTGATTTTGCACCAATGGCAACTCCAGCGGCAAACCGAACAGCAGCAGAAAATCTCCCAAACGATTCAATGGGGCCTCACGACCATCCAGCAAACCTACCAACCAGACCGACTAGAGCGCTCGGCTTTACAACACATTGCCCAAATTCTCCAAGTACCTTTTGCCATGATGGTAACTTGGCTACCAGGGCGACGAGGCGGGCGGATTGTGGCTCCCGTGATGGCGAACAGTCAGTTCATGCTCAACACAGAAATAGTTGTGCCTGTGCAGACAGATACGCTGGTGCAATGGGCGCTTCAAGCCGATGGGCTGTTGCCTTTGACGGTGGATGATCTGACCGCAGAAACTCGACAGTGGCTCTCTGGATCTGGAATCGGTCAAATTCTAGTCATAGCATTGCGTACAGCTCCAGAGCATGAACCGACTGGAATCGTGATTGTTGCAGATGAGCGATCGCGGCATTGGCCAGAGCGGCACTTGAATGCTTTGGGTACCCTGGTCAGCCAGTTAGCCTGGTCACGCCGTAACCTGTTGCTCACTGATAGCTTGAAAGCCCAGCGCGAAAGCTTAGAACGACTGAACTGGTACAAACAGCGCCGCATTGAAGAACTGTATCGTTCGCTCAACTTGACCCTTAAGCGCTTGAGTGAACTCTCGACGCAGAAAGATCCCTTGGTGGGCACTCGCTTGCAACAAAACCTCCGCCAGATGGGAGATGCCCTCAATACCGTCGGTCAACTGATTAAAGATGAACCGTGGCGGTTACGGGCCTATTATGAAACAGTGCCTCTGGCTACGCTGCTTAAGCGATCGCTAGAACGGGTTGATTACTTAATCAAGCAACGCCAGCTTTGGTCGCAGGTACATAACAACGAAGGCAACCTTTCGATCGCTGGAGATATCACCAAAATTGAGGCGATTTTGTATGAATTACTCGTGACGGCTTGCTATCGCTGTCAACCCAGTGGGCGCATTGATATCTGGTGCCGCACTCTAGAGGAGCGGTGGCTAGAGCTGTCAATTACCGATAATGGTGTGATTGAGCCAAGGTTGGTGGCAGAGTTGCAAACCGGACGCTCTGTGGATCTACTGGCTCCCTCGACGCTCGATCAGCCCCCTGGCTTACATTTGCTGGTTTGCCAATCTTTGATTAAACAAATGGGGGGTGAATTCAACCTCTACAAGCTGGAGGATGGTCGCGTTTTGAGTCGTTTGGTCATTCCCCTTGCGGCTGCGACGCCCACAGATAAAACCTACGCTAACCGAGGCAATACCACTGGCTTCTTCTAAAACAGAATCCTCCAAGCAGCTCTAAAAGTTAAGGGACAGGTTTAAACACCTGTCCCTTAACTTTTAGTCCAGTGATGTAATGGTTTAACCCATTGCTTTAAACCATTTCGGTAGGTGCCTCAACCGCAGGTTGAACTTGTGGCTGGAATTGGAATAGAGAGTAAACCACGTTACGGCGAATATCGGTCATCATTTCCAGGAAGAGTTCATAGCCTTCGCTCTTGTACTCGATCAAGGGGTCTTTCTGACCGTAGCCGCGCAGTCCCACAGATTCCCGCAGTGCATCCATCTGCTGGAGGTGTTCCCGCCACAACGTATCAATTTGCTGCAAGATAAAGAAGCGCTCGGCTTGCCGCATCAAACCGGGTTGAATTTGATCGACTTGGGCTTCTTTTAAGTCATAAGCAATCCGCACCTGTTCGTGAAGGAAAGTTTTGATTTCCCCAATATTTAGGTCGATCAACTGGTCAGGCTCTAGGTCAGACAGCAGGTTAACAAACTCCTTCACCTTGCTCACCATGCTGCCAAGATCCCACTCTTCGGAGGGCAGGTCAGGGTTGACGTAAGCTTCCACAATGTCATCCATCGTGCGCTCGGCGTACTTAATCACCTGTTCTTTTAGGTCTTGCCCTTCAAGAACTCGGCGTCTTTCGGCATAGATCGCTCGACGCTGGTTGTTCATCACCTCGTCGTACTCAAAAACCTGCTTCCGAATGTCGTAGTAGTAGGTTTCAACTTTCTTCTGTGCCCCTTCTAGCGATCGCGTCAGGAGGCCAGATTCAATTGGCATATCTTCTTCAACGCGGAAGGCATTCATCAAGCCTGCCACGCGATCGCCCCCGAAGATCCGCAACAAGTTGTCCTGCAAGCTGAGGAAGAACTTGGTAGACCCAGGGTCACCTTGCCGACCTGCTCGACCGCGCAATTGGTTGTCAATTCGGCGAGACTCGTGACGCTCCGTACCAATCACATGCAGACCACCGAGACGAATCACTTCTTCATGCTCGCGTTCGGTGAACTGTTCGTACTCTTTGCGAATCAAGTTATACACTTCTCGCAAACGCTGAATCGCTGGGTTGTCAGTTGGCGCTTTCTCAGACGCCACCGCAACAAGATCTTCTGCTTCTAGTTCTGGCAGCGATCGCTCCCCATACTGCTGTACTGCAAAGTCAACTGCCGCTCGCAGCTTTTGCTCGGCTTCTTTTGACAGTTGGGTGGGGAAAATTTGCGGTGAAGCCTTCCAGGTTTTGACTTTCTTGCCTGGGACAAACCCTTGTCCACCCCCTCGGCTTTCACTTGCGCCTGCGACTCTGGTGACATCAAAAGTATCTTCATCCTCTGGCTGCACGATCCGAGGCATGAAGTACTCACGCACCTTCAGACGGGCCATGTAGTCGGCGTTACCACCCAAGATGATGTCTGTACCTCGACCCGCCATGTTAGTGGCAATGGTCAAAGCACCTTTGCGGCCTGCCTGTGCGACAATTTCCGATTCTCGCTCGACGTTCTCTGGCTTGGCGTTCAGCAGGTTGTGAGGAATGCCTTGCTGATGCAACAGATGAGACAGTACTTCCGATTTTTCTACGCTGGTCGTACCAACCAGGATTGGACGACCCAACTGGTGGATTTCGGCACATTCAGCCGCAACCGCCTTCCACTTCGCTTCTTCAGTTTTGTAGACTACATCAGAGACGTCAGCCCGACCGGTTCTACGGTTGGTGGGAACGATCGTGACTTCGAGTTTGTAAATCTTTTCAAATTCCACTTCTTCCGTCTTGGCTGTGCCAGTCATGCCTGCCAGCTTGGGATAAAGCAAGAAGAAGTTTTGATAGGTAATCGTTGCGAGGGTCTGAGTTTCGGGCTGAATTTCGACGTGCTCTTTAGCTTCGATCGCTTGGTGCAAGCCGTCACTCCAGCGACGACCCATCATAATCCGTCCCGTAAACTCATCCACAATCACGATTTCGTCATCGCGGACGATGTAGTTTACATCTTTAATAAAGAGTTCTTTAGCTTTAATGGCATTGAAGATATAGTGCGCCCAAGGATCTTTGGGGTCAAACAAATCTTGAACCCCTAAGGCTTTTTCTGCTTCAATAAAGCCTTCGTCGCTTAATAGGACGTTGCGGGCTTTTTCATCCACTTCATAGTGGGTCTCTGTTTCCAACCGAGTGGCCACTTCAGCCGCCCGAATATACTTTTCACTGGGTCGTTCTACTTGACCCGAAATGATCAGGGGAGTACGAGCTTCATCGACTAGCACCGAGTCCACTTCATCAATGACGCAATATTGGAATGGTCGCTGCACCACATCAACCATTGAGGTGGCCATGTTATCGCGCAGATAATCAAAGCCCAACTCACTGTTGGTGGCGTAGGTGATGTCGCAGTCGTAGTTGCGTTTCCGCTCGTTGGGGGTCATGGTCTGCTGAATCAGACCGACACTCAAGCCCAAGAACCGGTGTACCTGCCCCATCCACTCTGCGTCCCGACGAGCCAGGTAGTCGTTAACGGTGACGACGTGAACACCTCTACCCAGGAGAGCGTTTAGGTAAGCTGGCAATGTAGAAACCAGGGTCTTACCTTCCCCAGTTTTCATCTCGGCAATCTGGCCGTCGTGAAGGATCATGCCGCCCAAGAGCTGGACATCGAAGTGGCGCATCCCCAGCACACGCTTACCAGACTCTCGAACAACGGCGAAGGCTTCTGGTAGAAGGTCGTCAAGGGATTCCCCTTTTTCAACCCGCTGTTTAAACTCTGCTGTCTTACCACGCAACTCTTGGTCAGAGAGCCCTTGGATTTCTTCTTCGAGCAGGTTGATCTCGGTAATAATGGGTTGATATTTTTTGAGCTTGCGTGCGTTGGGATCGCCTAGCAGATTCTTAAGCATGGCAGGAGGGAGAGATATTTCCTTGAAAGCGCTTTGTTAACGAGATAAAAGTCCAATGTAACAAAGCTAGGTCTGGGAGTTTCAACCAACCTGTAAGTTAACGGCTGATTGAGTGAATAGAAGCAGCAGAACTATGCAGCTAAGCAACCGATGTGCTTATAGACTCAGATTGCCGACCCAAATCATTATTTATCGTATCATTTTGGCCCTGCCTGAGGCGGGATAGCATGGCGCGATCGCCGTCTGATTTGGTGGTAATCTCAACCCTTTATAAAATAGTCCGCGTTTAGAGATGATTCCCTAAGAAATTAGGGCGAATTTTCCCACTCTGGCGTCAGGCGGCGGAAGTTGAACTGAGCAGCAGCAGGGTGGCAACTGGCACAACTAGCCATCGTCAGCGATCGCGGCAACTGAACTCGCGGATGCAAAGCCTTGAAGTACCGGGAGTCAGCGATGCGATAAGGTGTTTCTTCTTCTCGATCTTGAACTCTAGAAAAGGTACGTAAGTAGTCCCAAACCAAGAGACGGGGTGGGTCAACGAGGGGTTTAATCTGCTGGCCGTAGTGTTGGCGGTCTTGCAATATTTGCCGCCAAGTTTCTGTGGGCAGAACTGCGGGGGACAAGCCAATATGGCAAGTAGCGCAGTTTTCTAGATAGAGTTCTTGGCCGAGTTGGTATTTGGCGGGTACTGGGTCTACCGTACCCACGGGAGTTGCGGCAGGTGTGAGCTTTTCGACGCTAGGGGTAAATTGAGCGAGTTGAGCCGCTTGGGGCGTTTCTGTTGCTTGGGCTAAACCCCATCCCAACGCCACACTCCACAATAGAACTAACACCAAGAGAATCACGGGCGATCGCCTGCGGAGTCGTCGCTTGGAGTTTGGCTCCTCCTCCAGAGTGGGATGAGATTCTCTGGCATCTGTTGGTTGAGAAGGGCGGGACATGCTTATGAACTCACTACCAAGAACTTCAGGATGTTAACAGTTGTCGTGACGTTATCTTTAACTCCCAGGTGCCTAGACTGCCTCAGCCCAGAACCTCAATCAGAGTAATGTGGCGGGCTAGAGAGGAAAATGATTTCTACTATCGGTCTGAAAACTAACCTACCAAAAGGCCGGGGTGATTTCTACCGAGAGCTATAGATAGCTTAAGCAGAGCGATCGCTAAAATTAAATGCAAAACTTAATAAAGTGGTCGTCAAATTAGGGCCGTCAAATTAGCGCAGCACGATTGGCTTGTCAGCATTTCTCCACGGAATTAGGAATCGCCCCGCATCAGATTGGGGAAATAGGCATTATCTTTTTGATTAAGCATTCGTGCTTAAGTCAGCAAGGTGTTTGCCTTGTTCAGCAGTCGTACCCAAGCAGCGGAGGCCACTACCGTTCTTGCAGGCGCTACAGAACCACTACTTATTTCCCTAAGGGAGAGGAAATTTAGTTGTGATGGATTGTCGTCATATTCAGTTTTGCCATCAGCGGTCTCGCATTGACTTGCAGCAACTCCAAGCATTGTTTCAAGCCGCAGCTTTCTGGGCCAAGGACCGACGGGTTGAGGAGCTAGAGATCGCGATCGCCAACAGCGACCCGGTGATTAGTGTTTGGGACCAAAACCAGATGATTGGTTTTGCTCGTGCGACCTCTGATGGCATTTACCGCGCCACGATTTGGGATGTAGTGATTCATCCTGACTACCAGGGCGCTGGCTTGGGTCGGAAGTTGGTTGAAACTGTTTTAACTCATCCCCGCATGAATCGGGTGGAGCGGGTGTATTTGATGACGACCCATCAACAACAGTTTTACGAGCGGATTGGATTTCAGCTCAATGCCAGTACCACAATGGTTTTGTGCAATCAGCCCATGGAGCAACCGCCCACTCCCGCGGTTGTAGAAATGCCTCAAACCTCGTAAGTGCTTGACTCTATGATCTATATGCTCTGATAAGCAATTAGGCTAAATCAGTCTCTGGTATCACCAAGGGCATCAGGCATTGAATACGAGTAGATTCAGTCGCGTCTGTCGGATTTGCGTTGCTGTCTGGTTCACTGGGCAAAGCGATGATTTCCAAACGACCTTGCATGCGCTCAATCACGCTTTGGTGCATCAAGAGAGCAAGACCGGGTGACAAAGCTGCTGGGGTATTGGGCGCTGTTGGTAAAGCCTGAGTCGATAAAATCTGAGCAGGTTCACTCCAGAGGCTTACAGCGTAAGGAGCCTCAATCGCGATCGCTACCTGCTCTGTTTCTGGCTCCACTGTGGCAGCTATCAGAATTGTGCCTTCGGTAGTTAGACGAATGGAGGTGTCAACCAAACTCATCAGGGTTTGCTGCAACCACTTGGGATCAGCCTGGACATAAATGTCTTCCTGAATTGGCAACAGCTTCAAGCGAATATTGCGATCGCGTGCTTGCAAATGAGTCAGGTTGTAAACTTCTTGCAGGATTTGGCCTAGTTTTAGCGGCTGAAGCTGCATCTGCCGAGAACCATGCTCTAACCGAGCCACATCCAAGATTAAGTCCAATAACTGCATCAGGTTTAGGGCAGACTGATTTGCTTGTCCAAGGAAGTCTCTTTCTTCCGCCGGGTCATCGCAGAGGTCAGACAGGATCAGTTGATGCATGCCAATTAAGCCGTTTAAGGGCGATCGCAGCTCATGGGAGACTCTAGCTAGAAACCCAGATTTAAACTGGTGCATCTCTACTGCCATTTGATAGGCCAGTCGTGTTTGCTCCAGCTCTTGTTGCAATGTTGCAATTGTTTGGCTACTCTCTTGGTTTGCCATCGACGTGCCCTGCTGACTGACTTAAAGTTCTAGCTTAACTGCTCCAGAGCGAAGAACTTGCCAGGTCGAATCACTCCACTTGATGACGGTGGAAGGGACACCAGAAGCTGATTCGCTCCAGTGGTTCGCGGCAGCCTCGCCCGTTGGGATCAGGTGGGCCAGTTCCTCCGGTGAGAGCAGCAGCACTTCTGGAAACTGAGCGGCGATCGCAGTCATGGTTTCTAGAGGAGGCTGACCCGATAAATTAGCGCTGGTTGTCGCCAAGGGACCCGTCTGGGTCAAAATCGCTTGGGCGACTGGATGGTTAGGCACTCGCAGGCCAATACTCGTTAGGTCCTGGGGATGAATGGCACTGGGGACGCGATCGCTGGCAGGCAAAACGAGCGTTAAAGCGCCAGGCCAATATCGGGTGGCTACTTGCTGCCAAATTCGCTGCGCTTCTGCATCACCCTCAACGAACGGCCATAAATCATTTGGTGCTGCCGCCATCAAAATTAGTGGCTTCTCTTGACTCCGTTGTTTAGCGGTAAAGATTAAATCAGCACGGTCTGGACGGACGGCTAAAGCGGGTACCGTATCGGTCGGAAAGCTAATCACGCGATCGCCCGTTTTGGCATGAGTTACTAAAGCCGTTAAGGAAACTTGAGGCATGTCGTGGAAGAGGAGCTACGAGGAACCCTGAATTACAACGAGTGGCATTAACGACGATGAGCTAAGACAAAGCGATCGATTCCTGCCAAGTCAGCATGAACTTGAATGCGATCGTAGTCGCGTTGCTTCTTTAATAATTCCACGACTTGCTCTGCCTGTCCTGCCATCATCTCGATTAGCCAAATTCCACCTGACTTGAGATACAAGGGGGCTATGGCGACCAGATGGCGAATGCAGTCTAATCCATCTTCCCCGCCGTCTAAAGCCAAATGCGGTTCATGCCAAGCCACTTCTGGTTGCAGACTAGACACCATCGCACTAGGAATATAGGGAGGGTTTGACACCATACCCCGCAACTGACCTTCTAAGCCAGCCAGAGGTTGGAACCAAGCACCTTGGCGAAACTGCACGCGATCGCCTAAGCCTAAATCAGTTGCATTTTGTTGGGCCACAGCAATCGCGTCAGGGCTGCAATCTACGGCATAGACCGTTGCTTTTGGAAACGCGGTTGCTAGACCAATTGCGATCGCACCGCTACCTGTGCCTAAGTCGGCCCAAACCTCTGCTGCCGAACTGCCAAGCTCAGGGCTAGAGGACTGGGATGCAACAACTGCTAAGTCAATGATTAGTTCTGTCTCTGGCCGTGGAATTAGAACCGCTGGAGACACTGTTAAATTGAACTGTCGCCAAGGTGCTGTTCCAGCCAAATATTGAACTGGAACGCGAGCCTCAATCCGCTTCTGCCACAGTTCTGTGAGTTCTGGTAAAGATAGCCGCAATTGAACTTGTGGCCAATGCTTGAAAGACTCTAGACGCAAGGTTAAGCGATCTAACCCAGCCAACTCTTGCAGCAGCCAGTCTACTTCGGCAGACGAAATTGCCGCAGCGGTAGCTGCGGCACAAGCTTCATCCCGCCATTGCCAAAGCTCCTGCCCTGAAACCGCCCAAGTCTTGGGGGAATACATGCTTGTCACGGAACAATTACAATCGAGGGAAGGGTGTTGAGATTGAGACGTTACTTAGCTTTGGGCCTAGCTTGACCCTGGGCTGGCTGGAGCGATCGCAGAAATTCAATCGATTCTTGCGGTGCCACAATGGCGATTTCTTCCAGTTCCTTGTTATTGCTATCTGTCAGAGTCTGGATCACACCTTCAAGGTTAACCACCTGAATATCCACGCTGGATGCTAGGTCAGGCTGCTGCTGCTTGAGGCGCTGCACCATATTTTGCAATTCCTCTTTTTTAAGGAACAGAGGAATAATCTGTTGATTACCCCGCTTCACAGTCAAATACCCTTTGTTTTTCCCGCCTCTGGCAATAAAGACAGGCACGCCATTAAAGCGCTCCACGTTTTGGCCGCTCTGCTTCAAGAGGGCCACAGCTGAGGCAACTTGCTGTTGAGTAGGTACAAAGGCAAAGTTGAGGCCATTGGGTTTATTTTTGTTGGCTAGACCCAATTCATAAACTTCTGCCAACGAAACGGGCATCACCTTCACATTCTTGGCTAGCTCAGGATTCTTGCTTTTCAGTCGGTCTAAAAAAGCTTGAGCATCTTGCTGGCTAACAAAAACCCCTGCCACAGGCGCATTCTTTTGACCATTCGCAGCATTGGGGGGAGAAGCAACTAGTGGTGCTCCCTGAGCGTCAGCGATCGTGAACATGGGCACTGCACTAAGTTTTTTCAAAACTTGGTCTTTAGGCAGTGCTAGGGCTTGCATATTTCCTGCAATAGAGGGGCCCAGTAATGCACCTCCAACTAGACTCAGGATTGCACTCCAACGGACAAAAGACTTCATTAGTTGCTCCTGGAAAAAGATTGTAAAGGAGTTAATATTTACGCTTTTAAGTAGCGTTTGCGAGTGAGAAATCGAGATGCGGCTGATAGTTTGCTTATTTGCCAATTGTCATGAATTAGTTTGCTAGCTGTTTGCTAATTATGCAATTGCAAGTTCACTGAATTTGGGGTGTCTTTTATCACTGGCACCACCCAAATTTCAAGCTGGAGATCGGGCAAAGTTATCGTTTCTCAGTTAGCTTCACAGATTAGTTCTACACTAACTCACTCCATGAGAAGAAATGGTTTAACCGGAAGCATTGATGAATGATCCGCGTGGTCCTAATGTCATTTACAGGTGACTTCGCCTTAGAGAAAATGGTTCCAGGGGAAGTAAGGAAACGGCTCTATCGATTCAATAAGCCTTTTTCTTGGTATGAGCCAGCAGACTTGTAGGATACTAACACAAACTGAGTTAGGTCTTTGCCTTGGTTAAACGCCTAACTTAGGTTCGTCAGTGTGATGTTTAATTAGTGCACACTTAGTTAAATACCTAACTTTCGTTTAGTACTACTGTGCTGTTTGAATTGTAACTGTAGTTAGCAACTAAATTTTACCGACACAAACCTCAGATTAACCCTATGAATTTTATCTGGTTAAGCTTTGAGTGCTCCTATCGCAAGAAGTCTAAAGTTAAGCGGGTCGCAGATGAGATACGACATGGGGCTGTAAGCAGAATTGTACAAGCCCAATTTGCGATCGCTCTATTGCTGACTTTATCAAGTTGTCAGCTCTCTACTCAATCCAGCAACGGTCTAAAGCTGGGTACATTGTTACCAATTACAGGGGACTTGGCCCAGTATGGTTCACCTATGCAAGACAGTGCTCAGTTGCTGGTGAAGACGGTCAATAACTGTGGTGGAGTCTTAGGCCAGCCAGTAGAGCTGATCTCAGAAGATGACCAAACTGAACCTGCGGCTGGTGCTTCAGCCATGACTAAATTGGCCGAAGTCGATCGAGTGGCTGGTGTCGTGGGAGGCGCATCAAGTGCCGTTTCGAGTGCAGCAGTCGATATTGCTGTTCGTAATCAAGTGACACAAATCTCGCCTGCTAGCACAAGTCCTGTTTTCACGGAACGAGCTAAAAACGGTGACTTTCAGGGGTTTTGGTTCCGCACCGCCCCACCCGACACCTTTCAGGGGCAAGCTTTAGCAAAATTGGCGAAAGATCAAGGCTTTCAAACAGTGGCAATTTTGGCCATTAATAACGACTACGGCAATGGCTTGGTGGCATCCTTCATTCCAGCTTTTGAGGCGTTGGGCGGCAAAGTAGTCTCAGGCCAACCCACGCGCTATCCGCCTGATGCCGCCACCTTCGAGTCGGAAGTGGGCGCTGCATTTAGTAGTAATCCAGATGCAGTCTTGTTGATTACTTATCCAGAGACAGGCAGCCTCATCTTGAAATCCGCTTATCAGCAGGGGTTGTTGAACAAGAAGACGAAAGTGCTGGCGACCGATGGCCTGAAAGATCCCGCGATCGCTAACCTAGCTGGCAAAAATCAGGCAGGCAAATTTATTGCCAGTGGATTGATTGGCACCGCAGCCAGTGCCGGAGGACCTGCGATCGCGGCGTTTCGTCAGCTTTACGACGCTGAGTACAAGCGCCAGCCTAGTGTGTACGATCCCAATACCTGGGATGCCACAGCTTTAATGGTTTTAGCCGCCGAATCCGCTAAAGCAGCCACAGGTCCTGCCGTTAAAGACAAGATTCGAGAAGTGGCAAGCGCACCGGGGCAAGAAGTCACCGATATTTGCCAAGCCTTAGACCTCGTCCGCCAAGGGAAAGATGTGAACTACCAAGGTGCTAGTGGCACACTAGAACTTGACGCCCAAGGCGATGTTGTCGGTACTTACGATATCTGGACCATTCAAGAAAACGGCGAGTTAGCAGTTAAAGGTCAGCTCAGCGTTGGCGGCTCATAAAATGCCAAAAGCTCAGAGCCTGAAAGTTCTGAGCTTAAGTAAAAATTTGTTTGAATCGGGATGACAGGATTCGAACCTGCGACATCCTGCTCCCAAAGCAGGCGCGCTACCAAGCTGCGCTACATCCCGTTAACGTCACTTAGCTAGTATACCCTACTCTCAAGCATCCGTGAGTAAAAAAAATTAGCTTTGCGATAACAAACCTAGAAGCAAGGTTAAGGACTGCTTCAGAGTTGGGGAATACCGCTTAGAGAAAGTGCGAGGTGCTAACTTCGGTTAGTCGGGATACCAGAACATGCCCTTAATGCCTTCTGGGTCAGCCATGAAGCCCAAGTTCTGATAAAAGTTCACTACTTGAGGATCAGCGAATAGGGTAATGTTGCTGATATCTTCACTCCGCAATTTCTTGATCACGTGTTTCATCAGCGCCTTCCCGAATCCTTTACCCTGGAAGTCTGGATGAACCACAACGTCCCAAAGCGTGGCGTTAAAGGCATGATCAGAGGTGGCTCGGGCAAAGCCAATCAGGCGTCGCTGTACACCTCGCTGCTCCCACATAGTAACGACGAGAAAGCTGTGCTGGATTGCTTTCTTGACCTTGCGTAGAGGTCGCCGCGACCAACCCACCGCATCGCACAGTTCCTCTAGTTCGTAGAGGTCAATGTCTCGATCGGTACTGAAGAAAATGCGAGAACTACTGCGGCTTCGTGCCGCTGAGCTACTTAAGCTAGGATCGCGTGGTGCCTCAGTGGGTAGGCTGTTTTCATCCTCAGCAATATATCCCTCAACAGCAGTGGGCTTAGAGCTGGGGGTAGTGTCAGAACCACTAAATAAACTTTTCCAGAAACCCATGTAGGCGTGGTTAAGGTAAGTAGGAGTTAGAAGACAGTACTAGCTAGTATATCTTCCGAACTTGATTCTCATCGTTGCACTTATTCATCAGATTGATCGAGTTATTGGGAAAATCATCTGAGGAAATAAAATTTGAACAATGAAAATTTGTGAGAAATTGACCTAAGGTTGAGTTTTGCACCTTGGCGATCGCTCTCTCGTCCAGGCTTCCGTTGTAGCAAGTGAGTTGTACTCCCCGTTATGGCCTCGGGTTTGAAATCGTCCACACTAGAACTGCTGAAGCGCTTCAACCGAGCGTTTCCCCAATTCTATGAGCAATTTGTCAGTAGCGAGATTCAGTTACAAAACCTGAGGCTGGCTTACCAGCTTTATAAAACCAAGCAAGCGGTGATTGAACTGAAACCGGAAGGTAGTAAGAGCGCGCTACATTTTGCCTACCGTAATCAGTCTTTTTTGCTCAGCGATATTTTTGGGGTTTTGGCAGCTTACGGGCTAACTATTCATAGCCTCAGCTTGTATGGGCAGATTTATCCACCCATGCTGGTTTTCATCAAGCTGGTTGTATCACGAGGCGGCAAGACTTTAACCGAGAAAACTGCGGAGAATGTCTGTCGGGCAGTGCGAGAGGCATTGGCAGGACGATTTGAAGTGGAAGAAATGCTGGCAGTAGAGTTTAATCTAGACGCTGGCTTAGAGCAGGTAGAAACGGAGTTTTATGTAGACCCAGTGTTTCACCTGCCAGCCTTGCTAATTGAGGCTGACAACCAACCTGGCCTGTTTTACAAAGTCATGTACGCCATTTGGCAAGAAGATTTGCTAGTGGTCAATGCCAATCTTTTGGTCTGGCGAGGCCGAACCCGGTTAATTTTGTACTTGCTCGGCCCTAACGAGAATTTGATTCCAGAGTATCTTGGTCAGAAAATTGCTGAGGGAGTCCGACAGCGGTTGTTAGGACGACGACACTAAACTCAGCTTAGAAAGCGGCTCGATGCCCAAGACCTGTGCTGTAAGGTCGGCTGCAATGTCGGCTGAGGCCCCTAGGGTGTTTCGGTTGAACTTCGGGCTAGGATAAAAGTATGACCAGCATTAACGTCCTAGGAGTTCCGCACGCTTACGATTTGACGGCGGCTACTGCATCTCCCTCTGTCCTTGTTTTTATTCATGGTTGGCTCTTGAGCCGTCGATATTGGCAACCGTTGATTGAGCGCTTGTCACCAGATTATCAGTGCTTGTCTTACGATTTGCGTGGGTTTGGCGAGTCGCAATGTTCTAGCTCCTATCACCAGCGCAGTTTGTCTAGTGCGACTGCGGAGTTGAGGGATAGCGCGATCGCCTCACCCAAAGCTTCAAAATATACACCCGCTGCCTACGCTCAAGATCTAGCCGTTTTATTAAAACAGCTGAATATTTCTAACGCTTGGTTGGTGGGTCATTCCCTGGGTGGCAGTATTGCGCTCTGGGCAGGCCATCAGTTACCCGACGCTGTCAAGGGCGTAATTTGCCTGAATGCAGGAGGTGGCATTTACCTCAAAGAGGAGTTTGAGCGATTTCGCTCGGCAGGAGCCAAGATTTTAAGATTTCGGCCTCGCTGGTTTGCACAACTGCCATTGATTGATTTGCTGTTTAGTCGTGCCACTGTTGCTCGTCCGATTGAGCGGGTTTGGGGACGACAGCGCGTGATTGATTTTGTCGTGGCCAATCCCCAAGCCGCTTTAGGAGCCTTGCTGGATTCAACCACCGAAGCAGAAGTGCACCATCTCCCTCATGTGGTCTCCCGTTTGCAGCAACCCGTGTATTTTATGGCTGGGGCGGAAGATACGGTGATGGAACCTAAGTATGTGCGGCACTTAGCCAGTTTTCACCCAACTTTTCGAGTCTGTGGTGATAACGTGATTGAGATTTCCAATTGTGGGCATATGGCGATGGTGGAGCAGCCTGATACGGTAGTAACTCAACTACGGGCGATCGTGGCTCGGCACGAAGTTCAAGAGCAAGTAACGCCACGCTGAGTGGTTAGGTATTAGAGAATTGCGGCAGGGTATTGATAGAGCTGCATGACGTTGGCGATCGCTAACCGAGACTGTGCCCCCAACGTGAGGGGTGAAGTATGACCATGATTAAGATGATCAGCAGCAGCACACCCAATCATGGCCGCATTATCGGTGCAAAACTTCAGAGGGGGAAAGAGCACCCGGAAATTATGAGTTTGCGCAGCGGCTTGTAAGTGACGGCGTAGGCTGCTGTTGGCGGCAACTCCTCCTCCAATTGCGATCGTGGTGAGACCGTAATCGTGGGCACAGGCAATCGCCCGCCGAGTCAGCGATCGCGCCACCGTTTCTTGGAAGCTGGCAGCAAGGTCGGCAACGGGCAGAGGTTGGTTGCTTTCTTGTTGAAGCTTTTGGGTTAAGCGCAGCACCGCAGTTTTTAGGCCGCTGAAGCTGGAATCATAGGGATGATGACCCCCTTCGGGCCGTGAAACATTGCCTTCAGGCAAGGGAAAGGCTTGAGGATTGCCTTGAGTGGCAAGGCGATCGATCGCTGGACCACCGGGATAGCCCAAGTTGAGCAAGCGAGCCACTTTGTCAAAGGCTTCTCCTGCGGCATCATCACGAGTTTGGCCTAAAGTTTCGTAGTAGCCACAAGCTTTGACGTAAATCAGACTGGTATGCCCACCCGAAACCAGCAAACAGAGAAAAGGTGGCTCTAGGGTCGGCTCGGTGAGGTAAGAAGCGTAAATATGGCCTTCTAGGTGATGAATGCCAATAAAGGGCTTTTGATGCACTAGGGCCAAGGTTTTAGCGGCTGTGAGACCGACGAGCAGGGCACCCACCAGCCCAGGGGCACAAGTAGCGGCAATGCCATCAATGGCAGACCAATCTAGTGACGCTTCCTGAAAGGCTTGAGCGATCGCTAGATTAATCATTTCTACATGATGACGGGAGGCAACTTCTGGTACAACGCCGCCATATTGTTGATGAATATCAATCTGAGAAGAAACAATACTACTTAAAACTTGACGATTTTTAACAATCGCGACCGCTGTTTCATCACAACTTGTTTCAAGTGCTAAAACCGTTGCCATTCGCTGGTAATTTTTTGAATGAATGAGCTACTTCTAGTAACTTAAAACTTTACTGGGTCTACTCGGAAGAGTATGATTGCTTCCAAGTTCAGCAAACTTTCCTGTACAAATAGCGTAATCTTTTTGTACAACAAACTTTGAGTTTTGTAACAAAAGGAAATGATTCCATGCAACGACTGTTTGCTTTAGTTCTCATTGTTTGCCTCTGGCTAGGCATGGCCCCCCCTGCCTCAGCAGATGTAGCTGGGTTAGTTCCCTGCGGTGAGACTCCTGCTTTTCAGCAACGTCTAAATAACACTGTGAGAAGCCAAGAGGCTCGCTTACAAAAATATGATCCCAACAGCGATTCTGCTGCAATTATCAAAGGCAGAATTGATCGGGCTCGGGAACGGTTTGCACGCTATGAAGGGATGCTTTGCGGCCCTGAAGGTCTGCCCCGTTTGATCACCGATGGTCGCCCTAGCCACTGGGGTGATTTCCAATATCCTGGGCTGCTTTTCTTGTATCTAGCTGGCTGGTTAGGTTGGTCTGGCCGTAGCTATATCAGGACTGTGAAAAAGAGCGAATATCCAGAATACAGCGAAATTCAAATCAATGTACCTCTGGCGATTCAATGCTTTATTGGTGGGTTGCTGTGGCCTTTGGCAGCAATAAAAGAATTGATTAGCGGAGAGCTAGTTGAAAAAGAGGAAAACATCCCTGTTTCTCCTCGCTAAAACAGTCCTCTAAACTCCATTGCAAGAGTTTAGGTGATTCTCTCTTCGCTTTCATTTTCGTAATTTCTCCTTTAGCTTGTTCTTAGGAGTTTGGTATGAATGATTTTGTCAAGTATCTGTCTAATGCTCCTGTGTTAGCAGTGTTGTTCGTGAGTGGTGCCCTGACAGCGTTTATTCTGATCAATAAAACGTTTCCAGACGGTCTTTTTCTGTCTCCTTAGGCTGCACTAAGAATTTCTTTTTCCTAGAATTCTTGTTTTGCTAAAGTTAGGCAGCCTTGGTTCTAGAAAGATCAAGGTTTTTAACTTGAGAAACTCGCGATCGCCCTTTTGAAGTCGCGAGTTTCCTAGCCGAACCAAGGGTGACCGAAGTGTAAAATTAATTTTTTTAAAGTGCACTTTGGTCCCAGGGGTGAGAATAAATTTCTCACCTAAAATAGGGCTACAACGTTATTAACTAAAAGAGCAATATGGTACCCGTAGACGCGATAGATAGATCAAAAGATCGCTTAGGCGATCCGAGAAACCGGGAAGTCGTCCGTCCAGCAGGCGGCGACCCTCAAACTGGTAATTTGGAAACCCCAATTAACGCCTCAGGTTTCACAGAAGCTTTCATTAATAACCTACCTGCTTATCGCCGTGGTCTTTCTCCATTACGGCGTGGTCTAGAAGTAGGGATGGCTCATGGTTACTGGCTCATTGGCCCCTTTGCCAAGCTAGGCCCCTTGAGAGATACAGATGTGGCAAACTTAGCTGGTTTGCTGTCCACAGTGGGCTTAGTTGTTATTTCAACTATTGCCCTGTCCTTGTACGCAAACAGCTGCCCTCCTGATCCAACCAAAACCATTACTACTCCAAATCCTCCAGCGGCTTTGACTACCGCAGAAGGATGGAATGAGTATGCTAGTGGCTTCCTGATTGGTGGAATTGGCGGAGCAGCTTTTGCTTACGCCTTACTCGCCAATATCCAGCTGCTACAAAATCTGTTCTAGTAATTCTTGACCAGAATCTAGAATTATTCCTAAGGCAGTCAATCGTTCACTTTTAGTCTCTAAAGTTGCCAGCTTGATAATTTACTTCACTGGTACCTTTAGTAGGAATAGAAGTGTGATTGACTGCCTTAATTTATGGCTTTAACTGCAAGCTGGGCGCTATAGCAGTGAACGGGGGCAAGCAAAGCCGCCTCAATCTCAGTTAAAGCTTTTTCAAAATCGTCGTTGATGATTTGAATATCGAATTCGCTGGCGGCATCGATTTCAGCTCGTGCCCTCTGCAACCGTCGAGCGATCGCGTCTTCCGAGTCTTGTCCGCGATTACGAATGCGAAACTCTAGTTCATTCAAAGAAGGTGGCAGGATAAAGATGCGAAAGGCGGTTGGAAAGGTTTGCCGAACTTGTCTAGCTCCTTCCAGCTCGATTTCTAAAATCACGCACTTGCCTTGCTGAACTTGTTGCTCTACAGCTAGGCGGGGCGTGCCATAATAATTTCCTGCAAACTCTGCCCACTCTAGAAGTTCACCACCAGCGACCATGCGCTCAAATTCGGTGCGGCTGACAAAGTAGTAATGCTGCCCATCCACTTCGCCAGGGCGGGGAGCACGAGTCGTGACTGAAATAGAAACATAAAGATCTGGATGGCGTTGTAGAAGCGATCGCAGTAAGGTGCCTTTTCCAACTCCACTCGGCCCAGTCAATACAACCAACTTGCCTGCTTGCATGCTCCTACTACCCGTTCGACTTACATTGCTTAAACCTCTTAGGGTAGCACTATCCGTAGGCGATCGATTCAACGGTTTGAGCCGCAGGGATTAGGATTGTAGCCGGAGCTTGACATGCTTGCTATTCGTCGTTGCCCGCTCCGTCTTTACTGACAATGAAGCGGTTGGCAACAGTCTCAGGCTGAATGGCAGAAAGGATAATATGGCCTGAATCGGTGATGATGACCGCTCTGGTGCGCCGCCCATAGGTTGCGTCAATCAGTTGCCCCCGGTCTCTAGCATCCGTAATGATTCGTTTGATGGGTGCGGACTCTGGGCTGACAATGGCAACCACTCGGTTGGCAGACACAATATTGCCAAAACCGATATTGATCAGCTTAATATCCATACTGAACGGCGGCTTGACCGCGTGAGGGGTTCATAAGTATTTAATTTCAATGGTATCCACAAAAATTTGGACTAACAAGGCTAAAATTCGCAGCATAACAGAGTTTTTTAGCTTGCTATGAAGCTTTCTATCTTTGGGTATAGATCTGACTCACTAATCCCTTAGCTCGGTGATCGATCCGGTGCAATTAGCGTTAGACTGGGCAGCGATCCTGTGACTTGTATGATTTTTCACTTTGCAACCTGTTGACTTTACTACGCTAACTGCTGCCTGCTGTGAACTTCGAGCTGATTGGCTGCCATCCCGACTGGAGCAGGTTTATCAGCGCGATCGCTTTACCCTTGCCATTGCCTTGCGAACTCTGAATCAACGAGCTTGGCTGACTATTTCCTGGCACCCGCAAGCCGCTCGGCTTTGTATTGGCGATCCACCGCCCCGTACCCCTGACACATTTACTTTTAGCCAACAACTGCAACATCAACTAGGAGGCTTGGCTCTGGTTGCCATTGAGGCGATCGCCCCTTGGGAGCGGGCTTTGGATTTGCAGTTTGCTCGACGACCTGGAGACCCTCCGTTGTGGCACTTGTATGTCGAAATCATGGGCAAGTACAGCAATGTGATTTTGGCGAACCAGGAGAACTTGATTGTCACAGCGGCTCATCAAGTTAGTGCCCAGCAATCTAGCGTTCGCCCGATTCTGACCGGACAACCTTATGAGTTACCGCCTGCTCTTACCGATCCCGCTCCCAGTTTAAGTGAGTCTTATGAGCGCTGGCGAGAACGGATTAGCCTAGTGCCTGGGGCTTTACGCCGTACCTTAATCAAGAATTATCGTGGCTTAAGCTCAGCCTTAGTGTTGTCAATGTTGCAGGCCATCGAACTTGACCCAGAGCAATCAACAGAGGAGCTAAGCGAGTCGGAGTGGCAGCGGTTGTTTACAGCTTGGCAAACTTGGTTGCGATCGCTAGAAAGTTGTGAACTGAATCCAGGCTGGACTCAGCAAGGGTATACCGTTTTGGGCTGGGGCAAGACGCAAGTGGTAGAGAGCGTACAAATCTTGCTCAACCAGTACTACACCGCACAACTCAATCGTCAAGAATTTGTCCAGCTCCACCATCAGTTGACCCAAAAAGTCAATAATGTTTTGGCGAAAGTGCGCCTCAAGGCTGACTTGTTTCGGCAGCGCTTAGCCCAATCGGACCAAGCCGACCAATACCGGGAGCAAGCAGACTTGTTGATGGCCCATTTGCAAGAATGGCAACCCGGAATGAAGGTCATGACGCTGGCGGATTTCCATACCGAGCAACCTGTCGCGATCGCCCTCGATCCGGAGAAAAACGCGGTACAGAATGCTCAGTCTCTCTACAAAAAACACCAGAAACTCAAGCGAGCCCGTCTGGCAGTAGAGCCATTGCTGGCCGAGGTACAAGTGGAAGTAGATTATTTAGAGCAAGTGGAAGCAGCCTTATTGCAAATGGCTAGCTACCAAACACCCGCAGACCTAATCGCTTTAGAAGAAATTCGCGATGAGCTGATTCAGCAACAATACTTGGAGTCGCTGGAGTATCGCAGCCGCCCGGAGAGCAAAGCTAGTACAGAATTTTACCGCTTTCAAACGCCCAGCGGGTTTGAGCTGCTGATCGGTCGCAACAATCGCCAAAACGATCAGTTAACCTTCCGACTCGCGGGCGATTATGACCTGTGGTTTCACACCCAAGAAATTCCCGGCAGCCATGTCCTCTTGCGTCTAGATCCAGGAAAAGTGCCAGAAAAATCAGACCTGGAATTTACGGCTGACTTAGCTGCCTATTACAGTCGTGCCCGTCAGAGTGAGCAAGTTCCTGTGGTCTACACCGAGCCAAAACATGTCTATAAGCCCAAGGGGGCAAAGCCAGGAATGGCGATTTATAAGCAAGAGCAAGTAATTTGGGGGCAGCCTCAGCGAGCCTGCCTTTATTTATCTGCGTCGAACGAATTAACCAGGCAATGAATGGTAATATATCATCCTGCTTTAGCGCACGAATGATGCAGATGCTCAAAAACTGCTGTAAACATTCATGACGAAAAGTTTGTGTATCTTGTTACAATACTTTCGGAGTAGGGAACAATAACCCTATACCCGCTGCAAGTGTGGGAACGCGCAGCTTGGGTTCCTCCAAAGTGAGAAGACAACGTCATTAAAAATTAATAGTAGCCAGCTATGGGAGCTGGCTTTTTTTGTGCCTAATGTTGGCGGATTTGGTGCCGTACAGGTTAATAGTTTCTGTAGAACTTAAGTTACAGCAGGGATGTATGAAGCGCCACTAGAATCTACATCAAATTCAGCAATTGGACCCTATCCAGGATCATCAGGAAATTTGCCGCCTCATGGCAGGCTACGAATTTCCGTGGGATATTAATCGAGCTCTAGAAATTGCGCTGTTTCGGACGTTTTGTGTCCCAAGTATTTCAGCCCTGCTCGACAAAACTGGAGAGTTTCATCAGCGCCCGCAAAAACGTTATGACGATACAGCTCTAACTGTGGCTGAAATTTTGAAATGGGGGTATGACAGCGATCGCGGACAAGAAGTCATTCGCCGGATGAATCACATGCATAGGCGCTTTCAGATCAGCAATGCCGATTTCTTGTATGTGCTTTCTACATTCATCTATGAGCCTGTGCGTTGGCTCGATCGCTTTGGCTGGCGACCTATGTCTGAGAACGAACGCTTGGCTTCCTTCTATTTCTGGCAGGCCGTGGGTCAGCGAATGCAGATTCAAAATATTCCTGACACCTACGAAGCCTTTGAGCGTTACAACGTTGAATATGAGCAACAGCACTTCCGTTATGCCCAAACGAATCGTTTGGTGGGTGACTCCACGCAAAACTTGATGCTGAGTTAGTTTCCATGCTGGTTGCGCCCTTTAGTTAGGCCAATCGTCCACAGCTTCCTAGATGACCGGATGCTAGAAGCTTGTGGCTTTACAACTCCACCAGCCTTGCTGCGACAAGCGCTCGCCTACAGCTTGAGATTGAGAGGCCGATTTCTCCGCTGGTTGCCACCCCGGAAACAACCAAAGTTCTATACTGACGCTCACCATCACAGCTATCCCAAGGTTACCAGCTCACGCACCTTGGCCCACCGCAGATGCTAGAGTCCCTCAATCACGATACGAAGCCTGAGTAGGCTGGTTGGCATAAGTCTCAATGAGCCAAGTTGAGCGATCGCCCTTAGCTTCTCGCAGCTTGAAAGGCAGGAGCGGCTTGCGTGATGGGCGGAATCCCAGCTAAATCGAGAATTTGGGGAATTAAGTCTTCTCGGCGCACAGCCATCATATGTACGCCCTGGCAAAGTTCTTTTGCTAACTTGACTTGCTCAGCCGCGATCGTAATGCCTTCTTGTAGGGGATCAGCGGCTCGCTCTAGACGCTGAATGATCTCATCTGGGATGGAAACGCCTGGTACATTGCGGTTAATGAATTGAGCGTTTTTAGCTGACTTAAGCAGAAAAATTCCTGCTAAAACGGGCTTATTGCTACCTGCCGCGATCTGAGTCATGAATTTTTCCAACCGATCAAAGTCGCAGATTAGTTGACTCTGGAAAAATTGGGCTCCAGCCACTAATTTGCGTTCAAAGCGACTTTGTAAGCCTGACCAGCTATTGAGCTGAGGGTCAACCGCTGCACCCACTAGCAAATCGGTGGGGCCATCAGGCATGAGTTTGTCATTGGCATCAAAGCCTTGATTTAGCTTAGAGATCAGTTGCAGCAAGCGTACTGCCTCCAAGTCAAACACCGCCCGTGCTTCTGGGTGGTCGCCTGCTTTCACTGGATCTCCAGTCAAAGCCAAAATATTGCGAACGCCAAGGGCATGAGCTCCCATCAAATCACCTTGTAAACCAATGCGGTTGCGATCGCGGCAAGCCACCTGACAAATTGGCTCAATGCCGTGCTGAAGCAGAATAATGGACGCTGCCAAGGAACTCATACGAAGCACAGCCCGACTGCCATCGGTAATGTTGACGGCATGGACTCGATCTTTGAGCAGTAGGGCCATTTGCAGCATGTGAGCCGCATTGCCACCTTTGGGCGGGGCCACTTCAGCGGTCACTAAAAATTCACCTGACTGAAGCGCATTGCGGAAGCAAGAAGGAGATAGAAACAGGGATGACTGGAGTGCTGCTAAATTGTTCTGACCGTTATCCATCACTTAATTAACCTCACTATCGTCACTTCATCTGGCATTCCGTCTTCCTGTTGAGCAATGAGCTGTGGAGTATCCGTTTTATAAGGGCAAGGCATAGCCCAAGGCTGATTTCGCCTGGTTCAGAGTTTGGTTGGCGATCGCGGCAGCGGCTTCCTGGCCTTGGCGCAGCACCGATTCCAAATAGCCCTTGTCCGCCATGATGTCGCTGTATTTGTCTTGGATAGGCTTGAGAGCGCTGATCGTAGTTTCAGTCAATAAAGGCTTGAACTGGCCCCAACCCATATCCTGACACTCTGCCGCTACCTCAGCCTTAGTTTTGCCTGACAACAGCATATAGAGCGTCAGCAAGTTGTTGCACTCAGGCCGTTCTGGGTTGTCAAACTCCAACCCTCTGACAGGGTCAGTTTTGCAGCGCTTAATCTTGTTTTGGATCTGCTCAGGCGCATCTAAAACATTGATCCGACTCAAGTCTGAAGGATCAGATTTAGACATTTTGCGAGTGCCATCGGTCAAGCTCATGACTCGCGCACCTGCCGCCCGAATCAATGGTTCTGGTAGCTTAAAGGTTGAAGATTTGTCTTTACAAAACTGATGGTTAAACCGTGCAGCAATATCGCGAGTTAGCTCTAAGTGCTGCTTTTGGTCTTCTCCCACTGGAACCTTGTCAGCTTGGTAGAGCAAAATATCGGCAGCCATCAGCACGGGGTAGTCAAGCAAACCCACGTTGACATTCTCGCCTTGCCGCACCGCTTTTTCCTTGAACTGAATCATGTCTTCGAGCCAGTTCAGCGGGGTGATGCAGTTCAGCAACCAGGTTAATTCGCTGTGAGCGGGGACGTGGGACTGCACAAAGATGTGGGCGTGCTGCAAATCAATGCCACAAGCTAAATAAATCGCTGCGATCGCGTAGGTGTCAGCCGCTAGCGTGGCTGGATTGTGGGGTGCAGTAATGGCATGGAGATCGACGACACAGAAAAAATTTTCGTATTGGCTTTGGCCTTCCACCCAATTGCGAATGGCTCCCAAGTAGTTACCTAAGTGGAGATTGCCCGTTGGTTGAATGCCAGAAAGAACCCGCTGCTTAGCCATAATTTTCAAATGATCACATGCCAAAGCTGTCCTAGAGCGCAAGCAAGGCCCAATTGCTGCTGTTAGTCACAGTTGCCTATGTCAAAAGCAGGGACAGTCTAAAACCAGAGTAAAGCTTTACGATGCAAAGATTAACTTTTCTTTATATAAAATCAAAGACGATTACAAAGCCTGGGTTCTGAAATTATCAAAGTTATTTATCTCTAAGCCTTTTCAGTCTTTCCCAATTATGGCGCAGTCTGATCAGAACCCGGCGGGCCAACTCAAGGCTTGCCTGTCTCTTTCCTACGGCCTCCCCAATAAGCACAGTAGAGAACAGTAGCAGCAGGTTGTACAGTCTATTCATGCTTTTTACCCGCTCATCATGCTCCTAGACTGTCTACCTTGGCTTCAGGTTGACCAGTTTGCGGTCACGCAACCCCAACAACTCTTTGACCTCCTACAATTTCCCTTCATGCAACGGGCGATCGCAGGTGGGATTCTCATGGGTGTGTTGGGTGGGCTACTGGGTTGCTTTGTCACACTGCGGCAGTTGTCATTCTTTAGTCATGCAGTCGGCCATGCGGCCTTAGTTGGAGTCGCTCTAGGCGTTTTGCTCCAGCTCAATCCCACCTGGATGCTGCTCCCTTTTACCTTGCTGTTTGGTCTAGCAGTGCTCTACCTGATTGACCAAACCGATTTGTGGAGTGACAACATCCTCAGCATTGTGCTCTCAGGCGCTTTAGCGATCGGGGTGATTTTGACTAGCTTTATTCAAGGCTACCGAGGCAACTTAATGGGGGTGTTGTTTGGTGACATCTTAGCCATCAACCGTACTGACCTACTGCTGACGCTGTTGTTGTTGATTGTCAGTGCTGTTTTTTTACTATCGACGCTACGACAACAAATTTTGCTAACTCTGAATCAAGCAGTGGCGCAAGTGCAAGGGATTCCAGTCCAACTGCATCGCTATTTGTTTGTAGTCTTGCTGTCTTTGGCAGTTGCCGTTTCCATCAAAGCGATCGGGATTTTGCTAGTGAATGCTTTTTTGGTTATTCCAGCCTCAACTGCCAAACTGCTGAGTCAAAGGTTCACTCGGTTCTTGCTGCTATCGGTAGCGATCGGGGCACTGAGCAGCATTTTGGGCATGTTGGTGTCTGGAGCACTGAATTTTGCTTCTGGCCCTAGTATTGTGTTAGTTCAGTTTGTGCTCTTTCTGCTTGTACTGAGCTTGACCAAGCTGAAAGCATTGCCAACCTAAGTCGTAGCGTTTTCTAGCCTAAGGATTATGCAGCAATTTCCTGATTGTGATCTGAGGAATCGTAAAGATCTAAAAGTGTTTGAGATTTAGCGAGATCGAATTTCTTTCAGCCTCAAAGGCTTGATGAGCGGGGTGCATGTTTTACTTCTCCCCGCATTTTGACTAAAGAAGAGTTGGGGTTGGAAAATAATTCATATTTTCATCAACTTTTTATCCCAGAGTGTGACAAACTCGGCGATAACATCCTTAAGCACCTCAATCTCCCTAATCTCTAAACTGACTGTGCAATTAAAGTATGCGCTGGTTCATGAATGGTTGACGCCAAAAGCAACAGGTGGCTCGGAACTAGTCGTGCAGGAGATTTTGCAGCATATTGATGCAGATCCCTACGCCCTAATTGATTTCGAATCCACAAATCCAGAGAGCTATTTGTTTAAGCGTCAGATTGGCACGACTTTTTTGCAGTATTTTCCAGGTGCTCGCGGGGGTGTGCAGAAATATTTGCCCTTGTTGCCTTTGGCGATCGAACAACTAGATTTACGCCCGTATGATGTGATTCTTTCTTCTTCCCACGCGGTGGCTAAAGGAGTCCTGACTGGCCCCCATCAGTTGCACATTTGTTACTGCCATACTCCTATGCGCTATGCCTGGGATTTAACCTTTGACTACTTACGCAGCAGTGCCTTGGGGCGTGGGGTCCTAGGCTGGGCAACACGTTGGCTGCTGCACTATCTGCGACAATGGGATGTCTTATCTGCGAATCGGGTAGATTATTTCATCGCCAATTCGCAAAATACAGCCCGTCGCATTTGGCGCTACTATCGGCGACCCGCCACGGTAATTTATCCGCCGGTCCATACGGAGCGATTTCCTTTTCAAGCTCAGAAGCAAGATTTTTACCTCACAGTTTCTCGCTTGGTGAGCTACAAAAAAACTTCGCTGATTGTGCGTGCTTTTAACCAGTCAGGGCGATCGCTGGTGGTGATTGGCAGCGGTCCAGAACTGCAAGAGCTACGCAAAATCGCTAAACCCAATATCCAAATACTGGGATGGCAACCAGATGCCGTAGTGGCAAAATATATGGCTGAAGCGAAGGCGTTTGTTTACGCGGCCCATGAAGATTTTGGTATCGCTCCCGTAGAAGCTCAAGCCTGTGGTACTCCTGTGATTGCTTATGGAGCAGGAGGAGCTTTAGAAACGGTGCGAGATGTGCGTCAGTACTCGGATACTGCCACAGGAGTTTTGTTCTCAACTCAATCGGAGGTGGCTTTAATTGAAGCAGTGGAGTATTTTGAAACTCATGCCCAAGCGTTTAATCCTGAGGTGGTGCGATCGCATGCCCTAACCTTTGACGCTAAAGCGTTTGCGCGACAATATCTCAGTTTTGTGGAACACTGCTGCCAAGAATTTAGGTCTAGCGATCCCAGGGAAGTACTGGCTTTTAGGCCTAAATTGCCGTAGAAGCTGTTTCTGGCTTTATGATCAGGACTGTGTGTGGTGTGAGTTTGTGAGTTGAAGGAGTACAATGACTGCCGAAAGTCAACTTATCTCCGGCAAGACAATTCGGGCTATTTTCAAGCGGGGCTTGCCGCCAGTCACGTTAGTTAGTCTAGACGGAGAGTTTTCCAAGCGGTTGTTTGATATTGGATTTTCGCTTGCGGTTTTGATTTTGTTCTCTCCGGTTTATTTGCTCCTGGTCCTGTTGATTGCCTTTAGCTCTCCAGGGCCGATTTTTTATGTGCAAGAACGGATTGGCAAAAATCGTCAACCTTTTGGTTGCATCAAATTCAGAACGATGGTCGAAAACGCTGACGAAGTACTACTTAAGTTGTTGGAAACCTCCCCTGATGCCCGGCAAGAATTTGAAGAAAACTTCAAACTGAAATACGATCCTCGGATTACCTGGATTGGTCGGTTCTTGCGAGTCACCAGCTTAGATGAGTTTCCCCAATTTTGGAATGTGCTTAAAGGTGACATGAGCGTCGTAGGTCCTCGGCCTCTTGTAGAGGAAGAATTGCCAAGGTACGGCAGATATATGGACCGGATTTTGACGATTCAACCTGGAATCACAGGCTTGTGGCAAGTTTCTGGACGCAATGATATTCCTTACCATCGGCGGGTCTTAATGGACCTTTACTACGTTAATTGCCGCAGTTTTTCGATGGACCTATGGTTAATTGTTAAAACAATCGGCGTTGTGGTCTTTCCCAGTAAAAATGGTGCTTATTGAAGCTTCTCTCTCACTTAGAGAGGGGAAACTTCATTTGTTTTTGTGTTCAATTATACGGTATTGGCTGATTAGCGTCTTCTGGAAGCGCTAGCTGCAATCTTTGACAAAAATATACAGAGGCTACCAATTCTTTGCAGACACTACATAGTTTTTTGATGTTTTGTTGAGAGTTTCAGGCTAACGTATGGATTGACTCTTAACACCAGCAGTATCTATTGTGCAGCAGGGTGACAGGCAAGCAACCTCAAGAGATGGCTTACCATTGATGACAAAGTACTTTCCTGAGCACTGTTTCACAAAAATGGGATGTATAGAGGTGTAGCGGCTAGGCACAAGCTTGAAATTGCATCTGTCTGCTCCAGACTCTCAGGGGAATTGCTTGGAGTTGTGACTAGCTTAAACCGCTAAAACTTATTTTTCCCCAGCCCCCATGTCAGCCACAGAAGGAACTTTTCAAATGACCCAACGGAAGCGAGCGCTAATCACAGGTATTACAGGTCAAGATGGCTCTTACCTCAGCGAATTGCTGTTAGAAAAGGGTTATGAAGTTCATGGCATTATCCGACGAACTTCAACTTTTAATACAGACCGCATTGACCACGTATACGAAGACCCTCATAAAGAGGGAGCGCGTTTGTTTCTGCACTACGGCGACTTAACGGATGGGACAACGTTGCGCCGCATTTTAGAAGAAGTGCAGCCGCAAGAAATTTATAACTTGGGGGCTCAGTCGCATGTGCGAGTCAGTTTTGACTCACCTGAGTACACCGCAGATGCAGTAGGGATGGGCACACTCAGACTGCTGGAAGCTATCCGTGACTACCAACATCGAACTGGCTTAGAAGTGCGGTTTTACCAGGCAGGTTCCTCAGAGATGTTTGGCAAGGTCCAGGAAGTACCTCAAACCGAAACCACACCCTTCTATCCTCGTAGTCCCTATGCCTGCGCTAAGGTCTATGCTCATTGGCAGACTGTAAACTACCGTGAATCTTACGGCATGTTTGCGTCCAACGGGATTTTGTTCAACCATGAGTCTCCGCGTCGGGGTGAAACCTTCGTCACTCGCAAAATTACCCGAGCGATCGCGCGAATTGTGGCAGGCAAGCAGAAGAAGATCTACTTGGGCAACTTAGATTCCAAGCGGGACTGGGGATACGCCAAAGATTATGTGCGGGCAATGTGGTTGATGCTGCAACAAGATCAACCCGATGACTATGTAGTGGCAACGGGTGAAACGCACTCAATCAGTGAGTTTCTAGATTTGTCCTTTAAGTGTGTCAACCTGGATTGGAACGACTACGTTGAGTTTGACGAGCGTTACCTACGTCCCGCAGAAGTTGATCTGCTGATTGGAGATCCTGCTAAAGCCAAGCAGAAACTGGGTTGGGAACCCTCTGTGACTTTTGAGCAGCTTGTCGCCATCATGGTGGAAGCTGATTTGCAAGCCTTGGGACTTACTATGGAAAATGGTAGAGGTGCGTCTTTGGAACACGCTACCATTCGCCACGAAGTCAGCAATGTAATGAGCTAATCTCTGAGCATTTCTGATTTATTTCAACAGAGATAAAAAAGCCATGACAACGCTGGATCTCAGAGATAAACGGATTTTGGTGACGGGAGGTGCTGGCTTCCTGGGGCGTCAAGTGATCGACCAGCTCCAACGGGCAGGTGCTGATTCCCAAAAGATTACGGTAGTGCGATCGCGGGATTACGACCTACGTTTCTTCGATCACTGCCAACGCGCGGTTGATCAGCAAGATGTGGTGCTCCACTTAGCAGCGCATGTGGGTGGTATTGGACTGAACCGAGAAAAACCCGCTGAACTCTTCTACGACAACTTAATGATGGGTACGCAGTTGATTCATGCGGCCTATCAAGCGGGGGTCCAGAAGTTTGTTTGCGTGGGTACCATTTGTGCCTACCCTAAGTTCACCCCGGTTCCGTTTAAGGAAGAAAATCTTTGGGATGGCTACCCTGAGGAGACTAATGCCCCTTATGGTGTGGCTAAGAAAGCTCTGTTGGTCCAGCTGCAATCTTATCGCCAGCAATATGGCTTCAATGGCATCTACTTGTTGCCAGTGAACTTGTATGGGCCTGAGGATAACTTTGATCCTCGCAGTTCCCACGTCATCCCAGCGTTGATTCGCAAGGTTTACGAAGCTCAGCAACGGGGAGACCAGCAACTCCCTGTCTGGGGTGATGGCAGTCCGACTCGTGAGTTTCTCTATTCTGAGGATGCAGCTCGTGGCATTGTGATGGGCACCCAGTCCTACAACGATTCTGAGCCTGTGAATCTGGGGACTGGCTACGAAATCACAATTCACGATCTGGTAACTCTGATTTGTGAGCTGATGGGCTTTGAAGGCGAGATTGTTTGGGAAACCGACAAACCTAATGGTCAGCCTCGTCGCTGCTTGGATACAGAACGAGCCAAGCAGTTTGGCTTTACGGCTCAAATGGAATTTAGGCAAGGGCTGAAAAACACGATCGAGTGGTACAAACAGCACGCTAGCTGAACAGGTTATAAAACTGTCCAACTTCCGTCTGTATCTTAAGTTTTGGATGCTTTTTCACTCAATGCGCTGTTAAACGAAGGCTGGCTACGGGCACTCTCTAGACTTAGAGGCAACGTGATAGCTTGAGGAAACAATTGTGGATGATGCATTCAGAAAAGTTGCGGCGTTAGGGCTACCTGGTGTAATGCTTGTGATTGCAATGGCTACTACGGGCTTTGCCGGAGCTGCTGCAATCACAACTGCACTTGCTGCGCTAGGCGGGCCTTTTGGGATGCTCGGTGGCATAGGAGTGTTGGGGATTACAGCTTTAGTGGCTGATTCTCTAGCAAAGGTTGGGATTGAAGGTTTTTTGAAAGGGATTTATTGCGAACGGAGAAAATCTGAATCGCAAGACAAACTTGTACGAGAAGTTCAGGGATTACCAATTTCAGGCGATTTAAAGAGATTGCTCAAAGATGTAGTGGTTTCTGGGTGTGGCTGCTAGCACTCAAACATCATGCCTAGAAAGAAAGCTGACCCTCTCCAACGCTTACTTAAGAAGTCAGTCTCAGATTTAAGCCAGAATTTAGAAAATTTTTTGGTTGATACGTTGATTGAGGTTACTCCAGAACCTCTAAAAGAATTTGTAGAGAGTTCTTTTGATAGGAGGCAAGCTGGAAGAGAATCTGAGTACCGCGATAGGTTAGCTGCGAAACTAAAGGGCAAAACTGAGGTTCAAACTCCAGACGGCAGAATCGATGTTCTTACGAAAAGGGAAGTCATCGAAGTTAAGTGTGCGCCGGATTGGAAGCATGGGCTTGGACAAGTTCTAGCCTATAGCAAGTACTATCCATCTCACGAAAAGCGGCTGCACTTATACGGGGAAGTAACTCAGCAAAGACTGAGGCAAATCAAACAGCAATGCCAAAGTCATGAGGTGGCTGTGACTTGGGAAAAATAATTTGCTTTATTGTGTTTTCAAAGGGCTTAGCGATCGCCATCTTCTCTTCAATTCAGGCAATGGCGATCGCTAAAACCCCAATCTTCTAAACAGGGGGATCGAGAATTAAGGGTAGAGCCCGCGATCGCTGACAGCTTGGGCCACTCGTCCCACAGCCAGAGTATAGGCTGCTAAGCGGAGTGGAACTTGGCGGTTTTGGGATTGCTGCAAGACACGCTGGAAGGCATACACCATCAAGCTTTCCATTTCGCGGTTTACTCGTTCTTCGTCCCAGAAGACATAGGAAAGCCCCTGCACCCATTCCAGGTAACTCACGACGACTCCACCTGCGTTAGCGAGAATATCAGGAAATACCGTAACACCTCTCGCTTCCAGGGCTTGATCTGCGGCTAATGTCACTGGGCCATTGGCTGCTTCTACGATGATCTGAGCCTTGACTTGAGCGACATTAGCTTCAGTAATTTGGTTTTCTAAAGCGGCTGGAATCAAGACATCGCAGGGAAGGAGCAAGAGATCGTCATTGCTAATCGACGTGGAACCGGGAAATCCAACTAAGCTCTTATGGTTTTCGGCAGCATAGGCTAGCAAGGCTGGAATATCCAGGCCAGCGTCAGCAAACAGACCGTTGGTACTGGTGGAGACAGCCAAAATTCTAGCGCCAGCTTCGTATAGCAACTGGGCGGCGGATCGGCCAACATTACCAAATCCTTGGATGACAATCCGGGCACCTGCCAAAGACTTGCCCTGAGCTGCTAGCGCCTCCCGGACCGTGATCATTACGCCTCGACCTGTAGCCATTTCTCGTCCGAGAGAACCACCAATTGAGATCGGTTTACCTGTCACTACTCCGGGGACAGCGTGACCTACGTTCATGGAGTAGGTGTCCATCATCCAGGCCATTTCCCGCGCGGAGGTGCCAACATCGGGCGCAGGAATATCTACAGAGGGCCCAATATCTTTGATTAACTCGTTGGTGTAGCGGCGAGTAATTCGTTCTAGCTCACTGACACTGTAATCGTTGGGATTAATGGCAATTCCCCCTTTCGCACCTCCATAAGGAATGCCTAAGAGGGCGCACTTCCAGGTCATTAGCATGGCTAGAGCCGAAACTTCCCGTAAAGTCACGGCGGGATGATAGCGTGTACCGCCTTTATAGGGACCGAGGACATCACAGTGCTGAACTCGGTGCCCCGCCAGAACTTGTACAGTACCGTTATCCAGTTTGATGGGGATCGAGACGGTGACGACTTTACGAGGATGGCTCAAGATAGCCTGTAAACCAGCATCTAGTTGAAGTTCTCTAGCGGCTTCGTCCAGATAGCTACAGGTTTGATCTAAGGGACAAATGTGGGCAGGTGAAGCAGGTTCTAGAGGCAGGAGTGATGGTGAACCCATAACATTACTCTCACAATCGCAGTCTCTCTGCGAACTGGGTATCTATCCGTAGCCTAGCCTTCTGAATGGGGATCACTCTGGATTTTGGTAAAATTCGTTACATTTTCCCTGGAGCAAAAGTGATAAGTGGTGGCTACCAAAACATAGGTGGTAGCGATCGCTAGAATTTTGATTAGGGCAAGTTTGGGTAAGCCACAAAAGTAGGCAGCATGTTACGCATTGAGCAAATCCTAAATTTCTGGTTTGGCAGTCCAGAATCAAGTAGTTATGGCAAGAGCCGCAAGATTTGGTTCGCAAAGGATCCAAATTTTGATCGAGACATCCGCGATCGCTTTCTATCCAACTACGAAGCAGCCGTGGCTGGTCACTACAATGGTTGGACAGCTTCCCCTGATGGTTGTTTGGCCTTGATATTGTTGTTCGATCAGTTTCCGCGCCATATCTTTCGGGGCGATCGCCGAGCTTATGCTACGGATGCTCAAGCTTTAATCACGGCTCAGCAAGCGATCGCGCAGGATTTTGACCAAGCTTTGTTACCTGTGCAGCGGATGTTTATTTACTTACCCTTCGAGCACAGTGAGAATTTAGAACACCAGCGCTTATCAGTAGAACTGTTTCGGCAGTTGAGTGACGATCCAGATGCTGGTGATATGTTTCCCTATGCGGTTCGCCATAAAGAAATTATTGAAGGATTTGGGCGCTTTCCCCATCGCAATCAAATTTTGGGCCGTACAACAACTCCTGAAGAAGCGGAGTTCTTGAAGCAACCGGGTTCATCGTTTTAAGTGTTTGAAATTTTGATTTGGTAGCTGTTGACAAGGTTATCGGGTTACTATGTCCACTCCTTCACCATCCTATGGCCCAGCGAATGCCGCCCCATCGGCTCAGACCGAGCAATTGCAAGGAGTGGTAGAGCGCCTGACCTTTCATTCTGAAGAGTCAGGTTACACAATCGCTCGACTCAAGGCACCGCGAGCCAGAGACCTAGTCACAATTGTCGGTAACTTCCCCAGTATTCAAGCGGGCCAAACACTTCAAATGCAAGGGATCTGGCGAGAGCATCCCAAGTTTGGGCCGCAGTTTGAGGTGACTTATTACCGAGAAACTAAACCTGCAACCCTGACAGGCATTGAAAAGTATCTAGGGAGTGGCCTAATTAAGGGGATTGGTCCTGTAACTGCCAAGCGGATTGTGGCGCACTTTGGCCTAGAAACCTTAGAGGTAATCGAAAATCAGTGCGATCGCCTAGGAGAAGTGCCCGGAATTGCCAAGAAGCGGGTCAAAATGATCCAGGCGGCTTGGGAAACTCAGAAGGCGATCAAAGAGGTGATGCTGTTTCTGCAAAGTCACGGCGTTTCTACCACTTATGCCGTCAAAATCTATAAGCAGTATGGCGCAGAAGCGATCGCCACAGTCACCAACAACCCTTACCAACTGGCAACCGATGTGTATGGCATTGGTTTCGTGACGGCAGATGCGATCGCCCGAAATCTCGGCATTGCCCCAGATTCAGAATTTCGCTACCGCTGCGGCTTGTTGCATGTTTTGTCGGAGGCGAGCGAGGAAGGCCATTGCTTTTTACCCCAGCCAGAGTTGGTAGAGCGAACGGTGCAGCGCTTAGCCTTGAGCGATCATGAGCCAGATCCAGAGCAAATTTCGGCGATCATGACCCAAATGGGTTTAGAAGATCAATTGGTGATGCAAGGTGGCTCTGGCGAGTTACAAGGTCAATTCATTTGCTATAAGCCTGCCTTTTTCCAAGCAGAGACCAATATGGCAGAGCGGTTGCGGCAATGGTTGCAGCGTCCAGTCACAGTGGATTTGCCCAGAGTCCAAGCCTGGATCGACCGCTTTACAGCCAAAACTGGATTGGCACTTTCCGAGCAACAACGCCAAGCCGTAGAAATGGCAGCCACTCAGCGGGTATTGATTCTGACTGGAGGCCCAGGTTGCGGCAAAACCTTTACGACTCGGACCATTGTGGCGCTGTGGAGAGCAATGGGAAAGGCGATCGCGCTGGCTGCCCCCACCGGACGGGCCGCGCAACGACTGAGTGAGATGACTGGACAGGAAGCCAAAACGCTACATCGCTTGTTGGAGTTTGACCCGAAGACCTTTGGCTTTAAGCGCGGCTACGACAATCCTCTAGAAACCCAGGCTGTGATCGTAGACGAATCCTCAATGTTGGATTTGTTTCTTGCCAATTCCTTGATCAAAGCTGTGCCACTGGAGGCCCAGATGTTGCTAGTCGGCGATATCGATCAGCTACCCAGTGTCGGCCCAGGCAATGTGCTGCGGGACTTGATTCGATCTGGACAAGTCCCGGTAATTCGGCTAACTAAGGTGTTTCGGCAAGCTCAGGCGAGTTACATTGTGCAAAATGCTCACCGGATTAATCAAGGACAGGTGCCACAACTCGAACCCGTTTCTGCTGTGCCTCAAACCGATTGTCTCTGGTTAGGAGCACCGCAACCAGAAGACGGTGTTCAGGCAATTCATGACCTGATTAACGACTTAATTCCACAGTTGGGTTTTGTCCCTGCCCAGGATGTGCAAGTCCTATGTCCCATGACGCGCGGCGAAGTAGGGACTCGGAATCTCAACACCGTGTTGCAACAGTTAATCAACCCTCCCTACAGCGGCAAAACCGAGATTGCCAGAGGCGGCATGACTTTACGAGTTGGCGATCGCGTGATTCAACAAGTCAATGACTACGACCGGGAAGTGTTTAACGGGGACTTAGGAGTCATTGCTGCGATCGACCCGGAAGAGCAAGAAGTAACGGTGCGATTCGGCGATCGCCTCGTCAACTACGATCGCGCTGACTTAAATGAAATTACGCTGGCGTGGGCTGTCACAATTCATAAAGCCCAAGGCAGTGAGTATCCAGTGGTGATCTTGCCCTTATATTTGCAGCACTACATGATGCTCAGCCGCAACTTGCTTTATACCGGACTGACTCGGGCCAAGCAACTTGCCTTTCTAGTGGGACCGAAAAAGGCGATCGCGATCGCGGTTAATCAAGTTAAGGACCAACAACGTTACACAGCCTTAGCGCGTCGTTTAAGGTAGTAGCAAGGCTCAATTCGCTGAACTGGTTTTTCTAAGGACTAAAGAAACTAAATTGCCGTAAAAACTTCCGGTCTGAGAAAACTCTCAAGGAAAATTATTTAGAGACAGAGTCAAAAACATGTCAATCTGATTACAAGGCTCTGACTACAAATCTCCTAAACTAAAAAACGAACCTTGAGGGCTGTTAGGTTTTAGTGCAGGCTAAGTTGTCATTATGATTGAGATTCTAGCCGCGCTCTCCGCTTCTTCAGCGGCAGGTTTAAGAATTGCTTTGCCGCTATTGATTATTGGGTTGCTGCAAGGCGAAGACTTGTGGTCTCGTGTACCAATTTTGTCTCAGGTGCCGCCGCCTGTCGTGATTGGCGTGTTGGTGAGTTGGTCGTTATTAGAAGTCTCGATTTCGAAGCGACGGTTAGGGCAGCGGGCTTTACAAATTATTCAAGTGATTTTTAGCCCCATTGTCGGAGCCTTGATGGGGATGGCGATCGCTCGCGTGGCCGCAATGTCGCCTTGGCTGGTATGGCTGATTGGTATAGTGGGTGGTCTGTTAGCGTTAGTTTTACAGTTAGTGCAAATCGGCTGGTTTTACCGCCTCCGCAAACTGCCGCTTTGGATGATTTTTGCCCAAGATAGTTTGTGCATCATCTTGGTCTTTTTTGCTTTTGATGCGCCTCGCCAAGGTGGACTAATCGCCTTACTGCTGCTGTGGCTAGCCATCCGGAGTTCTAAAGAATGGCGACGCTGGTATGCCGAGCAAGCGCATCCTCGCGATCGCCAACGGCCCCGGCGGCACAAGCAAGAACCAGATTGACAAGACTCGCTAGATAAAAGCGCGAGAGCCTAATGAGTCAGGTTATCCCGCGCTTCCACACTCGCTTAAAGCCAACTTATAGCAATCCCACAAAGTGCAGCGGCCCACGACCGCTGAGCAGTTCGATCATCAGCGCAATAAAGCCTAGCATGGCGATTCGGCCATTCCAAACTTCCGCCGCAGTCGTCATACCCCACTCCCACCGCTCTTGGGGGTACATCTTCACCATCTTCTTCATTTGGGTGACTTGAGACAAGGCGATCGGGGGAGCTTCCAATGCCTCAACGACGAGATCGGCCAAGTCCTCAATAAAACCAGGATGGGTATCGAGAGCGGGAACCCGCTGAAAATGATGAATTCCGGATGCTTCTGCTAACTCGCGGTACTCAATATCAATTTCTTGCAAGGTTTCAATATGTTCTGAAACGAAGCTGATCGGAACGATGGCTAAATCTTGAACCCCTTGAGATCCTAGTTCTGCGAGCGCATCCTCTGTATAGGGCTTTAGCCACTCTACTGGACCCACTCGGCTTTGGTAGGCCAGTGTATGAGCGTTGGGCCGATTGAGGGTTTGCATGATTAGCGCCGTGCATTCCTCAATCTCTTTCTGGTAGGGATCGCCCGCTTCTTCGACATAGCTGACAGGAACGCCGTGAGCACTGAAGAAGATATGCACTTGGTCAGGGTTAGGAAATTTATCCAGTTCCTGAGCAATTAGCTGGGCCATTGCCTGGAGATAACCAGGGCGGTTGTACCAGGACGCTACCGTTGTATATTCAACCTGATTGAGAGCGGGGTCTTCTTGCCAAAGCTTCTCGAGTAAACGGAAGCTAGAGCCACTGGTACTAATGGAAAACTGAGGGTATAGAGGCAGGATTACTAGCTTTTCAATTTGGTCGCGCTTAATCCGGGCGATCGCTTCTTCGGTGAAAGGATGCCAGTAGCGCATGCCAATGTAGACCGAGGCATCATGGCCTTTTTGCCGCAAGGAAGCTTGAATTGCTTGGGCCTGAGCTTCTGTAATCCGTCGTAGAGGGGAGCCACCGCCAATCTGACGATAGTTTTCCTGAGATTTCTTGGCTCGGCTCGTGGCGATAATCCAGGCTAGCGGCTTCTGCAACCAAGGAAATGGTAGACGAATGATTTCTGGATCAGAGAATAGGTTAAACAGGAAGGGACGGACGTCCTCCAGTTGATCAGGCCCACCTAAATTGAGCAATAGAACGCCAGTACGACCCATTGTGGTCACGATCCCCCTACCCTCTCATGTTTGTTACTGATTTTAACAATTAATTTCCTAAATCCGTTTGACATCACGGTGCTAAATACCCAACTTTAATCACTAAAGTATGTATGACGATCCCAAAGGGGTTGTGAAAGATGCACCCCTCACAAGCCGTCAATTTCATAAATTATTTAGGACTGCTATATATTTCAAGTTCTTAAAAGATTTACAACTCCTGTTAACTATTAAGTTTGCCATGACTGATGCCAATCAAGCGCTTGATGCGAAAATTCTTCAAGTAAATCAACGCCTCAAAGCGGCAAAGTTGGGACTGCAAATTGAGCGGCGGGGACAGAAGTTAAATTTGCGGGGTACTCTGCCCCCTCGACCGGATAGTTCACGTCTGCGCCCTCACCAACAACGACTGGTTTTGGGATTACCCGCTACCCCAAGCGGATTGAAGCAGGCAGAACAGGAAGTTAAGGTGATCGCGGCTCAACTCATTCAAAAGACGTTTGATTGGCGGCACTATTTAGCTGTCTCTGGCGGAGGCCGATTGTATGACCTAGATTTGCCAGAACAAATTCAGGTCTTTGAAGAACATTTCTTGATGCAGCCGCAGCGAATAAAAAACTCAGCCTCCGCCAAAACTACTTGGCGCTTCACTTATGCGCCTTATCTGCGAAAATTAGTTGCGATCGCCCAAGAGCATCCCAAATTTAGTTTGGCCGAAGCAATTTACGCCACAGTGCGCTCAACCGATGACCAGTCTCGCAGTCGTCAAGCTTGCTGTACCGCACTAAGTGCCTTGGCAGAGTTTCTCAATTTAGAGTTGCCCATTGACCTAAAATCCCTCTGGGGCAGCTATAGCCCAAATCAAACTCAAGCGCGAGAACTCCCGTCTGATGAGCTGATTGTCAAAACGTTTGAGCAAATTCCTAACCCAGCGTGGCGATTTGTCTATGGCATTATGGCGACCTATGGGTTACGAAACCACGAAGTATTTTTTTCTGATTATTCTGGTTTAAGCCAAGGGGATGCGGCGAGCACGATTCAAGTCTTGTCTACGACCAAGACTGGAAGTCATGAAGTCTGGCCGTTTTTCCCTGAATGGATCGAGCAATTCGATCTCCGCAGCATTTGCTTGCCTCCCGTAGACACTGATCTCAACCGCACGACACTGCAACGAGTTGGGCAACAAGTGACGACCCAATTTCGCCGCTATCAAGTGCCCTTCTCACCCTACGATTTGCGCCACGCCTGGGCGGTCAGAACGATCCACTTTGGTCTGCCAGATACTGTCGCGGCTCGGATGATGGGGCACTCCGTCACGGTACACACCCGTACCTACCATCAGTGGCTGACGCGACGTGACCAACAGCAAGCGGTAGAAGCAGCTCTGAACCGGACTCAGCTCAAAGCGCCACTACGTTAATTCCCCCACTCAACAGTTAGGTGGTGTACTCGGCGTTGATTTTCACATAGTCGTAGCTGAGGTCGCACCCCCAAGCGGTGCCAGAGCCAGATTCATTGCCGATGCTGACTGAGATTGTGACGACGTTTTGAGCTTGGCTTTCGCTGGTAGTCATGCGAGGGAAAGGAACTAGCTCGCCATTTTTCATCACCATCAAGTCATTACTTACCTCGGTGCTGACCACATCGGACGGTAGCATCTCTTTGGCTGTTGCTTGTTTCAGGTAGGCACTCGCAGCCGCGCGATCGAACTTCAGCGGCTGGCCTTGTTCCATCAGTAAAAAGTCACCTAACTTGATTTGCAGATTTTCCTGACCAAAAGACACTCCCGCACGACCCGCAGCAGCAGCAATGCGACCCCAGTTCGGGTCATGGCCGAAAATAGCTGATTTTACTAAGGAAGAACCGGCGATCGTGCGAGCGATTTGCCGAGCCGAGCTGTCGTCAGGCGCACCGGAGACTTGCACCTCCATTAAGCAAGTTGCTCCTTCCCCGTCGCGGGCGATCGCCTTAGCCAAATAGACACAAACCTCGGTCAACATGGCTTCTAGCTTGTCCGCATCGGGGCCAGGTTCGGTAATGGCAGGTGTGCGCGACTGACCATTGGCGAGAGCTAGCAGAGTATCGTTGGTGCTGGTATCACCATCGACTGTGATTTGGTTGAAGCTGCGATCGGCGGCGCGACTCAGCATGTCTTGCCAAAGGGGTGGGGAAACTGCGGCATCACAGGTGACGAACGCTAACATCGTCGCCATGTTGGGGTGAATCATGCCAGACCCTTTGGCAATACCCCCGATCCGTACCGGACGACCATGCAGGGTCGTTTCTAGGGCGATCGATTTAGTGACGAGATCAGTCGTAGCGATCGCTTGAGCCGCATGGTCCGAGCCTTGATCAGAAGCAGCAGCGATCAGATGCGGAATCGCGGCTTTCAAGGCTGACATGGGGATACGCTGACCAATCACGCCAGTCGAGGCTAGCAAGATCGAGTCTGAAGAAATATTCAGGGCTTGGGCTAAACTTTGGGCACTCTCGATCGCGTCAATCCAACCTTGGGAGCCAGTAGCGGCATTTGCTTGACCTGCATTACAGAGAATGGCTTGGGCACTTCCCTTCACTTGTAAGCGCTCTCGGCAGTAGTCCACACAGGCGGCTCGAACTTGAGTTGTAGTAAAAACGCCTGCCGCGATCGCCTCCGCCTCCGACAAAATCAAAGCTAGGTCGGGTAAGCCAGAAGGTTTCAATCCAGCGGCTATTCCCGCAGCCCGATAGCCTCGCGGCGCTGTGATTCCACCGGGAATTTTTCGCCAATCTGACATTGTTCCTCCTCCCACCACTGAGACGCTTGAAAGGGGATTATATCAACTGGGCGCTATTACTTCACTACATTCGGCAGGTGCAAAACTCGTCTGCTTGGGTGCAAAATTCAGTGCGCTCGCCCCTAAATGGTCAACAATGACAAATTGCCAAAGAAAAAGGGAGAGTCTGTAGCGACTCTCCCCGCCATCAGGGTGCATCTACTTATCACATTATGCCATTAAGGGGGTGTGGGGTGACACCCCTCATCAAAATTTCATCCAAAAAAAACACCAGGGTCTAATCCGACGCGGACGATCCCTGGTGAGTTCCGTTGAACAGAGGGTTATGGGTTCAGCTTTTGAGCGAGCAACTGATTAGTTAGTTTAGGGTTGGCCCGTCCACTCGTCTTCTTGAGCACCTGACCGACGAAGAAGCCTAACAGCTTGGTTTTACCACCCCGGTATTGCTCTAGTTCTTTGGGGTTGGAAGCAATCACTTCATCAATAATGGCCGCGATCGCATCAGGGTCAGAGAGTTGAGCTAAGCCGCGCTCCTCGACAATTTTGGCGGGAGAACCTCCATTAGCCAGTAGATCGGGCAGAATTTCCTTCCCGGCGTTGTTACTGATGGTGTTGTTTTCAATCAGCTTGACGAGTTCTGCCAGTGCCTCTGGTTTAAAGCCAATTTCGGTAATGCTGAGCTTGTTGGCATTCAGGTAGGCGGCAATATCGCCCATGATCCAGTTGGCCGTTGGTTTGGGGCTAGCTTGGGCGGCGATCGCGGTTTCAAAATATTCAGCCACGCTGCGATCGTCGGTCAGAACTCGCGCGTCGTAGGCGGACAAGCCCAACTCGGTTTCGTAGCGATGCCGCTTTTGAGCAGGCAGTTCTGGCAGTTCTGAGCGCCATTGCTCTAGCTGTTCCGTGGTAACTTGGATCCCAGTCAGATCGGGTTCAGGGAAATAGCGGTAGTCGCTGGAGCCTTCTTTGACGCGCATACTAATGGTGCGCTGAGAGCCTTCTTCCCAGAGACGCGTTTCTTGAACAATTCGCTCTCCAGTGGCTAGCGCTTGAGTTTGCCGTTCAATTTCGTACTCAATCGCCTTTTGAATGGCACTGAAAGAGTTCATATTTTTGATTTCGACCTTGGTGCCGAACGCTTCCTGCCCTACTGGACGGATGGAAACGTTGACATCGCAACGCAGGGAGCCTTCCTGCATATTGCCGTCACCCACGCCGAGATAACGAATAATGCGGCGGAGTTCTTGAGCATACTCAGCCGCTTCTTGGCCTGTGCGTAAATCTGGCTCAGAAACAATTTCTAGGAGAGGGACTCCGGTGCGGTTGTAGTCAACCAAGGAGAAACTAGAACCCGCTAGGCGATCGCTGCCGCCGTGGACCAGTTTGCCCGCATCTTCTTCCATGTGCAGGCGGGTAATGCCGATGCGCTTACGGGCTGGGTTGCCGTCTGAGTCTACCAGCTCAATTTCTAGCCAACCATGCTCAGCGATCGGTAAATCGAACTGAGAGATTTGGTAGTTTTTAGGTAAGTCAGGATAGAAATACTGCTTGCGATCGAATTTGCTAAAGGGAGCAATTTGGCAGTTGAGCGCCGTGCCTGTCTTAACCGCGTACTCCAGCACTTTCTGGTTCAGTACTGGTAGCACCCCTGGCATACCCATGCAGATTGGACAAATTTGGCTGTTGGGGTCACCGCCAAATTCGGTGGAGCAGTTGCAAAAGATCTTCGTGTCAGTTTTGAGCTGACAGTGGGTTTCAAGGCCAATAATCGCTTCGTACTGAGTTTTAACCGGAGCAGCAGTCGTCATGGGATACAGATTGCAGCGATGCAACAATTTGGCTCTATTGTAGCCCCGCAGCGCCTCACTCGGCGTTTTGCCAGAGCTTTTGTCCTAGATCAATGGTTCGGTGCCCACCTCTCCCCAAACTCCTCTCCGGAGCAAAGAGGGACTTTGAATCTAGCTCCCCTTCCCTTGAGGGAAGGGGCTGGGGTTAGGTCTCTTGTCTAAAGAGCCGGAAGGGCGAGGGAAATCTGTCTAAACCATTAGGATGACGAGCTTAGGCAATATTTACCAGTTGAATATCGAAAGTTAACTCCTCGCCCGCCAGAGGGTGATTAGCATCTAGAGTCACAGTGCCGTCATTGACATCCGTAATCACTACTGGAATCACGCCCCCGGTTTCTTCGCGAACTTGCAACTGTTGACCCACCTCAGGCTCTAAATCTTCCGGCATCTGCTGGCGATCGATCTCTACGACCATTTCTTCGCGGTAAGGGCCATAAGCTTGCTCGACTGGAATTTTCTCGGTTTTAGATTCTCCGGGAGCCATGCCGACAACGGCTTTCTCGAAACCAGGAATTAGATCGCCCTGACCAAGAGTGAATTGTAGTGGATCACGATTAGTCGAGGAATCAAATACAGTGCCATCATCTAGACGACCTGTGTAGTGAACAGTTACAGTATCACCAATTTTTGCTTGTGTCATTTTTTAATCTCGCGTTTCTAGTCTTGCAGTGCCAATAAGGAGGGGCTAACACTGTTTTTGTCCAGGCTGGAACTTTGCTCCTTGGGCTTAATTTCCAACGTTAGCGGATGGAGTGGTTAATCGGCTTCATTTTAGGGTCAATTTAATAATTAAATCGGTACTTTTTAAGAGCCGAGGTTGTTGAATCCGTTTCGGATCAAATCGCAGGCTAAGCTAAAGAAATTTTGTCAGAATTGATTGATTTGTGTTACTAGGTGCCGTTTTACTCAGGTGGCTCAGAATTTTTTGGTTCCTTTTATGTCGTGGAAACCTCTTGGGAAGCTATCTTGAGTGTGTATAAAAGCTACTTATCGCAACTAAAGCTCAAAAGTTGATTTACAGTTTAGCTTGTTATTAAAGTTACAAAGAAATACAGGGATTTTGATTTCTCAAAGAGGAATTGCTGGGGCACAATCTATTTAATAATTTAGATATTTCACTGCGATCGCTGCCTTAAGTACCTATCAAGATTTCTATCAATTCTGGGGTGGCTTCAGCCTGGTTTCAGAGACTTAGCAAATTGACTCAAGACGTGACAGTTCGACCGAGTAGATTCGCGAGAGCGCTAACGAGAGAAGTTGGCTCTACAGGCTTAGCAAAATGCATTTGAAATCCCGCACTCAATGCCTGAGCTTGGTCTTCTTCTCTGGCATAAGCGGTTAAGGCGATCGCAGGCATCGGTTTGACTGGGTGATGTTCCAGGGTCTTGACTCTATGAATCAGGGCATAGCCATCTTCCCCTGGCATGGCAATGTCACTAATGAGAATGTCCGGTTGAAGATTTTCGTAAGCGGCGATCGCTTCGGCGACAGAAGCAACAGCAGTCACGTTGGCTCCAGATTGCTCCAAGATCGTTTGTAGCAGTTCTCTGGCATCATTCTCATCATCAACGACTAAGACACTCACGCCCTTTAAAATGGAGGACTCTAAAGCATTGGCGATGCCCTCCAGCAAGCAGTGCGTGGAAGGCGGAAGTTCTGGGTCGGAAGCTGACAGAACTAGAGGCGGCAGCTTGACTGTAAAGGTTGCGCCTTGTCCTTCTCCAAGACTTGCAGCGCTGACTGTTCCTCCCTGCAACTCGACCAGGTGCCGCACGATCGCCAGACCCAAGCCTAAACCGCCATGCGATCGCGTACTGGTACTGTCTGCTTGTCGAAAGCGATCGAAGACGTGGGGCAAAAATTCCGCCGGAATACCTTGGCCTGTATCTTGGACCTGAATTTGAATGCAGGAGTCGATCAGCTCCAGACTAATCTCTACCTGACCACCCCTGGGAGTGAACTTAATTGCATTGGCCAACAGATTCCAGACAATTTGTTGCAGGCGATCGGGGTCTCCTAACACTTGAGTTGCCGCCTCGTTTAGCTTTGGCTCCAAGCTGATGCCTTTAGCCTCTGCTGCGGGACGCACTGCATCAGTCGCCGCCGTAATGACTGTGATTAACTCTACAGGGCGAACCTGTAGTTGTAGCTTGCCTTGCACAATCCGCGAAACGTCTAGAATATCTTCAATTAGTTGAGCTTGAGATTTGGCATTGCGCTCAATGGTTTCCAAGGCTTTCGCTGTAGTGACTTCATCAAATTTGCGGCTTCCCAGTAACCGGGACCAACCCAAAATCGAGTTCAACGGAGTGCGTAACTCGTGAGAAAGCGTGGCAAGAAACTCGTCTTTCGTCCGGTTCGCGTCTTGAGCTTCTTGGTAAAGTCTGGCGTTGTCCACGGCTAAGGCTGCCCGCCGAGCTAAGTCTTCAGCCAGGGTGAGGTCAACCGAGTTATAGTGTCGCTGAGATTCGGAAATGGTGAAAGAAATGACCCCAATAGCGCGCCCAGCCGCGATCAAGGGCACAATCATGACCGACTTGGGGTGCAAGGAGCGGATCAGCCGTAGGTAATCAGCATCGGTGGTGGAGTCAGCGATCGCCGCTTCCGACACCTCAGCCAGTAGTTGAGATTCTCCCGTCTGTAGAGCTTGGAGCACGGGGCGCAAGTGGCTGAGTCGCAGCGGATAATATTGCTGAAGTTGGCGAGCTAAATCTTCTTTGGCAGGGTCAATATGAGCCACCGTCAGAGGCCGCAGCGATTCCCCATCCTCCACCATGTCGATGACACACAAATCGGCTAGATAAGGTACTGCCAACCGAGCTAGGCTGATCAGCGTGGCTTCGTAATCCAAGGAGGCAGATAGGACCGCGCTGGCCTCGGCTAAAAATGTCGAGCGTTGTTCTGAGGCTTCGGCTACGGCGCGGGCTGCTTGCTCACAAATCAGTTGGGCTCGTTCCTCCTCAGCTTGCTTGCGTTCCGTAACATCCTGGATCTGAGCAATAAAATGTACAGGTTCGCCTTGAGAATTATGCACCAGCGAAACGTTCAGTAATACCCAAACAACGTGTCCCTGCTTGTGGAGATAGCGCTTTTCCATCTCATAAGCCTGAATCTCTCCAGTCAGCATCTGACAGACAAAAATTAAGGTTCTGTCTAAGTCGTCTGGGTGGGTGACCGCTTGAAAGTTGGTATTGAGCAATTCTGAATCTGAATAGCCCAGCATTTGGCAAAGAGAACGATTCACTTGCAAGAAGCGGCCATCTGTGGCGATCAAGGCCATTCCTACCGCTGAATCGTGGAAGGCTCCCTTAAAGCGCTCTTCGCTTTCACGCAGGGCAGCTAGCGCGGTCGTGTGTTCTACCACCATCGCTTGGCGGGCTTCAAACTCAGCGGCATGCATTACTGCTGCTGCAATGAAGCCTGCCATCAGGCGGAGCGTGTGCGTGTCTTGCTCACTAAAAGCATTGACGTTAGGAGATAGAACCTTCAGTACCCCGGCAATTCGGCGCTCGTAGCGTAAAGGTACTGCAATCATCGAGCGAGCACCTACCCGCCGATAAACCTCCGGACTGATCCGGGGATCAGTTTCAGCGTCATCACATCGTAGAATTTCCCCGGTGTGAAAACATTGTCCAGAAAAGCAGGTATCAGCTTTGACTCGCAAGCCCACGTAAGGCGCTGCCGTTCCACTGGCAACTCGATAGACCATGTCTTCGCCGTTGGGTAGCAAAATGACCGCGCCTGTAGCTGAGGTAATCTTTTGCGTTCGCTCGGCAATTAAGTTCATGACGCGCAGTAAATCTAGCTCTGCGGTGGCGATGTCATGTTGGGTATCAATAATGGCTGTCAGCCGCTCAGCGTCATCGCGCAACCAAGCTTCTGTGCGTAAGCGCTCTGAAATCTGCTCTTTTAGGGCTGAGTTAGTAGTGGAAAGTTCAGCCGTTCGTTTAATTACTTCGGCTTCTAACTGGTCGTGGGCTGCCTGAAGGGCTTCCTCGGTGCGTTTACGCTCGGTCATGTCGCGCATCAGTTTTGAGAAGCCCCGTAAGCGCCCAAAGCGATCGCGTAAGGCCGTAGTGATGCCACTGGCATAAAAACGGCTACCATCTTTTCGCACATGCCAGCGTTCGTCTTCGGCTTGGTCTTCGGCGATCGCTTGCTTAATTTCTTGGTCTGGCTTGCCCTGCTGCACATCCTCAGCCGTAAAAAAGCAAGAAAAATGCTGCTCTAAAATTTCAGCTTCTTTGTAGCCTAAGATCCGCTCGGCTCCTGGATTCCAACTCGTAATTCGGCCCCGTGTATCCAGCATGAAAATGGCATAATCTTTGACATTTTCGATTAGCAGTCGATACCGTTCCTCGCTACGGCGCAGGGTTTCTTGGTGCTGCTTTGATCTCAGCCAAAAAACTTCTGTGCCCTTCTGGGCTCTGTGGAGAGCGGCACTCAGTAGGCTAATTAAAACTCCCTCTACCGCAAAGAGACCCAGGGCAAAAGCCTGCTCTGAAGACGGCGATGTCAAGGAATCAAACGGGGCAACGTAAAAATAAGCGCAGCCCAAGGTGGCTAGCAGAGTGGCGACCATTCCAGGACCGAAGCCACCATACCAAGCGCTGGCTATGACCGCGCTAAATAGCAATAAAAATGGAACTTGTGATTCTAATAAATCAGCTAGCGGAGATTGCAGAAGTAGAGCCAATGCTACTCCTAGGACAGCAATCCCATAGCGCAGGAATAGTGAACGGTAGACTGGCAGCATGGTTCTGTACAGGCGGTAGCAGGGGAAGTTGAATCATTCCAGAAGCACCTTCAAAGGTATAGACGATTTGTGAGGGCACAAAAGTCATAAAAGGTTGACCACTGCTCTATAAGACAAGCCAATTAGAGTTAGAGCTCATCTCTCAAACTCTCCCAATCCAACCTTTAAGGTGGAGTCAGCTCAGGATTGAATAGAAATAGCTCAGGGCGCTAACTAGATTGGCTGTAGAGTTGTCGGCGATGGAAGTAAATTCGTTGCTACCAGTTAAGCCAGTCAGTCAAGTGATTGTTCATTGTCTTTAATTAATGAGTTATTCATCATGTTTTTAATATCTAAGTAACAAGGTATAAACTGAGGCGGGCCTTGTCTTCTGTCTTTAGTGAAGTCCTATGGAACTTACCTCTCATCCGCTAGTTCATACGTAGTCAGGGTTTCTACCCTGATTGTTTAGCACTAACGCCTCAAGAGTTAAGCTCATTTAAGCTCCCTCCCCCTGGATCGGGGCAAGATGGTGAGATGACGACGCTGTTCGCACACCTGAACCAGCTAATGTAGTGAACAGCAAACGTTACAATCCATAGCAACAGTTACACAGCAACAGTTAGCCTCGCAAATTATGGCTGCGCCCCTTTGGTGGCTCTGGTAGGACCATTCATGAACCATGCTACGGCACCCATTTATTGCCCCATTTGTCAGACGCTCAATACGGAGGCGTACAACTTTTGCCAACAATGCCGCTCCTCGCTGCCCAAACGGTATCTCTGGGCTGTAGGGACGGGTGTTGATGCTTATCAAATCGGAGATGTCTTAGGCGATCGCTATGTCTTAAAAAGCCGCCGAGTTTTATTCGACACTAAGCCAGGGCTGCTCCCCGATCTACCCAGTGATATTTCCGACGCGATCGCCCCTTATCTAAGGTTGTTTCCGTATCAACTGCATATTCCCCAGGTATATGGGCAAGTGCAAACGGAAAAGGGCGCTCCAGTGGTGCTGCTAGAGCAAGTTCCGCTAGAGACGAGGCGTTGGAGCCAGAGTGCAGCCGAATTATCGCATCCACTGTTCCCTGCCTTAGCTGATGTGTGGCCAGAGGCCCCGGCAATCCGACAACTGAATTGGTTGTGGCAAATCTCGCAGTTATGGCAGCCGTTTAGTAGTGAAAGGGTAGCTTCTAGCTTAGTCGAGCCGCAACTATTGCGAGTGGAAGGGCCCCTTGTACGCCTGCTGGAACTACAGAGCGATCACAAATCCGCTCCTACTTTGAGGGAACTCGGACAGTTATGGTTGCAGTGGGCACCGACGGCCCAGCCTGAAATTGCGCGTTTTCTAGCAGCCTTGTGTCATCAAATGATTCAAGGGCAGATTCGTACGCCCGAACAACTGACTGCTCAACTAGACCGAGGCTTGGTTGTTTGTGGGCGATCGCAAGCTCGTTTGGCCCAGATTGCTACGCGCACTGACCAAGGCCCTAGTCGCCAACGCAATGAAGATGCCTGCTACCCAGCGAGTGGTACTACTTTCTCAGTGCCATTGCATCCTGGGGAAACGCCCAAAACCCTGACCTTGGTTTGTGATGGCATCGGTGGCCATGAAGGAGGGGATGTTGCTTCTAACCTTGCGATCGCTGCCGTTCAGGAACGAATTCAGGCTCTAGAACTGGACGTAGCTCTGCAACACCCAGATAGCTTAATGGCAGAACTGGAGCAGGCTGTCTGTCTTGCCAATGATTTAATTTGTCAGCGCAACGACCAAGAGCGACGGCTAGAGCGCCAACGCATGGGCACCACTTTAGTCATGGCGTTGGCCCGTGGTCATGAAGCTTACATCACTCATATTGGCGACAGCCGCGTCTATTGGATTACCCGAACTGGTTGTTATCAGCTCACAGTAGATGACGATGTCGCTTCGCGGGAAGTGCGCTTGGGCTATGCCTTATACCGAGATGCGGTACAGCAACCAGTTGCAGGTTCGCTGGTGCAAGCTCTAGGCATGAGTAGTTCAGCTACGCTGCATCCGACTGTGCAGCGTTTGATTCTGGATGAAGCGGGTGTCTTCTTACTTTGTTCGGACGGCTTGACTGAGAACGATCGCGTTGAGGAATGCTGGGAAACCGAAATTCTGCCAATTTTGGACGGTAAGGTGGATGTGGCCACTGCTTGCCAACGCCTGGTCGAAATTGGCAACATGCGAAATGGGCATGACAACGTTACTGTCGGCCTGCTCTACTACCAAGTGACGCATACCGAAGCGATCGCAGAATTGCCAGCGTCTTTGTTGACGGAGTCACCGGATCTAGACCTCCCCCCAACTAGGCAGCCCACGGCGATCGTGACTGACACACCCACTCAGGTGCTGAATGCAGCTCCGTCCACCCTAAAAACTCAAATCTTACCGCCACGACGTTCTCCGAATGGAGCCCTACTGCTGCTAGGCATTCTGTTGTTGGTTGGTCTAGGTGGCGTTCTTGCTTATCTGCTTTTGCCTGGGGTTAGTCGTCGCATCGATCCACTACTGGGTCGAGCTCCCCAACCAGATGGAGCGCAAGTAAACCCTGGTACGCCTATTTCTACCCTGCCTTCACCGAATCCCTCGCCCCTTGTCTCGTCGCTCACCTTGGCCCCAGGGACTTTGATTCAAATTCGTCAACCCACTTCAGGGCTTGCTAGCGATCGCGAAACCGGATCAATTCAATTGCAACCTCAACCGGGTAGTTCTACAACTGCACCTGACCTTGAATCAGGCGTTGCATCCAGTCTTGCATCAGGTGATCGCGCTCCTAATGCTGCAACAGCTCAGTTAGTTCCCGCAGGAGGACTACTGCAAGTCTTGAGCAAGCAAGTCATTCCCGCTCAAGGCAGTTGGGTCAAATTAAAAGTTTGCTCCATTCCTAGTGGCACGAACGCTCAGGAATCCCCGTCTCCAAGAACCGCAACTCCCATTCCTACCGCCTCGCCTTCCAACCGCGCGACAACCCCGTCACTCGGTGATCGCTTTCTGCAACCTGGAGCCAGTGGCTGGATTGAAGAAGCAGTTTTAATGCCATTGATTGAGCCTAATTCACCTTCGCTAAATCAATTAGGAGCTTGTAGCAATCCCCCATCAACTCCGACACCCACCCCTACTACTGCCCCCAGCCCATCGCCAGCTCCAGAATAAATGGACTCTGCTGTCAGAACTCAACTCTCCCAAGACCAGATAGACTGATAGGAAAACTAGCGATCGCTCAGATTCTTACAACTTACGGTTTTTGAATGCCTGTGTCAGAAACTCCTTGCCTTAGCCTGTCCATTCAGCGTTTGGCAGCTTCAGGAACAAATCGATATGTAATCTGGGTTATCAATGCCCCCTACCCGAGTGGGTACGTCTTACACGATTGCGTTTGGCCTGACACGCTAACGCAAGCTTGGCAAGCTTGGCAGGAAATGTTCTCTCTGCGCGGTCTGCCGCAAGTGCCTCATGTCTCTTCGGTGCCACCAGCGACATCGCCTCCAGCCTCTACACCAGAACCCAACGCCCTACCCTATGGGGCTCGCTTGATGCAGAACTTAGGGGTCAACTTGTGGCAATGGCTATTTGACGGGCCGGTAGAAGCTAGCATCAATCGTAGCCAAGGTATGGCTTTTGGGCTAGGCACACCGCTGCGATTGCGTTTAGAGATTCGCGACCCTGAATTGATTGCCTTGCCTTGGGAAATCATGCAATCCCAGATGGGCCGATCAGTGATTTCGATCGCTAGTGATCAGATTTTGTTTAGCCGCACGACTAGTGAAGTAGAATCGCTGCCAGCTTTACGGATGGAGCAATCCCTCAAGGTGCTTTTGGTTCTAGGACAAGGCACAGATACAGCCTCTAATCAGTCTGAAAATGTTGGGTATGGGGCTGCAGTCCCATACCCAGCAGTGCTGAATTTAGAACAAGAAGCCGCTGCATTGGAAGAAATTCTGACCAATCATGAGGTTTCAGACACAGGCGGTCAGCAAACAGTAGCAGTGCGCTCCCACGTAGACACTCTGATCCAGCCCACTCCAGCTCAGCTAATTGAGCACCTGGAAACAGGAAAATACAACATTTTCTTTTATGCAGGGCACGGGGTACCTGCACCTGACGGTGGCTTGCTGTTGTTGGGTCCGGGAAACGGGCTTAATGGTACCGAATTAGCTCAAGTTTTGACTCGTTGCCGCGTTACTCTCGCAGTATTTAATGCTTGCTGGGGTGCTCAGCCAGATCACACCAATGACCAACCAATTCCACGCAGCAGTCTGGCAGAAGTCCTAATTCATCATGGAGTCCCTGCGGTTTTAGGCATGCGCGACTCTATTACAGACCAAGAAGCGTTGAGTTTTATCCGCTCCTTCGCCCAAGCCTTGAGAAAAAGTGAACCGATCGATCGGGCAGTAGCTTTGGCAAGACAGCATCTTTTAATGCTGTACAAATTTAATCAGCCTGCTTGGACCTTGCCAGTTCTGTATATGCATCCACAATTTGATGGTCGATTGATCCACACGGAGGGTAGTATCCAGTTCGGTCAGGAAATTAAAGAAGATAAAGGCAACAACACCATGCTGCCGCCAGAAGGATTTCCTAGCGACATTAGACCGCGGATTCCAATGGCTTCTTTACGCTTAACCGGACTTCCACCGAAAGCTTGGCCAATTCGAGACGGAGTAATTCGGGTAGGTAGTCAAGGAGATAATGATTTGGTTTTACCAGAGGCTGGAGTTTCTCGGTACCATGCCAAAATTTTCTATCGAGATGCTTCAGATCAGCCAGATAACCAGCCAGCTTATATCCTGCAAGATGTGTCTCGATATGGGACTTTCATTTTAGGGTCAAATGGCTGGCGAAGAATCCACCAACAGGAAGTCTCTTTGCGCTCTGGAGTTCAGCTAAAATTTGGCAATCCTAATGGGCAAGCGTTAGAGTTTTTGATCGAGCGCCCAACTTCTGAGGAAAACCACATCTAAGCCAATTGGCCTAAATTTCAATCGCTTGCGGAACTTCCAAAAATCGGCGTGTAGCTACCCACGTCAAATGCAATCAGGAGTAGCACGATGAGAAACGGAACTATGCACTCAGACTATTTCGAGCACTCTCAATTCCAAGTTGAACTAGATGATTTGCTAGAGGCTACTCTGAGCATTGATACGCCTTACCCTTGGAACATCGCAGACCCGGAAGCAGCGTCCTATCTGGAAAAGCTAGAGCAAGGATTTTCTCTAGATAACTGGCCTGAGGATGAAGTAGCAGCGCGATCGCAGGACTTCTTCGCTCGCCTAGATGGAATTTGGGCACAAAATTCTCTATCGCAGCGTTTTGCTACCTGGGCTCCTCAAAGTGTTTTAAACGCGATTGTGCAGCAAGCTCAGAAGGTGGTTGCTAGCAATTTGTCTCTAGCTGAGCAGCTAGTTCAGTGCGTGCAGCAAAGCTTACCTAATTGGGATGCTGATGACCTGCAAGTCTTAGCACGTCCACTGGCTTATGCGATGCGGGGGGTAGAAGCAGAAACCACTGAAGTTGTGGAGTCTACGCTTAAGGCAGTGCGACCCGTAAGTTGGGAAGAGCTATCAGAACTGGAGCAGGCCCGTCTGAGCCTGTCGATCGCTCGTTGTGCTTTGGCTCAGCTGCATCAAACTGACAGCGCTCAAACTGATGAGAGTTGTGAATGATGAGCTAGGCATTGATAGTCTCCGTTGAGTTTTAGGTATAAAAGATTGCTTTCAATGATTCTATTCAAGCATCCTCTGAGAACTGCATCATCGCCCAACTGGGCGAACTGAGCTAAAAGTTCAAAGGCTAAGGAGACTTGGAAAGTCGAGTAGCAAAGTTTTGAGAGCGTGTCGGTGACAGTTGTCGAGCCTTGAGGATTGCTGCTGCCAAAAAAGCATAAGAGACAACTCCAACGATCATCAGCAGTAGAGCGTTAATGGTACCAGCTGCATTCCATAAAGCATGCAGGATCGCTGCGGTAAGATAGCCGATGCTGAGAATGAACCAACGTTTTCTAGGCTTGAGCACAGCGAGGCCCACAAAATAACCTAAGTAGCCACTGTAAGCAATATGACCAGCCACAGAGCCCAGAACTCGTGGAATTAAGAGTTGGAGACCTTCTAGGGAACTAGACTGCTGCTCAATGTCTGGAACGTATTGGCCCAAAGTTTCTACTAGCGTAAATCCAGCGGCGGCAGCGGTGCCCAGTAAAATGCCATCTAGAGGTTCCCAAACGCCAATTTGTTCTCGCCAGGGCGATCGCAGACAGCGACCGAACCCGTAAGCTAGCAGGACGGGCAGAGCTTTTAGCAGCTCCTCCATCAAGCCAGCCCCAAAGAACATGCTAGTGATGAGCCTGAGAAAACTAGTAGACTCATCCGGAATTGGTAAACGACCGGGAAGCACTTGGCGAAACAGCACAATGAAGGTCGATAGAATGGGACTCCGCAAAATGAGCACCATGACGCCTAGAGCCCCTAGTAGCACCCACCACGGCTTTCTTTTACCGCAGAGCTGATAAACGAGATAGTAAGCTGCCCCGACTAGATAGGTAGCAAGCAGCAGATTAAAGGCGACTGGCTGACCCACTGCGGCAAACATAAGCACGACAAAGCCGACTGTGACGATACCAGGAACTAAGTAGGCTTTGTGCGCTAGCTCTCTTCCAGTCGAAAGAATAGGAAATAGTTGCGTTAAAGTGACCGAGTCCGTCGCTACTAACCGAGGGCTTCTTAAGGGCGGTGCGGTGGCAGCAGACTGGAAGGGCGCGGCATGGCTAGGCTGTGGCACCACTGCTAAATGGGAAGCGGCTGAAGGCTCGACTAAATGGCACTCAAAAATAAATTCTGGGCCATTACCACCGAGCACAATGCGATCGCCGAGCTGCAAAACTTGGCACCCCTGTAGGCGCTGTCCATTTAAGTAAGTGCCATTGGCGCTATTAAGGTCGCAAATTTCCCAGAGCGGTTCTTGAACTTGAGTTTTGAAGTTGAGGATGGGACGGATTTGAGCATGCCGTCGTGACACCATCCCAAACAAATTTGAGTCTAGGACAATCTGGCAATAAGTATCTCGTCCAACCGTTATTGATTGGGTGCGCGACAACGGGTAGCAAGGAGAATTCCGTTCTATAGAAGTTGGAGAAGGAACTTGCCAGAGGAAGGCGACGTAAGGAGCCTGATCCGTCATCGTCACGAAGGCTGGATTTTAAAAGCTAGGCTTATCTTGCCACACTTTCACTGGTTTGCCCTGGCATCTCGAACCGCTGCCAAGAAAAAGACTACAGTCAACGGGATGCTAATGGCCAGAATAACGCCGGTGACTAGTCCACCTAGATCTGGTTTTCCAGAAGATAGCTCAAATACAGAGCCAACCGCAGCGATCGCGGCTACACAAGAACCGCCCAAGAATACACCACTTTTCGGGGTCAATGCTATTCAACCTTTAATCAAGCAACAATAGTAAAGAATAAATGCAATCAGTCACTAATGCTTAAAGAATCTAGGGCTGAGCTATAAATAGCCCTTCGGTCAATCACTAACTCAGCAACACTCTGGGCTTGGTCCTGTGATTACGATTAACCTCTATGAGAGATTTGCAGGTTCACGTACAAGCTCACGTAGAAAACTCTCATAGAGGCTACAGCGTCATTTCCGAATTTAGCCAATCGCCCTAAGCAACAGGCTTCACAGCCTGAGCCGAAAACCCATACTTAGCCAGCTCTTGATTGAGTGCTAGGCCATTCTCAACTCGGTCTACAAATAACACACCGTTTAAGTGGTCCATTTCATGCTGAATCGCCCGAGAGAGTAGTCCAGTTGCCGTTAGTTTCTGTGGCCGTCCATACTCGTCTTTATAAGACACCTCGACTGCCGCAGGCCGTTTGACATCTAGATAAACCCCCGGAATGCTGAGGCAGCCTTCTTGAGCTACACAAATATCGCGGCCCATATGCTTGACACTGGGATTGATCAAGATCAGTGCTTGATTAGTGGGGTCATCTGGTTCGCAATCTATAACAATCAGCTGTTTCTGCACAGCTACTTGGGGGGCAGCCAACCCAATGCCATCGGCGCTGTACATGGTTTGGAGCATTTCACGTACTAAATCGCGGATTTCTGCATCCACTTTATTAATTCGCTTTGCTGGCTGACGTAAGACGCGATCGCCAAGATGGTGAATCTCTAGAGGCGGATTATCTAACTTTTTCTTTTCGACAAGAACCTCAGAAGTCATGAACGTATGCTCGCAATTAGGGCTAAATTCCGGAATGATTCCGCTTTACATTCATCTTATCAACCCTTGCTCTGGATTGCCTGGGTAGAAAATGCCTAATTTGCGATCGCACTCGGCTGAACTGGGATTGCTTTAAAGACAAAAGAGGTGTGGTAGGCCACACCTCTTCTCAATTAAAACTAGTTGTCAATTCAACCTTTACTCAAGAGCAGGTTGAAGTCAGCTTGGTTTCCAGTGGCCTCACTCTAAACTGTGAAATGGTTTTCGATGGAAACATTGAGCGTGTAACTATCATTCGCCGTGAGCGGTGTACCCGTGATTCCGTTGCCAATGGTGTTGGTTGACTCAACCTTGGCAACTCCAATAACGTAACGCCCTGGGGCATTAAAGTTATAGGTCAGATATGAATCATTCAAGGACGAACTACCAGCATCAGGACTACCAGCATCATCATTTGTTGCTAAGAGAGTCCCCCTGTTGTCAAAGAGGAATATCTCGGTATCCAAAGCCGCAGTACCACCCTGATCGGCAAAGTCAATATCAAAGATACCTTGGACAGAACCTTGCCCTGAGGCACTACCGATAATAAACGAGTAGTAGTCAAAGGAGCCATCTCCCCTAACTGAGACAGAGGTGTGCGGAATGGTGGTAGCAGCAGTGATGTTTTCGTTGGCGGCTAAGGAGAAATTAGAATCAATGCTCTGAGCCACGATCAGATTTACTGTAGCTGTCGCATTGCCGCCTGCACCATCAGTTACCGTGTAAGTGAAGCTATCACTGCCATTAGCGCCACTAGTAGCGTTGTAGACATAGGTACCATCAGGTCTAGCCTCCAAGCTACCACGGGTTGGCTGGGTGGTACTGGCGATCGTTAGGGTTCCCTCAACATCCGTATCATTGGCTAACAAGGTACCAGGAATGATGGTGGTTGAAGTCGTAGCATCTACTACTAATAGGTCAGCCGAAGCTTTGGGTAAGTCGTTGACAGCAGCGACCGTGATATTGACTGTGGCAGAAGCAGTTCCCCCATTGCCATCACTGATGGTGTAGGTGAAGCTATCAGAGCCGTTGAAGTTGGTCGTCGGGGTATAGCGGAAGGTACCGTTGTTGCTGATAACGGAGCCGTTCGCAGGATTGGTATTTCCGGTAATTGACAGAGTGTTGCCCTCAACATCAGTGTCATTCGCTAGGGCTGCGATCGTGACTACTGTGTCTTCGTTAGTTGTGACCGTATCACTGTTGGCAATCGGAGCATCATTGACTGGGGTGATGGTGACATTAACTGTGGCAGCAGCAGAGCCACCATTGCCATCACCGATGGTGTAGGTGAAGCTGTCTGTGCCATTCGCATTCGCATTGGGCGTGTAAGTGAAGACGCCGTTGTTGTTGACCACAGAGCCACGGGTGGGATTGACAGAGACCCCTGTAATCGAAAGGGGATTGCCTTCTACATCCGTGTCATTGGTCAGGACAGGAATGTTGACCTGGGTGTCTTCAGGGGTGCTTGCTGTATCGCTGATGGCAATCGGAGCATCATTGACCGCGTTAACCGTGATGTTGACCGTCGCCGAGGCAGAGCCGCCATTGCCATCACTGATGGTGTAGGTGAAGCTGTCTGTGCCATTCGCATTCGCATTGGGCGTGTAAGTGAAGACGCCGTTGTTGTTGACCACAGAGCCACGGGTGGGATTGACAGAGACCCCTGTAATCGAAAGGGGATTGCCTTCTACATCCGTGTCATTGGTCAGGACAGGAATGTTGACCTGGGTGTCTTCAGGGGTGCTTGCCGTATCGCTGATGGCAATCGGAGCATCGTTGACTGGGGTGATAGTGACATTGACCGTCGCCGAGGCAGAGCCGCCATTGCCATCACTGATGGTGTAGGTGAAGCTATCTGTGCCATTCGCATTTGCATTGGGCGTGTAAGTGAAGACGCCGTTGTTTTGGCTCAGGCTGCCTTTGGTCGCCAGCGAGAAATTACTAACACTCAGAACATCGTTTTCTGCATCCGTGTCATTAGCAAAAGCATTAATCGTGACCACTGTGTCTTCAGGGGTGCTTGCTGTATCGCTGATGGCAATCGGAGCATCATTGACCGCGTTAACCGTGACATTGACCGTCGCCGAGGCAGAGCCGCCATTGCCATCACTGATGGTGTAGGTGAAGCTATCTGTGCCATTCGCATTCGCATTGGGCGTGTAAGTGAAGACGCCGTTGTTGCTGACCACAGAGCCACGGGTGGGATTGACAGAGACCCCTGTAATCGAAAGGGGATTGCCTTCTACATCCGTGTCATTGGTCAGGACAGGAATGTTGACCTGGGTGTCTTCAGGGGTGCTTGCCGTATCGCTGATGGCAATCGGAGCATCGTTGACTGGGGTGATAGTGACATTGACCGTCGCCGAGGCAGAGCCGCCATTGCCATCACTGATGGTGTAGGTGAAGCTATCTGTGCCATTCGCATTTGCATTGGGCGTGTAAGTGAAGACGCCGTTGTTTTGGCTCAGGCTGCCTTTGGTCGCCAGCGAGAAATTACTAACACTCAGAACATCGTTTTCTGCATCCGTGTCATTGGTCAGGACAGGGATGTTGACCTGGGTGTCTTCAGGGGTGCTTGCTGTATCGCTGATGGCAATCGGAGCATCATTGACCGCGTTAACCGTGATGTTGACTGTGGCAGAAGCAGAGCCACCGTTGCTATCAGTAATAGTGTAGGTAAAGCTATCTGTGCCGTTGAAGTTGGTGTTTGGGGTGTAGCGGAAAGTGCCATTTCCCTGGTCAATTAATTGACCATTAGTAGCTGAGGTACTGCTGCTGAGGAAAAAGGTATCACCCTCAATGTCACTGTCGTTGGCTAGGACATTGACAATTGTGACTTGTGTATCTTCATTAGCACTGGCCGTATCGCTATTGGCAATGGGCAGGTCGTTCACCGCGTTAACCGTGATGTTGACGACGCCAGTAGTACTGCCTCCCCTGCCATCACTAATGGTGTAGGTGAAGCTATCAGACCCGTTGAAGTCAGGATTGGGTATGTAATTAAACGAACCGTTGTTGCGGCTGTCTACTGTACCGCTACTAGGCTGAGTGAAGCTGATAATTGCGATCGCGTCTTGGTCTGCATCTGTATCGTTAGCGAGTACATTAGTAATTAAAACCAACGAATCTTCATTCGTGGTCACTGCGTCACTACTTGCAACAGGAATATCGTTGACTGACGTAACATTGACGTTGACCGTAGCAGTCGCGGTTCCACCACTACCATCTGTAATGGTGTAGGTGAAGCTATCAGAACCGTTAAAGTTAGGGCTTGGAGTGTAAGTAAAGGTTTGATTGCCGTTATCTCTGATAGCGCCATTTAATGCTGGACCAAAGCTATTGATTAGCAGTTGCTGTTGGTCTGCATCACTATCGTTTCTAAGGAGCTCATTAGGAGTAATGAGTAACTCTGTGTCTTCACTGGTCGTGAATGCATCATTGTTGGCAACAGGAATATCTTGAACTGAGTTGACGACTAGGGTGACAGTAGCAGTCGTAGAACTACCTTTGCCATCAGTAACGGCATAAGTAAAGCTATCACTGCCACTAAAGTTGGCGGTAGGTGTGTATGTAAGACTCCCATTACTACTCGCTAGTACTCCCCGTCCCGGTTGGGAGAAGCTAGTAATTAAAGGGGTATCTTGGTCAGCATCGCTGTCATTAAGTAACAGATTGGCCTGAGTAAAGGTAACCGATGTATCTTCGTTTGTCGTAATAATATCGTTACCCGCGATCGGTGCGTCATTAATCGCGTTAACGTTCAGAGTCACAACAGCAGTTGTATGACCACCGCGACCATCTGTAATGGTGTAAGTGAAGGTATCTGTACCGTTGAAGTTGGACTTGGGGGTATAGATATAGGAGCCGCCAAGATCAACGAGCCTACCGTTTAGTGGCTGAGTAAAGCCCGTAATTAAAATGGGATTGCTATCAGCATCCGTGTCATTGCTTAACAGCGTAGCTCGACTGAAACTGACTTCCGTATCTTCGTTGGTACTGAAAGTATCGTTGCCCGCTATGGGGACATCGTTGACGGAACGAACTGTGAGGTTGACGGTACCAGCGACTGTAGTACCATTGCCGTCTGTAATGGTGTAAGTAAAGCTATCTGTGCCGTTGAAGTTGGACTTGGGATTGTAGATAAAGGTGCCATTGCCCAAGCCCTCGACCGTGCCATTGGCAGGTTGCACGAAGTTATCGAAGAAAAAGGTGTCTCCCTCAGGATCAAAATCGTTCCTCAGTAGCTCGGTGCTAGTGAAGCTAAGCGCAGTGTCTTCGTTGGTAGTAAACGCGTCATTACCTGCAACCGGAGTATCTGGGCTGGGATTAATGGTAATGGTGACAGTACTACTCGCTACACCACCATAACCATCACTTACTGTGTAGGTGAAGCTATCAGTTCCCTCATAGTTAAGCTCTGGGGTGTAGGAGAATGTCCCATCGGTATTGGTCGTCAGCGACCCATGAGCAGGACTAGTGAAACCTGCAATGACCAATGGATCGCCATCGCGATCGCTGTCATTGGCCAAGAGACTGGGGAGGAGTGTAAGAGTATCTTCAGCAACAGTAAAGCTCTCACTACCAGCAACCGGAGGCGTATTTACCGCAGTTCGCCCCTCCTTAATCCCGAAAAAGACGAAGTGTCGGAAGCCACTGGCAAAAGAGCCACTCGCAACAGCTGCCGCGACGTCTGAGTTGTGTTCTAGATAGAATCGCTCGTTATAAAAAATACTTGGATTGCGAGTCTGAGTAGTATCAGCCTCAAACTGACCAAAACGAATAAAGTGCTCGAAGCCACTGTTGAAGACGCTTGCCTTAACCGCTGAGAGGACATCTGGGTTATTGGCCAGATAATATGCCTCATCAAACAGAAAACTGGGAGAACGAGTTGGACTGTTCCCAAGCTCAAACTGACCAAACTGAATGAAGTGCTGAAACCCGTTAGGAAAGAAGCCTTGCCGAACAGCTTCCGCTACATCTGGGTTATTAGTTAGATAAAACGCCTCATCGAATAAAGGGCTAGGGTTGCGGCTAGGGCTGTTGACAACTTCAAACTGACCAAATTGAATAAAGTGTTCAAAACCGCTGATAAAAAAACCTTGCCGGACAGCCTCTGCTACGTCCGGATTATTCACGAGATAGAAGCTCTCATCAAATAGGTCGCTAATACTCAAACTCATGCAATTTACCTACTGAAGCGTGAAGTGAAGACGAAGCGCTCCATCAAACTCTAGCGATAGTTGGAATTTGCGATGGAGCGCCAGAAATGCTAGTTCGCGATCCTGATGAATTACGTAACTAGCTAGGAAACACTGCCCCTTCCGCGATCGCAGTTGAGGCAGTGTTACAGCTATAGAGTGATAGCCTCCAGATTATTAGACAAACGGATGACCTTCAACAGAAACTTGCAGGGTATAAGTTTGTCCAGGATTTGGCGGATTACCAAATAACTGACCACCAGAGAAGCCAGCTCCAGATTGGCTAACCCCCACAATGTAGACTTGGTTCGCAGTTAGATTAGTTGCTTTGATGTAAGCATCGGCTCCAGAGGCACTACCAAGGCCACCATTACTGGTTGACGCATTGTCATTCTGTACTACTAAAGCTCCTGTCTGATCAAAGAGGAAGAGTTGCGTATCGATTGACCCTGTTGCTTTCACACCAAAGTCAATGTCCAGAATCGCGGTCGGACCTCCTGCTGTAAATGAGTAGTAATCAAATGTCCCATCTCCTGTAGCAGAGACAGTTGCGTGAGGAATCGTCGTCGAATTCTCGATATTGTTATCGGAACTCTTCGAGAAGATGAACGGGCTATCTAGGTTGCGAGCTACCACAAGATTGACAGTACCCGTAGCAGTACCACCCTGAGGATCGCGAACGATGTAGCTAAAGCTATCGTTGCCGTTGAAGCCTGACCTTGGTGTGTAATTGAACCCACCATTCCCACGAGTGATAGTACCGTTCACAGGTGAGCTAGCGAGACCAACAATCCTCAAGCTGCTTTGTAGATCATCATCATCAAAGTCATTGGCTAGGAGATTCGTATCGCTGAGCGTACGCGACGCACCTTCTCCCACTACAAAGTAGTCAGTACTCGTAATCGGCAAGTCGTTCACAGGCGCGATCGCGACATTGACTGTAGCAGTCGCCGAGCCACCACGACCATCCGAGACCGTGTAGGTGAAGCTATCTGTGCCACTGAAGTTGGGATTGGGATTGTAGCTAAAGGTGCCATCGCCGTTGTCAGTAACAGCGCCGTTGCTGCCCTGTGTAGAACCAGCGATCGTGAGGAAATCACCGTCTACATCCGTGTCGTTTGCCAATACGTTAACGGTGACAGCCGCATCCTCATTAGTCGTAACAGCATCGTTCACCGCGATCGGTAGATCGTTAACTGGGCTAATAGTGATGTTGACCGTAGCCGCCGCAGTACCACCGTTGGCATCATTCACCACATAAGTGAAGCTATCGGAGCCGTTGGCATTGGCATTCGGAGTGTAAGTGAAACTGCCATTCCCTGCGCTTGTGATACTCCCCTTACCAGGGTCAGTGAAGTTAATCACAATGAGCGAATCACCATCGGCATCAGTGTCATTAGTAAACACATTAAATGTCGCCGGGGTGTCCTCATTAGTGGTCACACTGTCGTTGCCCGCGAGCGGAGCGTCATTCACAGGATTAATCGTGACATTCACAGTACCGGTTGATGTGCCACCTCTGCCATCTGTAATGCTGTAGGTAAAGCTATCTGTACCGTTAGCATTGGGATTTGGTGTGTATGTAATGGTGCCATTGTTATTGCGCACCACACCCCGACTAGCTGGACCAAAATTGAACAGCGTGATTGGGTCACCGTCAGCATCCGTGTCATTGGTAATGACATTGATCGTGCCAGAAGCATCCTCATTGACGGTCAAGACATCGTTGACAGCCACTGGTAAATCGTTAACAGAGGCGATGTTGATCGTGACCGTTGCACTGGCAGAGCCACCATTGCCATCATCAACGACGTAGGTGAAGCTGTCGCTGCCGTTAGCATTCGGGCTCGGCTGATAGCTAAAGGCGCCGTTGTTGAACGTCAATGCTCCCTTGGTGGTCTCCGTGAAGCTAATCACAGTCAGCGTATCCCCATCCGCATCCGTGTCATTGGCCAGGATATTGATAGGAGTAGCCGCAGCATCTTCATTGAGGCTGAGGGTGTCATTGCGAGCAATAGGAGCATCGTTAATCGAGTTGACTCCAACACTGACCGTGGCCGTGGCAGTGGCACCAGCAGCATCACGAACGGTGTAGGTGAAGCTGTCAGAGCCGTTGAAGTTGGTCAACGGTTGGTAGGAGAAGTTGCCGTTGCCGAG
>NZ_JAMPKN010000017.1:0-110989 GCF_039962155.1 Trichocoleus desertorum AS-A10 | reverse complement strand
AGAGATGTCCTAGCGAAGCAGTTCTGAACTGCTTCGCTTCCCACCCTACTAGCGATCGCTTCCTATAAGCAATTCAAATATTACCCAATCCATTTGAATATATTATGAATTGGATTGCATTGCTTCTTGAGGGTAAGGGCGATCGCACCTTCGTAGAGTCCTTGTGACTGGCTCTGTATATGGATTTCAGCCTTTTTGGTTATTGGTTGGCATAGGCCGATCGCCTTTTTATTCCAATCCGATTCATTAGATATCCATATCAAATTATAGAAATATCCAATCTAATTATCCATATTCATTTGGATTTGTTATGGATTAGCTTATCCAATTCGTTCTAAAAGATATGGATATAAGCAATCCAAATCAATTGAGTTGGCTGTCAATTTGTGTTGGTAAGGTTAGCTAAATTGTTTGTAGGATTGGGTTTGCAGTACTTAACTTATTTAGTCCGATCGCCCATCCGATCGCTTAACTTATTGGTTTGAGTTGCATAAACTATGGATTGTATATTGATTTTGAATATGGATTGAAATAGAATGAATATGTAATCTAAAAAGGTAGCTACTTCAACCAATTGAATTGGATGGTTTGCCGATGAGGGGTAGTTCCATGCTATCAAGTCCCACGCTCTTTAAATCTGCTGTGAGTTTCTCTCCTTTTGTCTCTTTATTGGTTGCTTTGGTTGAGATGGCGATCGCTAATCTCAGCCTCTTCTATTGTTCTGGCAGTCAGCATTTGACCTTTCAACAGGCGATCGCAAACTTCAATCTCTTCTCTTGTTCTAGAAACCAACGCTTAACCCTTAAGTAGGCGATCGCACCCTCTACAAGCTTCTGTCCTTCTCCTGGGCAGCTACCAACTACTAAGACGATCGCAAACTTCAATCTCTTCTCCTTTTCCACGAAGCAGTCATCAACTACTAAGCGGGCGATCGCTGGCCTTATATTCCTCTGTCTCCCTACTAGCCCACAGTTCGTCCTTGAGCAAGCGATCGCCGCTGTAGTAGGGCAAGGTTATCTCTTTAGGTTCCTGGCTCTCTGTGCTCCTGATAGACGAGTCTTCTGACATCACTTCTGACCGCTCTTTAGGAGATGGTGTCTGTCTCCTTTTCTATCCCTGTCAAATAACAAGCAATGCAATCTGGAGAACGGATATGGGTAAACGTGCTTGGCTCTCTAACTTGATTGATAATGACTATCTCCCAGCGATCGCTCTGCTATCTGATTCTCCTCGGGGCAGGACTAAGGCTCAACAACTGGTTACTCGCATGCGGCAAGAGTGGTCCGATCGCGGGGCTCTAGCTCTCAACCAACAGCAGAGTTTGATGGACCAAACTCGTAGGGCAATTAAAGACCACTTCGGAGAGGACCATTTCTCGCTCGACTATATCAAGTTCTCGACGGAGGAATACACTCAGCTCAATGATGAAAAGCAGCGATCGGTCTCAGAACGCAATGAGGATGTGAAGCCGTTGCACAACCCTGATGGCATCGTGGCCACCGCTGTGCGCTTGCTGGAGTCACCAGAGTGGTCAGAGGTGGCTGCGGCTTTGGCAGTACTAACGGGCAGGCGATCGAGTGAGCTACTCTCGACGGCTAAGTTTGAACCCAAGACGCGCTGGAGTGTGGTCTTTACGGGGGCACTTAAACGTGGGGGAGAAACGCAAACACTCAGTTTTGAGATTCCCACGCTGACCACCTCGGAGAAGGTCTGCCAGGCTTTAGCCAAGATTAGACGTGAATTACCGGAGACGCAGGAGCTACCCGCCAAAGAGGTGAATGCTCGCTTTGGTCCCGCTGTCGCGGCGGCGTGCGATCGCCACTTCTCGGACCTCGTCCCTCCCAGAGCCGGGGGCAACCTCTACACTCACTTGTTCCGTGCGGTCTACGCTACGATCGCTACCTTTTGGTATTGTCCTCCCAAAGTAGACCCAGTGGAGTTTAGAGCGGCAATTCAAGGTCACTATGCGGTCCTGGATGAACACAATCCAGAACTCAGGCGATCGCTCGCTGCTTCTCGTCACTACGCGGATTTTGAGATTGCGGACTCAGTCATTGCTCAGTACGCGGGCAAACGCAAGGGCATTAAGCTGGGCTTGGGTGGTATTCAGCCGATTGCTCCGTTTCAGGATAGAGCGAATGACACTCAAATCGGGGAACGGCGGCGTCAGCAACGCACGAGCCTGCGTATCTGGAAAGATGACCAAGCCGCGATCGCCTCCATTCTCGAACACTTTGACGGCAAACTCCAACCTGACAAGATGTCCGCTTGGGTGGCTTGGTCTCTCCAGCAGTTGACCACGAAAGCTACAGCGGCTGAACTAGAAGAGACGGCAGTTGATGAGGCAATGGAGGTGGAACTCGTCGAGGCGATCGCGACCACTGCAACAGAAGAGAGCGCCGATGAAACAGAAACGATAGAGACGATCACCACGACCTCTGAAACCACTGAGGTTGCACCGGAACCGATAGAGGAGAGCGAAGTTAGTGAACCAATCCAATCTACTAAATCCATAAGCAATTTATCTTTGGAGCAGCCCGTAGCAAATGGATTGGAATCTAAACTCGACAAGCTCATTGATGTCATGGCTCAGTTTGTTCAGTTTCAACTTCAGGCTCAACAGAAGGTTGGTCAGGAGGATAGTCCTCCGCACGCGATCGCTCAAGCAGAGTCAACTAGAGTGGCGGCAGCACCCGAGATAGAGGCAATATCTCAACCCGCGATCGCTCGAGCAGGGACAACTACACTCCCAGCACCAGTACCAGAGCAAGTTCCAATAGCCCAACCCGCGATCGCTAACCTGGATATGGATACTGCGGAGGAAGCTACTGGTGAAAGAAAGCCTCGTAAATACAGAACTGGCGAAGCTGATGCGATCGTCAACCAGGCGATCGATGCAATCATGGCTCACAACAATCTACCCAACCAGCTTCATGACCTCAAGTGGGCTATCACCATTAATGGATTGAAGAACTTCAGCACCAACCAAAGAGTGATTGAACGCATTATGCAGGAACGGAAGGACGAGCTTGATAAGCATCATCAACTCCACCAACTTCTCCCAGGCCACAACAACCGTCACAAAAGAAAACGAAAAATCGGCGATGTCGTCAGGGTTTAGCGATCGCTCTTTACCGCTTTTGAGCTTGAGGTTCTCTTATAACTCTGAAACCTAACCTCTCTCACGCGATCGCCCTCACCAAAATAGCGTATGAACCCATCTGCTTGCAGTGACTCTGGGTTGAAAGTGCGATCGCCACACGTCACAATTTGGACAACTGACCAACGAAGAAGATGAGTGGGAGGCTTGAGGTTGCTTGGCTATTGCTGAGCGATCGCGCGATTGAGACGAATGCTGGGTAACGCTCAGGGGACTGCTAGACCAAATCGCCTATGCCGCTCACCCCAGCTATCATAGAGCTCTGCCTTAGCTAAAAGAGCAAATTTCTCCTCTATGCAGATCATTGAACACAATCCTGACAGGCTCGTTTTGTTCTTTCGACGTTCGTTCCTCCTAGGTTTGCTGCTGGGTGCCAGCTGCACTTTCATCGGTCTTTTTTTCTGCCTATTTGGCTTCATCTTGCTGCAACAAGCTGAGGGAGGGGTCTGGATTTTGCCTACTGGCATGGGTAGCTTGGCAGTGATTACAGGATTTTTCTGGGTCTTCCTATTTCCTACACGCACCACTTTGATCTTTGATAAATCTCAGAACTGCGTCGTGCGCGAGCAGAGTCGCTTCCCAGGTCAAGCCCCAAAACAAACCCTGAAGCTGCCCCTCGATTGTATTGTTGGAGTGTTGCTAGGGAGTTCTAGCGGAGAGACAACGACTTATTATCCAGAGTTGATTCTCGATTTAGTTTACTGGCGGATTTGGTTAAACTCGGATGGTTCTTATCAGACAGCGGTCAAGATCTCCAAAACCATTGCTCAGTTTCTTAATGTGAACTACTTTCCTAAGGAGTCGAAAGCACCTTTAACTAGTTTTGAACAACGCTGGTTAAAGGCTGCAAAGCCGTCCCAGAGCTGGCAGTATCTCGAGGATGAGGTTGAGCGACTTCAACGTCACTTAAGCGAGAATCCCGAAGACGGAGCAGCCCATCAGGAGTTAGGAATTCTACTTCACTCCAAGACGACGTTCGGGACTCTACCTGGCTCACGGCGACAGGAAATACTTTTCCATCTCGAAGCAGCGCAAAAGTTATTTGAGGTGCAGCAGAAACCAGAGCAGGCCGCGATCGCGAGCAAGCTCCAAATGCTTGTGAACGCGACGGCCTAATGTCCTTAGGTAAGAGTTAGCTGTCTCACTCTTGATTTCGCCGGCAAGTTCTAGCTCACTACCCTGCTTCAGCTCATTCAATTGAAAGTTTTAACTGAAACGAAGTTGAGTAGACTGAGCGCCCCTTTGCCCCCTCCGACTCCTCACCAAATCCGATTGCCTACTCAGCCCTCAGCCCAAAATCAGGAATTTTCTGACGCTCAAAGCTGGGCCTAGGTTCTGCGTTACCAGAGCGATCGCCCCTCTACTTCACCAGAGCGATCGCCCTCAAAGACAGTTTCTTGACTGTCCATTCTAAGAAGGAAGTTCAAAGCCGCTGTTTTACACTGAAGCCACTTGCCAGAAGGGAAAGGGGTTAAACTTTGATGCAATTTTGGTTGGCTATCTTGTTAGGGGCCATTTGCGGATCGATCGTTGGAGCTGTGGTCTGGGCTTACCTTGTTGCAGTCTCAGCCGCTGTCTGGGCTAAAACCGATGCTCATTCTGGCTATATACCTGAACCATCCGCTGATAAGGTACCGTTTTCTCTTGAAACAGCTGGTCTCATCGGTTCCATTGTGGCCCCTCTATTGAGCACTTATTTGATTTGGATCGGGATGCCACTCTCTTATGTCGTCATTGGCAGTGTGCTCCTAGCGGCCTGGAGCGTTGTGCTTTGTCCTGACTTCGGAGACCCGCGCTCTTCTTGGTTTATTCCCTCTGCTTTTTATCTTCCCTGGTTGCCGTTATGTACCGTTCTGGTAAGCATCAGAGAGCTGAAATCCAAAATTGCCAAAGGGCTGTAAAGCCACAGATATAGTCTGGTGAAAAGGGTTTCATACTGCAAAGGAATAATTCCTATGAAATCCTTTTCACCAAATATTTACAAGCTTTTGTTCTGTGCCTAAGTTGACTCACAATTGCCGTATGCTCCAACGTAGAAACCATAAGCAAGAATATAGCGTCGTCATCTTTTGGAGCGCGACGGCTGGCATTATAGGAATGTATGTTGGTCAGTTTTTAGCCGATCGCTACATTTCTACTCTTATTCCTGATATCTACCTTGGAGTCGTCGGTTATTATGCGCAGGGCAGATGGCCTGGGCTGTGGGTTGGGGAAATCCTTGGTTGTTGGTTAGGGCTTGAGACCAATCGCTATTCGTACCCCATCAGAACAACTATTTACTTAGCGGTGATACTACCACTTGTCTTTGCGGCCATAGCTTGGATATGGCAGGTAGTTGGCGGTTCCTTAGAATGGTGGACAATACCTCTATTTGTGTTGTCTCAGACGATACTCCTAGTAGCTCCACCCTTCTTAGCTCGATATTTTTCTAATCTGACTTCAAGAGGGGGTTAGTTATCAGACTAGCTGTAGCTCCCGCTGAACGCAGCAAACTCTTTAACTTCGACCAGCAGTTTTCGATGGGTGAGAAGTCAGGAGAATAGGGAGGTAAATAAAGCTCAAAGTCACTCGGAACCGTGCTGCGAGTTGTCGTTGAGAAATGTTGTCTTCAGCGTAGGTATCAATAATCTTTTGCCATAGCTAAGCGAGTATGCTTTCATTGCCCCTGAAACACTGAGAAGTCTCTACACTTTACCCGTACCTCACTGGATTAGGAAACGCTATAAATTGTCATTGATGCAGGGGGATAGCAAGTCTCGTTAACGAGGCAAAACTTAAAGAATCAAGAAAGCGATCGCCCCTCAGTCCCTTTTCACCGCGCCAAACCCTATCGCCCTACCCAGCACTCAGCTCAAAGTCAGAAATTTTCTGAATCTCAAAGCTTGGCCTAGTTTTTGCGCCACCAGAGCGATCGCCTGTTTGCACTTCACCACAGCGACCACCGCTGGTAGTTGCACGGAATCAGGACCTTTTTACTTTCAGTTAGTAGCAATGGCAAGCGTGAGTAGAAGCTGCCCTTCATTCAACGTGGCTCGAATCATAATTTGCTCGTCATCGTGTATCTCGACTTGCAAGGGGGTTGATTTTAATCGGTTTGGCTTCATGACATCATGCTCTCGAACAACAACGCAGTAGGCTCCTGCTCGTAAGCGGACATAAACGCTGTTGGGAGGGGCTAGGTGTGCGAACTTTGCTCCAGTGCCATAAATATTCTGGTTGATATAAACCTTGTAATCCGAGAGTTGCAAAGAGCCATCACCAAGAACGATGATTGTGCTGCGATTTCTGAGATCCCACTCTTGATCGAACTTGTTCCAGAACTCAGCGATCGCCTCACGGTTGTACAGCATATAGGTGCATCACCTAGTAATGAAAACTAGTGTAGCTGAGCCGCGATCGCCCCTCTTCAGCACCCAGCTCTCTGCTACCTTTGCCTCAACTGGCCTGATGGGAAGAGTAGCAATCAATGCTCACGGCCCACGAATTCAGTGAACAAAGCAATTTACGATCGCCGGACTGGAAAATTTCACGGGGGCGATCGCCGTTTTATTGCCGTGCCAAAGTTTTGCGGTTAGTCGATGCGGAGGCAACTCGGCTAGAGACTCGACTGAGCGATCATGCTCGACTGCCGACGCAAGACAAAATTAGCGTGGCAGAGTTTCAATTGAGGATAGCTGAGGATGTCAAGCTCTCTCACCTGAGAATGGCGGCGTTTGTGGCGGGTGGAGAGAAGCAGCTTAATGCGCGTCACTTTGGCACTGCCGGTCAGAAGTTGAGGCGGCAATACAAACATTTGCAAGGGTTTGGAGATGCTGTTGCTCAAGGTGAGCTGAGCGAGAAGCAAATCCTTGCACGTGCCAAGTCCTACGGCGTGAGCGCTAGAACTGCCTTCTTTAAGTCGGAGAAGCTGACCCGTGTGAGCTACGGCGCGAGGGAGGCAAAGCGCAGCCTAGACATTCAATCTCGTCACTGCTCTTCCTGCCTGGGTCACTCAACCGGGGGCTTGTGGTTTCGCATTGATCAGGTTGTTGCGCCGGGAGTTGACTGCGAGTGTCAGAGCCGCTGTCGTTGTCGAATTGTTAGGGAGTCGAACCCAAAGGCAGCAATGCTGCGGGTAGCCCAGTCCGTCCCAGAAGTAATTCTATTTTAGGCGCGATCGCCCACCCTCATAGGTTCGTGTGTAAACCCAGCCTCAACCCACCAACTGCGATCACATAAAGTATCAATAACTAATAATAGTTATGCTGCAAGCTTCTGTGGGGAACCAAACTGTTGCAAGGCCGCAGCCAAATTATCTTTGGAGAGCCAGTAGGTTCTGTTTGTATGGGCATTGAAGCAAGCTATAGGCGTATAACCCCTGATGAGTTTGAGAACCTGCATAATGATGCTGTCTATGCCAGTATCTATTTTGGGGATGATCTCGAAACTGATGAAGAGATTCATGCCTACTTTAAAGCCTTAAGATCCAGTGGCTGCTATCTAGAGCTTGATAAATACTGGCGATCGCTTCACTTTTTATTTACGGGTGATGTCCCCTTTGCCAGTAGAAACAAGAATAAGACTGTATTACATCACGTATTTATGGGTGGTACACCCACGGCTTGGGAAGCGACCTATGGGATGGTTCGTTATCTGCCTATTAATGAAGTTATCAAAATAGCTGAGGCATTAGAGTGCATGCCCGAAGAGACGTTAAAGTTACGTGTAGGAACCTTGCTTGGCTCTTATGAGGGTAGAACTTATAGAGACTGTAAATTATTTTGTGTAAGCGGTCAAAATAACATCCAATGACAGGAGACCGCCCATGAAAGAATCCCATCCTTCTGCTGCCAAAGTCGACCAGTTACTCGATGAACTGCTGCAAGATTACTCCGGACCCGAAGCCGTTCTTGGAGAACAAGGGTTGCTGAAGCAGCTCACCAAACGTCTAGTGGAAAAGGCCCTGCAGGCAGAACTCACTCATCATCTCCAACACCAGCACAACTCCCACATTGCTGAAGCAGAGCCACCCAAGGAGCGCCGCAATTCTCGCAATGGCTTCTCCAAGAAGACGGTGCAAGCCGAACTCGGCACCCTCGAACTTCAGGTGCCCCGGGATCGCTTCAGCCAGTTCGAACCTGTTCTAGTCAGAAAAGGACAACGACGCATCAGCGGGTTGGATGACAAAATCCTCGCCCTCTATGCTCGAGGATTGAGCACAAGGGATATCCAAGCCCAGTTGGAAGAGCTCTATGGGGTGGAAATTTCTGCCACCTTGATTAGTCAGGTCACCGATGCGGTCGCTGAAGAGGTGCGGCAATGGCAAGCCCGACCCTTGGACAAAGTCTATCCCATCGTCTGGTTAGATGCCCTCTATGTCAAAGTCCGTTCCGAAGGACGAGTTAGGTCTCAGGCTGTTTACCTCGTCTTGGGAGTCAACCTCGAAGGGCACAAGGAACTGCTGGGGATGTGGATGTCCCCAGCAGAAGGAGCTAAGTTCTGGCTCTCGGTGCTGACGGAATTGAAAAACCGAGGAGTGGAAGATATCTTTATCGCTTGTGTTGATGGTCTGGTGGGATTTCCAGAAGCCATCAAGACTGTTTATCCTCGTGCTCGGGTCTAGTTGTGCATCGTCCATCTGCTGCGTAACTCGCTCAAGTATGTGCCCTGGAAGTTGCAGCGCGAAGCCGTAGCCGACCTCAAACCCATCTACCAAGCCGCCACGGTTGCTGAAGCGGAGTCAGCCCTCGAAACCTTTGCCCAGAAGTGGGACGAGCATTATCCCTCTATCACTCAGTTGTGGTTGCGGCACTGGGAGCACATCATTCCGTTGTTTGACTATCCGGCAGATATTCGACGAGTGATTTACACTACCAATGCCATTGAGTCACTCAATCGTTCTTTGCGTAAGGTGCTCAAGACCAAGGGGCATTTCCCCAGTGATGAGTCTGTCTTCAAGTTGCTCTACCTGGCCCTGACTAATATTGCCAAGCGATGGACGATGCCGATCCCCAACTGGAAACAAGCACTCTCGCGCTTTGCCATCGAGTTCCCAGACCGCCTATCCCACTGATCCCAACTCTGGCTTACACAAAATTCTTGACACTCTCAACTTATGGAACCGCACCTTCTCAATCTCTGTACCCAGTTAATTGGGTTCTTCAAAAGTGCCGCGCAAGCAGGCGATATCGTACTTTTATCGTTTGACTAACTGGTTCTTACCAAGGCAGTGGACGTACACACATCGCTAGTATCGGGTTCCACCAGATTATTGTTGATGACCAAAGTTGCTATCAAGCCCAATTATTGAGCGGCATCCCCTGAAGTCAAGCATTCTGGAAGACATCTCAGCAAGAAATTCTAAGAAATGAAGGGGTGATCGCACCACCCAGTAATTGCCCCTTAGCCGTGCGGTCGCCTTTCATCTAAGGTGCCCAATCGTGCCCCATGCAGATTCCTTGAAGTACCGTTGTTGCTGCGGTGGTTGCTGGAGCGATCGCGCCTTTCATCAAATTCAATCTAATCCGGTTCTGGGCATCTTAGGCGGAAGGGTGAAGAAAATTAGCCTGAAGCAATGCTGACCACAGATGCTCATGCCGCAGCTGGGGTCAGAATGTAGATTACCTTGCGTAAGGCCAATACGAAGGGAAAGCAGGAGATACGGTAAATCCCCGTGCACTCGATTCTAAAGGGCTACCTGGAAGCGTACCAGGCCGAGGCAGGTAAACAGTAACTCTTCCCCGGACGCCACGGGCGGGGCCACATTAACCCCAAGTCAGCCGGTGAGATTCTGCGGGAGACGTGCGATCGCCGGCTTGATGTAAGATTCCCTCTCTCTCAGCCTCTTCTCCCGAATGCCAATCCCAACTTAGCCCATAAGGAGTCCTACGATCAGAGGCTGCGATCGCTTCACCAAAAAAGCGTATGAACCCATAAAGCGCGAAACACGACAGATACCAACCCTAGAACAACCAACCACTGGTTTTATGAGGCACTGGCGGGGATCGTTTCACTAAAACAGCGTAAGAGCCCAGATAGCACGGAACGCGACAGTAAAGTTTAGGGGCTGAGGTAATCCAGTAGCCTTTCTTTAGTTTGTCAGCTCAGCAACTCCCAGAAAAATACCAGCAGTAACAACAACTACAAGTGAGAGAATAAGTATCTGCCCTGAGCGAGCTAGCGCTTTATTTTTCTCTAGAGCTATTCGAGAAATAACATGATATTGCTCAATTAGTAAATCATGTTGATACCGAATAGATGGCCAGTCTGACCTCAAGTCAAGTAGGCTCATTTTAGCTACATCTATGAAATTAAGAGGATTACCTTGTCCTATAAGGTTAACTCTATCTTTTTTAAGGTTTAGTTTATCTTTTTTTCGCCTTATTCCAACTAAGAAATTAAGCCTTGGAATTAAAACAAGTATAGAGAATATTCCACCAACACAACTTAAAACCAGAGCCAATAAAAGTAAAATAATTATAGATTTTTGCAAAGGGAAAGAAGTTGCTTTAGTTGCTTCAGCTAGCAACAGTCCAATAACTGCTGCTAACAGTGTAGTAGCTGTTAATAAGCCCGTGGCTTTCTCATCCGAAGCTCGAATCCACTCCTCAACCCGAGATAAATGAACAAAAACATCAATTGTTTCAACTGTGTCACTCAAGTTATTAACCTTAGGCAAGTTTGATCCCATATTCATCAAATATATTCTCCATGTAAGTATTCCCATGTTGCTGGCACCACATACTCTTTAAGTGCCATCCTCCTCGCAACCCGTACTTATGAAGATCCTCATGTTCATGGAATTTCCAAAGACGGTTTTTTCTGCCATTCCAAATATCACAATCGCAACTCAAGTTGATAAATTCACACTCTTTAAGAACTTTATATGCCGCTTCAGATGCAATCAGCTCATCTTCTTCACGAGAGGCAATATTTAACAGCTTAGAGGACTGATTAATAGTTGAGTTTAACCAAACATGATTTTGATTTTGAGTACCTCTCTTGCCTATTCTTTTGACATCAACAGTACCTATATGAACGGAAGAGCGAGTCTTAATTGATACATTAGATTTGGTTATTTTCTGAATTTTTGCATCTAAGTACAGATCTACCCAACTACGAAAAACTTCAGCAGCTAGAAATGCCTTAACCACAGCATTTTCACCATCAAATAAAGCAAAACCTCCATCTCCTTTGAGATCAAAAAATCCAACTCCAAAAGCTCTCCAAACATGCACTAAGTTACCTGTGAATGCTTGATAGATTTTGCACGAGGTTACTGGATGGGCTTGATAATCTATCATGCTCGATCCAACCATATCTATAAATGAACAAGCAACATTCTCAATCCTGAACCATTTAGGTGCTTCAAGAAAAGCATCATCACTCTGTGGTAAGCTTTTTCGAGATATAAACTCTATTTCAGAATCACAAACGTTGTTAGCGTCTCGATTAGCTTCGTCATAGAGGCTTTGAAGATTAAAAGCCAAGATAGAATCCCCAAACTTTACAATGTTTTGTTTTTCTGCAAAGGTGCTTATTACACATTTTCGGACATTTAGATCAAGCCCAAAATGTGTAATAACGCTAGAAATCACAGTTTTCCTGTAAGCCTAGCCATACCCTTCAGCTAGTTTTGCCAACTTAGAGATAACAAGAATAGAAGTCTAGTTCTATCGGCGAATGCCGAGTGTCTTGTGAATCCACTGCCATTCTGATTGTGTTAACCAACCCCAACTTGTGTAGCGATCGAATGTAACAACGAGCAAGCGATCATTGTCATCAATATGATGTATAAGGTTTTGGGTCACCTGCTCAGGGCTGAGGTTAGTCTCCACCAACCATGTAGAGAGTAAACAGTGTAAGTTCGGCCCCAAAGCTTGAATAGCCTCAGTAAGCTTCTGGTACTTTTGTCCTGGATTCTTTAGATCGTAAGTAATCAAAATCATGCGTGACCTCTTCTTTAAGGACTTGACGACGGTCGAAAGCCCAGGGTACGCTTCCACTGGTTAAGTAAGGAAGATCCAAGGCTTTCGGTCTTGGGTTTTTAGTGAACGTGCTTCGAGTCCTACCTCAAAGCACGTTCGACATTTTAAGAATAAGTAATCGGTAGTGCACTTTCATAAAGGACGGAAGGAAGTAACCTGTACCCAGCACGCTAACGCTGTCAAGCTTTTGAGATTCCTGGATATTTTCGTTCTTTACAAAATAGGACTACCAAGTAACCCCTGATTTAATACTCAAGAAAATACAACTGATAAAATTTTAGCGTAACAAATTTGAGCTGTGTGTAGCTCTGTATGGGAATTCTGGCATGAAAGAATCTAGAATAAATCAGTAACAAAGTCAAAAGCTAACCAGCTTATCATGGAAAAAACTATATTTCTATAGTCAAAAGATTAAATAAGTAAGGAAATATGACGATGGGGCTAGGTACACGCCTAAAAGAGCGAAGAGAACGTGCTGCAATGACTCAAGAACAAACAGCTCACTCTTTAGGAATACCCCGTGAATTAGTCTCTATGTGGGAGAACGAAAACCGTATCCCTTCCCGGTATCAAGTTGAAGAACTAGCCAAGCTGTACAAAGTTGAGAAGGAATACCTTTTAGGACAGGTAGATCTAAACGAACAATACGAGCGCACCATCCTTTATCGCGGCTTGCAAGACCATTCCGCAATAAAGCCTGTATTTGAAGGCTGGTTAGATTTTTTGGATAAGTGGGCCAGCTTCCTAGAGCAAACAGGATACAGACATTTAGGCCCTGGCAGACCACCTCGCAGTCTAGACGAGGGACAAGTTATTACTGATGCTCGACGAGCTTCAACCTTAGCGATCACTGTCCGCCAGCATTTTAAGCTTGGTCTTGATAAAATGCCTAATCTTTATACGTTTTTGGATGAGCAAGGCATTCTAGTCTACAGAGCACCCTTAGGTTCAATTTCTGGTGATGATGGCGTCTCAGGAGCCTTTTATAATCATCCAAAACTGGGTTATTGCATCATAGTTAACTGCGACACAGCACCTGGGCGTCAAATTTTCACTCTGGCCCATGAATTTGCTCATGCTTATTATCATTACCAACTGCAAGGCATTGTAAGTAGTAAGGACGAGTGTAAAAGATCTGAAGAAGTATTTGCCGATGCCTTTTCAGCACACTTTCTGGTTCCCGGCAAAGAGCTTCGACGCTTGGTAAAAGAACATGAAGAGCAAGGTGAACTTGATCACTATAAAGCCTTATTTCTGGCAGCATGGTTCGGTGTCAGCTACGGCACCTTGCTGGTACGCCTTAAACACGAGCGGCTTATCCAGTTAGAGCAGTATGAAGAGTGGAAGCAGTACAGTCCTAGTGCAATGGCACAACAGATGGGACTTAACCCCGAAGATTTCCGCATACCTCAACGTAAAACTCTCTTGCTTGAGCGCTACCCCTTTTCTATACATAAAAAGGTTAGACAAGCTATTACCAATGGACTCATTACTATAGATGAAGCAGCAGAACTCCTTGACATTGAAACATCAACGATTGAATCTGACTTGCTTGGAAACTTACCTAAACCCACGCCTGAAGAAGAGCAAGAATTTTTAGAGTTTCCTGGGTAAACAGTCTTCAGAATAGAAACTCAATAGGGAACTAGCGAACGATTCAGATTCGCCGTTTCCGTCTCCCAAGCCCACTGATGTACATCCTCGGTAATCCAGTAGTGGTAAATCTTTTTATGCATATTCATTGATTGATCCCTCTGCTAAGCTGCCAACTCACTCGGCATGTTGCACTCAAGCGATCGCGTCATCAGAATTTTTGAGAAGACCCGATTCCCTAAGTCTTTCCCAGGGTCCTTGGCAAGTTAGGTGGCTGGGGAATTACTTCTCCGTTGTAGGTTGCATCCTCTAGATTTGATGGGTTCTCTTCACCGATACACATCACTCCGATGCCCAACTTTGACAACGACAACTAACAGCTGCGTATCTTGAATCTCATAAATGATTCGGTAATCCCCTAGCCGTACTCGATACAAGCTATTAGAGTCTTCTAATTTGACAACACCAGTTGGACGCGGCTCCACTGCCAATTCCTCAAGACGCTTAACAATTGCCAGTTGCAGTGTCGGTGTTAGCTTCTATAATTTGGCGCTTTGCAGCAGGGCGATCTCAACTTGATAAGTCATGCTTTATAAACCAAGCTCTCTTTTGAGATTGCCTAGAGAGGTCGTTCCCTGCTCCTGAGCTTCTGCTAGAACTGCATGAGCATCTCTCAAGTCAACTTCATTCTCTAGCCAATCTCGTTCCTGTTTCATTTTAAGGAATTGCAGGAAATCTAAAACCTCTTCTAAAAGTGGTTCTGGAACTTGCTTTAGCTCCTGGATAATGAGTTCCTTTGCTGTCATTGGTTGGTCTCCAAATGTCTCCTATCAGTCCGCCCTAGTTAATGGCCTTGCCAGGGTTGATGAGCCAAAGTTTTAAGCTTAAAGCTCTAGGCCTAGCACTCAATTCAGTCGGTAACTCCGGTATTACCAGGGCTACCCGCGATCGCGTACACGCTCACTCGGTTACCTGATCACCCAATATTATTATCCGCTAGCGACTGCGGTAGCCAGTGTTAGAGGCCGACTACCGTAGGAGTTGAGTGCGGTATTACGAGCACAGCAGCCAAGCAGGTAGTCAGCTGTACTGGGGTTAACCAGAGCTATCGTAGTCGGCTACCCCCAGCTACCCTAGTTAACTGGGGATAAAGGCTGTTTCTAATTCTGAATGATGGGGCGATCGCGTGGTGGGTCACTTAAACATGCGGATTTTGGGCTGAGTGTTCGGTAAGGCAAGACGAGCGCCACTTTTAGACAACCCGGTTCACCCTTCTCAATACTTGGCTTGCCCCACTAAACGAACTTATGCAAATAGAGTTGTAGAGTGAAGCCTAAGGCACGATGAAAGGAACGCAAAATCGCTTTGGTTGAACTTCCACAGCAGAAGTTCTAAAGTCCGTAAATCAACTAGATTGGCGATCCCATCTAGTTAATTTACCCCAATAAAACAAAAAGCAGGGTAACAGGATGAACGATTTTGAATTTGAAATGTGGCTCCTTGAAAGCGATCGCAGCAGGCATACTGCAATCATCCGCGATCTCAAGCGAGAGCTGCGAGAGGAACGAGAAGGGTCAAAGGAAGGAAGTAAACGTTTAGTGAGAAGTGAGCCGGGTAGGCCAAGAAGATGACCCCAAAAGTGGATTGTGACGCCTACACATGGGTAGCTCTTTGCGGCTCTGAGGCAGGGAATGAGCACTCTATAGGTCCTCAGTCTCGAAAAGAGCAGGGCAAGGCAATCTCCAGTCAGAATGCAAGGCCTGTTAGCTTATTGGATACAGAGTTGACAGATGGACTGCGAAAGATGCGGCATGAACTGAGTGCGATCGCTAAGATGCAGCACAAGCAGCGGATTCATGAGATGTGGGATGGAGTGATTGCATCGTTTAATCCATGAGAATTTGGGAATTGAGAAAAATCTGAAACAAACTATTCAAATTCTTGTAGCTCTGACGCTCAAACCTTCGAGCCAAGTATTTAACTGCTTCGCTGAGTTCGGCTCTAGTGCTGTGCAGAGGCACATTTCCTTAGCTTCTAAAATTTAAAGGCTACAAGTCTTCGCTCTGCCTTTTGAAGGGTACTTCCTAGCACATCTCTAACAGCTCGTTGAGCATCCTGCTTTTGATTGGCTTCAATTTTAGAGACTTTAGCACCAAGCCCCTCAAGCTCAGCCTTTACTTCAGAATTTTCACTTTCAAGCTGGGCAATTTTTGCTTTAAGTTCATTACAGGAAGGGAGTGCCAGCGGATACCCAAAAAGTTTACAGGTTCAGGCAAGTCATCCCTCCAGCCTAGCTAAGCGGTTATAAAAACCTACTCTGGGGTGATTAGGGCAGTCGGGAGAGGCCACTAAACTCAAAATCACGTCTCAAATTCATTTCAGGCATCGGTTTTGTGGATACCTATATTCTGAGTCTTTTGGTCATTGGCTTACTCCTGCTGTTGATCACCTTAGGTTCGAGCTGGATCAACCGTTTGCCTCTCTCCTACGCCTTGATTTACTTAGCTGTCGGTATCTTGCTGGGGCCTGGAGGCGTCAACTTAGTTAAGCTGCGGCCTGATGCGGAGTTTTTAGAACGAGCGACTGAGTTTGTCGTGCTGATCTCGCTCTATAGCTGCGGCTTGAAGATGAATCGTCCGCTTAAACCGTGGGCTTGGGGTTCTACAGCGCGGCTGATTGGCTTTCTGATGCCTATCTGTATTGCCGCGATCGCTCTGCTGGGTCACTGGTTTCTCGGCCTCAACTGGGGCGAGGCCATTCTCTTGGGTGCCATCCTAGCTCCGACCGACCCCGTACTTGCCTCAGAAGTGCAACTATCCGACCGAGATGACCGCAATGAGCTACGCTTTGGCTTAACCTCTGAGGGGGGCTTAAATGACGCGCTAGCCTTTCCTTTTGTCTATTTTGGGCTCCACTGGATCGAAGACAGCAACTGGGAGCATTGGTTCAAAAATTGGGTGGCTGTTGACCTGCTGTGGGCGATCGCCGCAGGGCTCGTGATGGGAATTGTGGTGGCCAAAACAGTAGTTTGGATCGACCAGAAAATCCAACAGTTTCGTCACGTAGACGAGCTCTTCGAAGACTTTACGGCCATCAGTACCATTCTCTTGACCTACGCCCTCACAGAACTTGTCAACGGCTACGGATTTCTGGCAGTTTTTGTTGCTGGAATAGTAGCTCAGCGCAGCTATCGCAATCCAGAGAAACCACGCTCCCAACTCAGTTTCATTGAGCGGCTAGAGAAACTGGCGGAAGTTGGCGTGATTCTGCTGCTGGGATCACTGTTGCGGATAGAACCGATTCTGCGCTTTGCCGACGAAGCTCTTCTGGTGGCAGGCGCGTTGATTTTTGTCGTCCGACCCATTGGCGCTTGGATTAGCACGATTGGGGAAAAATACACCAGCCTCGTCCCTAAAGGTTCAAGACGAAATTTTCGCGAACGGTTTCGCCCCACCACTCGGTGGCTGTTAGGGTGGTTTGGGATTCGAGGGGTGGGCTCCTTGTATTACCTCACCTACGCCTTTGGTAAGGGCTTGGAAGGCGAGACAGGTGAAATGATTGGTTGGATTACTTACCTAACGGTCGTGATTTCTGTGATAGTACATGGCATCAGCTCGACTCCCTTGATGAAGTGGCACGATGAGAGTATTAGCGACATTTTGGAAAACGAAGCCATGACTTCCGAGTCTTCCAGCAAATAAATAAACGAGGGGTTCCTGGAAGCTATGGTGTAGGAAGCTTTTCGGCTGGAGGAGACATTCTACGCAGGTCATGCGATCCCAGGGGTACAGCTACAGGTTGACTGGACTTGTAGCAGCTGTATCAATTCTGTGGAATGACTACTAAATCTGTTGCGCCCTCAAACTCAACCAATCAGCTGGCCCTCGTGGCAATCAAACCTCCCAGGCCCAGCGTTGCTATCCTGCCAGTTTAGGTGAGAACTGCCATCACCTTTGCTGGAACCAAAGCCATTAACGTTGCCATATTTTCTACTTATTTATTTGCCCTGATGGGGGGCAGAAGGGCTTACAAAGTAGAGCGAATCAGGGACATAGCCCGTTGACCTTGTTACTGAAATCATCCCTCGCATCCAAGCTCAGAAGTTGGCGGGTGAACCCATCAGAATTTGAAGTGCGGGATGCGCCTCTGGAGAAGAATCTTACTCCCTGGCGATCGCTCTTGCTGAGGAATTAGGCATGGAGCAGTATCAGAAGCGAGTCCGCATCTTTGCCTCTGATGTAGATACAGAAGCAGTCCACCAAGCTCAGCACGGTCATTACTCTATGATGCAGATGGCTAATATACCTGTAGCAATGCGAGAGCGCTATTTCGAGCCAGATGGAACCTCCTACCGGATGTGCTCAGCGCTGCGATCGCCGTTACGCTTCTGCCAACACAATCTGCTGGAAGACCCCCCGATGAGTCACGTTGACCTGATTGTGTGTCGCAATGTCTTGATGTATTTCAATCAGATGGGTAAAACGAAGGTCCTAAAGCCTTTTTACCGCAGCCTCAACCGCACAGGGGTACTCTTCATTGGCAGTGCAGATGCGCTGCCTCAAGAAAACCGATTGTTCAATCTGCTGAGTGTCAAGCATCGGATGCTGAGCAAAGCAGAGAAGTGGTCTTTTGCTCCCCATCTTCCAGCTTCAAAGCTCACTGATTGCTGTTGAACGGACGATCCCAAGCCTTTTGGGCTTAATCGTTGCTCTTATCATCTGGCCCCGCTGTGGGGGGCTGCGAGTCATAGCTAGCGTTTGAGAACTGCTGCTCTAATTTGATTTGTGCAGCCATGAGGTCGATTACAGCAGTTTTCAGATGAATAGACCACAGTGAGCGAACCAGCCAAGGGCATCATCACCGGAAATGCACTCGTTGATAATCTGGGTTAACGCTTGATCCAGTGCTTCTGTGGTTCGAGCTTTAGCTGATCGCAACAGTTGCTTGAGTTTTGACCAACATAACTCAATAGGTGAAAGGTCGGGAGAGTAAGGTGGCAAAAACACAACTATTGCTCCGACCGCTTCGATTGCCTCTTGAATGACCGAGGCGTGATGAACGGGTAAGTTATCCATCACAATGATTGCTCCTGCCCACAGTTGAGGAATCAGAATCTCTTGGATGTAGAACAAGAACACGTCGGTATTAACACTGCCAACGATGCTCATGGTGGCAATCAAACCATCGATACTCATGCCCCCAATCAATGAGATATTCTTACCCCCATCACTAGGAGCCTCACTGTCATACAAGCGTTCACCAATGGGGGCACGACCGTACAAGCGTGTCATGGTTAGATGGATACCTGTTTCATCGATGAATAAAGTCATCTTTGTATCAAAGGAAGAAGCAAACCGAGTTGAACTTTGGTGATTGATTTTCCAAGCTATTCTTTGCTTTGTTACAGAGATAAAACCTTTGGTGGGTTTAAGTATTAGCGGTCCTACAAGGTTCTATATTCCCAGCAAGGGAGGAGCAAAATGACATCGACAGAAAAAATTGCTCAATGGATGCTTGATGAGTTCAATAAACACGGGCGCTTGACTCAAAGCATAGCGGCTCACCGCATTCGGGTATTGTTTGGAGACAGCCATGTTTATCGGAACAAGAATCGCAACTGGGCTATTCAGAAACCAATCCTTGATGACTTTCGCAGACTTACAGGCAATGGTGTTGTCTGGAGTCGCAGCAATCAATCTTGGCGATCGCGCCGACCAACAGACCCCTTGGGTACACGTATGGTGAAATAAGGTCCTAGCGGGAAGAAAGTATTCTCTCTGCTTGTGGGGTAAAAGATATCGAGGCTGTAATAAAACCCTGCATGGAGATAACCTTCCAGCTAAGAATGAGAGTGACTAAACTCAGTTCAAATTTCAGTTTGCCAAGACCAGCCAAGAGCATCAGCAATCTTGTCTGGTAGAGTCATGGGATTGAAAGGTTTGGCGATCGCGGCAACTACACCGAGCTGCTGAAGTTGTAGAGGTGTAAACCAACGGGCTCGGGCGCTGAGCAAAATCACTGGGATTGAGGCAGTTAAGGGATCGCTGTGGAGCTTATGCATAAAGGTCTTAGCATCCATACCCGGTGTCAAAAAATCGAGGAGAATCACGTCTGGATGCTTCCCCGCTACACATCTTAATCCTGCTTGGGCAGAAGACACCACAACAATATTCCAGCCTGCTAAACCACTGAGGCATGTTTTCACTAATTCTTGAACACTTGCCTGATCTTCAATCAGTAGGATTGATTTGTTAGAGGGGGTTGATCGCATCAAGGTTTGATTAGACCTCTTTCAAGCTAGGCTTAGTAGGAGTAAAGAAAGCGATTGAGGGGCTGTAGGGTGACTAGCCGCAGTTCAGTAGAAAGTAAATTCTCATTCAGTTTGTTCTCAGGTCGGTTCGAGTTTGAGCCACGCTCTTCCTTAAGATGACCTGACGTTCCAAGCATTGATGGATACGATTAGCAATGCGTGGAGGAGTGGTACTTCCCAAGTTAAGATGAACTGATGTCGTGGGGCCGCGTAGCCACGATATCACTCAGAATTCAAGAGTGGCCACACCTAAAGTTCCCTTAATTTTTTCAACATTAAGCATTGGCTAAAAATATAACGATTATGAGCTGCTCGACATTCTGAGAACGCTTCAGGTGAGTCATTCCAACCTACGCCTGCGATCACCAGTGTTTCCCCGCCTTTGTTCTATCTTAAGAAGCGATCGCTTCACTCTCTATAGCTGGGTTTAAGACGATGAAGTGTGAGCTTCTGCCTCAATCGCCTCAATTAACTTCGTCAATGAGACGGGCTTGACCAGGTGACGACGCGCTCCTAAATCCAGCGATCGCTGCTGGTCTGAGTGAAAGGCAAAGCCAGAAATCACAATGACCGGTAGTCGCTGCAAGTCGGGTTGCTGCTGTAGCTCCTCTAGCAGCTTATACCCATCGATATCAGGCAGCTTTAAGTCAAGCAACACTAAGTCAGGTTGAAACTGTTCAATAATCAGAAAAAAGTCTAAGCCCTGGGCCAAGGTGAGAACTTCATAGCCACAGTGACGTAGATAATCTCCAAGCAGTTCTCGATTCCAGTCATCGTCCTCGACGAGGAGAATACGGAGGGCTCTGCTGCCTGGGCCTTCTTCAGCATCCGTCATGGCATCACCCTAACGCTTAGAATCAACCTTTAATCCGTAAAATATTTAGATGAGAACACTCTCTCATAGTTCAGGCTCAAGCAATGGCTCCTTGTCAGTTTTTGGATGAGTCACAGCGATTGCCCTCCCAGTTTCTAGGCCCATTGCCGCTTTCCCTTGCCTCACCTGGCTGCGACCTCAAAAGTTTGTTTTAGAGAATAGCGTGCTGGTTTTCACGAGGCCTAAATTGGACCAATTCTCTGGATGATCCGAGAGGGATGAAAGGACCTGAAAAGGCATGCTCAAAACACAGCGATCGCCTTTTCCTTCGCTAGATTCGTAACCCGCCACCCCTACCTGCGATAGAAGTGAAGCGATCGTCGCAGGAATACTCTTAGTAAGATTTTGAGAAATTCTACGGCATCTACCTCAATACCCTATGCAGTTGTTAAACCTTTTTCGAGCAGCCCTCTCAGACTTCTGGTCACAAATCAGGCGACAGTCGGCCTCCGACTGGTGGGTGGAAATTACAACAATTCATCCGTCCTGCAATTATTACTTTGGTCCCTTTGAAAGCGCAGCAGCAGCACAAGCAGCATCCCCTGGCTATGTGGAAGATCTCGAAGGCGAAGCAGCTCAGGGAATTGCTGTCTCTATCAAACGCTGCCAACCAGAAGTCTTCACTATCTGTTCAGAATCCAGTTAAACCTATTCACTACGCCCATCACAAAGTGGTCCCTTACAGACTCGCCTTTCCAGCTAACCAGGTCGATGCAATTCCAGGGGACAGGCTAAGACCAATTTTCCAATCGGCCCACGTCTCCCTCAACCAACCTGGAGCATTGACCCATTCTCCAGGTTGCAATGGCTCTGGTGACAGAACTAGCTCCACCTCCCACCCTGGCGATCGCGGCAATATCCCCCTCAATCTCCATGCCCCCACTCGATAAACAGCCAAGTCACGCAGAGGTGGAGTTGCTTCATCCCCTCTACTGCTTCTGAGGCTGGTTTAACTCAACCACCGCAGCGACCAGCTCTTTAAGCTCTATGGGTTTGGAGAGGTACTTCTGAAACCTGGCTGCTGTCGCTTGGGCCTGACCCTCTAGCTCTAGTTCTGCCGCATCGTACCCTGTGATAGCGATCGCAGGAATCCTCTGAATTCCTCGTTCTGCCTCCAAAGCTCTCACACGTACTAGCAGCGATCGCCCATCCATGTCAGGCAGTCCAATATCACTGATGAGCACGTGGGGCACAAAAGCAGCTAATGTTTTCAAGGCTGCGGTACCAGAACTGACCGTAATCACTTGAGCCCCAGCATCTTCTAAAACCCAGGTAAATAACTTAGCGATAGAAGGCTCATCTTCTACCAACAGCACCCACACATCTTCCAGTGGACAAGCTTGATCCATTGATCCCCCCCCAGCCTGAGCATCGCAACAATAAAAAGCCCCTAAGCCAAGCGTGAGGGGCAATCGAGGGTAAATTCCATTAAATCACACACGACTGCTTGAGCAGAATATCCTCTTAGGTGCAGAAATTATATTAAGGCAACTTGTGACTTTTGTGACGCAACCGCAGCGATTGCTCCCTCAAGCACAGACTGCACTTGGAGAAGTTTGCAGCCATTATTGCCGAGGCAGCTCTGACTTAGAGGAGTCGTGCAAGAGTTCCACTGAGAATCATTGAGCCTAGCCTTACTTACCTGATTGCAGGTACTGGATCGTCGCAGAGCCTGCTAGGCTCTCAGTCTGTCAGACCTGGAGTTGGAAGGGCGATCGCTCTGTTATTACACTAGAGAAAACTGCCTCAAGTTTCTAGCGTTGATGACATCCCTACTACCGCACCTCATCTTGATGAGTGAGGGCAGTATCCGTCTAGGTCAGCCCACTACTTTTTGTCGGATAGGAATCTCAATCACAAACTTAGTCTCTTTTCCTAGGGTGGAGAAACATCTCAAATGACCCTGATGTTTCTCAGTGATAATTTGATAGCTAATCGACATCCCCATCCCCGTTCCTTTACCCACAGGTTTTGTCGTGAAAAAGGGGTCAAAAATCCTTTGTTTGCAATGTTCTGGTATCCCAGGTCCGTTGTCTGAGATCGCGACTTGTACCCACTTGGCATCCATTAAAGCAGTCTCAATCGTAATCTGACTCGGATGGGCTTGCATCTCGGCGTAGCTGCGGCCAGCATTTGCTTCTTCGAGGGCATCCAGCGCATTGACGAGGATGTTCATAAAGACCTGATTGAGCTGCCCCGCATAGCACTCGACGAGTGGTAATTGGGCGTAGTCTTTGATCACCTCAATCTCAGGTCGCTCCGGTCGAGCTTTGAGCCGATGCTGCAAAATCATCAGCGTACTATCCAAGCCCTCATGGAGGTTGACTGGCTTGATCTCGGCTTCATCCATGCGCGAAAAGTTCCGCAGCGACAGGACAATTTGCCGGATGCGATCGCTGCCGAGTTTCATGGATGTCAACATCTTCGGTAGGTCAGTCTGCAAGAACTCTAGGTCAATCTCCTCCGCTGCGCTCTCGATGTCAGGTCCGGGGTCGGGATAGCGCTGTTGATAGAGCTGAATGAACTCTAGTAGCCCCTCGGTATATTCCTGAGCATGAGTCAGGTTGCCATGAATAAAGTTGATGGGATTGTTAATCTCATGGGCAACTCCCGCTACTAGTTGGCCCAGGCTGGACATTTTCTCACTCTGGATGACCTGAGCTTGACTGCGCCTCAACTCTTCTAGGGTGGTTTTGAGTTCACCCGTGCGGGCTTCGACGCGAGCTTCTAACTCTGTATTACTCTCTTCCAAAGCCGTGAACGACTCCTGCAATTGCCCTGCCATGTAGTTGAAGGAGCTAGCCAAGCCATCGAGTTCTTGAATTCTACTCTCCTTCACAGTTTGGTCTAGCTGACCCGAAGCAATCGCTTTACTCGCCCGATTCAAGACCAGGATGGGCTGTGTGATCCAGCGAGAGGTGAACACGCTGAGCACAGAGGCAACTCCTAAGGCTGCGAAGCAGAGCCAGATGGTGCTCTGAGTGTTGGCGTCAATTTGGGCCATAAAATCACTCTTCGGCACGCTGACCACGACCAGCCAATCCAAGCCGTACTCATCGCGCCAAGGAGTGACTTGCACGTAGTAAGGCTCGCCTTGTAAAGACAGCTGGAGGTTTTGGCTCGTGGCAATCTTTTGAAAACTGTCAAAGCGCTGCTGGAGTTGCTGGCTCACACCGCGAACCACCGGGTTAGGGCTGTCGATCGCCTGCAATCGCTGAATCTCATCCTTTACGACCACAAAAGGTTTCTGGGTCCCGGAGTTGGCAATCAACAAACCATTTCGTTCCAAGATAAACACTTGGCCGTTGCGACTCACTTGCAGATTGCGCAGGAAATCGCTGAGCTTTAACAAGTGAATATCGATTGCCACCATGCCTAACAAACGATTGTTCGCGTCATAAAGTGGACGACCCGCTGAGGCCACCACATAGGGATGGTTCGGGTAATTGATGGTAAAGATTCTCGACCAGACCGGCTTCTTGGCCTTGACAGGCTCGGTATACCAGGTCTCCTTAAAGTTGTTCCAAGTAAAAGTGCTCACTACCTGGGTCCGGTTGCCTTGCTGGTCAGTCCCATAGCTCAAAGCGTTATTGGACCCATTAGAAGAACGCCATTCATCAATCACAACTGTTTTTCCGTCGTACCTTCCTGCACCTCCCCCTGCCCCGGTAGCCAAGCCAAAACCGATGTAGCTCAAGTCATAGGCTTGCATTTGATGCCAGAAGTAACGTTCCAGCATTTTGGGATCTCGCACATCTAAAAACCCCAGACGGATGGCATCGGCATTCATCTGCAAAAGTTTATGGGGCACCGAGAGATACGAGTCGAGATGTTGATCGACCGCCTTGCTGGTTCGATCCATTAACTGACTTGCCAGTGCGTTGATGGCCTTTTGTCCGTTGTAGAAGGACAAGTACCCCACGAGAGACACCGCCCCGAAGATTTGCACCACGAACGGAACAATCAGCAGCAGCAGCTGCAACGAGATTGCCCGCTTCGGGTGGGTATCTTGTGTCTTCATGAGTGAAAGTACGAGAACAAATGGGACTATTTATACAAATGTTCCCACTTATACTTTCGTCGTATCGAACTGATGCCATTTCCAAATCCATAATTTTCAGTCGCTGATGAACTAAAGTGCAATCACGCTTTAGAAGTGGAAGTCCGGACTGCTTATCTTTGAAACTTAGATATTGCAGCAGTAAACCTGCGTTTCTTGATCTACGCCTCTGGTGAATTCAGCGATCGCTTCAAGTAACTCATCAATATTGAAGGGTTTGGCCAAAAATTTTTGAAACCCGCACGATAGCGCCCCTTGATTGTAAGCAGGTTCCGAAAAGGGTGTACTGTGTCCCGTCATCACAATCGCGGGGATTAGCTTTAGATGAACTCGACGGAAGGTTTCTAACCGTGTCCAGCAAAATACAACCGTCGCCATCAGGTAACTGAAGGTCACTAATCAGAATATTTGGGTGTACCTCTGCCGCCATTTTGAGAGCGGCTTTCACCGTTGTCGCTGTGGTGACTGTAGCCCCCATGTGAGTTAAAAACAAATCGAATATCGCTAAGGTGTCTGGGTCATCTTCAACCAAGAGAATTGAAATGCCGCTTAGGAGTGGCATCGACTCTGACTTTTCACCCATTAAATCTCGTTGCATCAGCTACTCCTCACAATGCTGAGCTTAAGACCCAGCCTCTTGATACTTAACAGCAGGAATATTTACCCCTCACGAGGTAATTACTGATAATTTTCACAAATAAAATAAAGCATTACCAAAAAGTAAGTAATATCAATTAAATTTACTTTTTGTATCTGGCTACACTACCCAAGTTGCTCTGCTGTCGGCCTTCGAGTAAAGCTAGCCAGTTTAAGGAAGCTTCCCAGAAGAATGGTAACTACTAATCTGACTGCTACCTCGCACCCTGGAAAAGTGGTAAAGGCTTGAGCTTAACCGTTGCTCCTATCCTCTGGCCTCGCCATGTGGTGCTGCGAGTCAGAGCCAGGGTTTGAGACCGGTACTCTAAGTTGATTTGTGCAACCATTACGTTGATTAAGTAGCGGCTACGCTCGATTGTGGTCCGCATCGTGTCGAGCGTTTGGGTGTGCTCTGCGATCAATTCCTCAAACCTTCTAGCGTGAGTCATCCTTGCGTAACCGGGACGGGGAACTATGCGTTCCACTAGTGGCAGGAATCCTTAGCTTGCCACCCTATCAAAGGACTCAAGTGAAATGAAATTCTTTAAGTAGCATTCACTACAGAGCACCTTCGCGCCTTTGTTTATGTTGCCAAGTTTCACGAGCGATCGCCTCCTTTCATCTAACCAAGGCTAGCACCTCACCTCTAATAGGCGTTGCTAAAGCAGATTTACAGAAAATTGCTCATGCGCTTTTAGGGCTGATTATCGGGTTTACATTAACCTTTTATTTTGTCTGTCTTGACTCCCCTAATCCCAGGCTGAACCGTTTTAGGGTCAACTGCTTCCACAGGAAAACTCTTTTGATAAATGCCCCGTGGGTCATAAAAGCGATCATGAGGTCTCAGAGTAAAGAGACGACGTGTATAGGGACCACGTTCAGGTTTAATTCCTGGCTTCAGGACAGAGTAACCTACGACTGTTTGTCCATAAATTTTGGGTGGAGGACAGTAGGGCTCGGCTGTAAACCAGGTCTCCTCTCGGACATAGTCTATATTGCTGATGTCTTGCAGCCAGACAATTTCGGATTCAGCCTCAATACCTACCACATGCATAGCTTGCCTACTCAATTTCCAACTGAGTTTTATCTTAAGTTCTCAACATGAAAAGCTGGGTCAATTGCCCAGCCTTAATGCTAACTAGAGAGCGCTCCAACTTAAAGCCCTGACACACATGTAGCTGGAGAGGGGCGATTGCCCCTCTTGGCTTCTAGCCACTCTATCTGTTCATCTTTGCGAGCAATGTTTTGCTAGAACAGAGTTTGGTCCTACAGCCAATGACTCTACTTAGAATCACTATGCAAGACGATCGTCAACAAGTTTTGGAGAAAGAAAGACAAGAAACGCCTTCTGGCCTTAGAAGCCATCTATGACCAGACTAAGGGGGTTAAAAATATTCCTACAATCTTTACTATTCTACGACTGCTGGCAGCTTAGTTTAGCCCTGCCGCGATCGCTCCTGCTCCCCATCAATCAAATCTCTCGGGTCCCAATCCATTCGCTGCCTCTGAGTTCTTGCCACTGACCCATAAACAACCAGAACTCGTTGCGCGTCGCGATCGCCCTCAACAACTCCTCAGCCTCAAAGATGCACGGTTCAGAAGCTTAACCCTTGAAATACCTCCTGCTTCCCTCTCTCCCTCAGCCTCCTCTCCCAAATGCCAATCTCAACTCAGTCCACAACGAGTCCTACAATCTATTGGTTGCGCTCGCTTACTGGGTTTCCCGTTTCTACGCTGCTAAACCCTGTACCCGCTCTTGCCACTGTTGAAAGCTAACTTCCAGTTGCTGCTTACGCCCTTCTGTGTGGCGATCGCTAGCTTACGGCGATTTTCAGACTAGTAAGCTACAGATGCATTTGATCCAGCTTGCCGTTTCTGGCGACCGTCAATAGCCACAGCTCGTGCATAGGCACCCAGAGCGATCGCTACGAGTTGCGCTTTCTGAGAAAACTCAAGCCAAAACTCAGACCGAACGCGGCTGAAGCGATCACAATTCGCTTGACTTGCATCCGAGGGGCTTGGTACTCCATCCGGTCTTTGTCTTGTAGACTGCTCTACTGCTGCCAGCTTATCCTAGGGCTTCCAAGATCCGGAAGTGAAAACAAAGACGAAAGGTTGACCTTACAAAAGCTTCTTAAGGGCGAAGTAGGCTGGATGGCGCTACTTGTTTAATCATCGGCTGACTCTGCGGTTGGCTTGCGGGTGGAGCGCAGGGGCGACCTGTAGCATCAACAAAATAGCAATTTTGGGCTCCAAAACTGGTCGAAGCTACCTCCACTCTTGGAGCGTTTTGATTACAAAGTTTCCCTAGGTCAAATGTTTGTCCAGTTTCCGCTTGGAAATAACAAAGGGGTACATCCGTGCTGGGATTGGCGACAGCAGGATAAGATGCCTCAGATGTAGACCATTGGCTGAAGGCAGCTTCTGGCAAAAAGGTGGTTAGGGCCGCAGCGAGTAAGGCGGTTAAGGGTAAAAATTTCAGCATTATATTTGACCTCGTACTTTGCTAAACGTGTTTTTAAAGTGTGTTTTTAAGTTGTCACTAACCCAATTTGCATCAAAGCTCGGACTGTGATTACCGCTCCCAGCAGGGCAATTGCTAGGGCTCCCAGTGTAGGCAGAACCTTAACTAATTGTGTCTGGACGGGCAGCCCTTCAAACAGGCGCTTGGTGCAAACCAGCAGTAATCCCAAGCCAGTCAGCACTCCTGCCAAACCCAAACTAAAGGCTAAAACTAACACGATGCCAAAGCCGACACGACCTAAGGCGATCGCACTCAGCAGCAACACCAAGGCAGAAGGGCAAGGTAACAAACCGCCAGAGATGCCCAAGGCTAGCAAGTTGCGCCAAGTAACTGGGGTGCCATCCGCTCCAGGGGGTAAATGCGAGTGAGTATGCCCTCCATGACTGTGGCTGTGAGTATCTAAGTGAGTCTCATGCTCGTGTTCATGAGGATGAGGGTGGTGCTCGTGTTCATGAGCGTGAGGGTGATCATGATCATGACCATGCAGATGACGGTGAGCAGATTTTTGACTTCTACGCGATGACCCACGACTAAACCATTGGTTGTCGCGCATACGACTGAAGAACAAGTTGAGGCCCAGGCCGACCACAATCAGCCCAGAAATTGCACTCAGCCAAGGATAGAGCTGTTCTGGCAAAATAAACTGAGCAGCAAACAGGGCGACTAACCCTAGGGCGAAGATACCTGTTGTATGGGCGATGGTAGTCGTTAGTCCTAAAAACAAAGCGTGCTGGACCGTGGCACGTGACCCGACTAAATAAGCGCCAACAATGGTTTTGCCATGTCCCGGTGTCAGAGCGTGCATGGCTCCCCACAGAAAAGCCCCGGCGATCGCGATCGGTACACTTGCGGCTAGCTGCCAAGGCGACCCTTGGATTAACGCCGATTCCCGATTTTCAGGACTAAAGATGGCATTTTGCACTTGTCCTTGATGAAAAATGGTCGCTAGACAACGGGCTGTCGGTACTCCTGGTAAAAACAAATCGTAGTAAATCTTCAGGCCTTGAATCGGACGAAGCCAATTGTAGGTCAGGAGTAAAGTGCTATGAGTCCCTGCTGTCGCTTTTAGATTGGATGGCAGAGTAGTCGTGTCGGCGGATTGAACCGTTAAAGTACTGGTTTGGCGCTGGGAATCACTCAGCCGAATGCGATCGCTCAAAAAACGCTGAATCTCACTTTGGTGTTGAACGACTTCCGAGGGGGAAAGCTGGTTATCTTGGTTGTCATCGGCTGAGGCCAGTAGACCTGTGGGAAAGGTCAGGGTGATTTGAGCTTGAGTTTCAGCTACCCTAATCTCTGCCACCGCTAAGTCTGCCCAATGCGATTGACTCGGCGTTGCAGTTACGACCCAAAGCAAGAGAGACCCCAAAAGGGAAAACAGACTGAGCCTGACCAGGCGATACCACTTTCTATTGACAACATTCATAACCATCTCAATCCTGCTTCCTATCAAGAATTCAGCTCAGCCCTAAAAGTCCTACGCCTAAACCCAAAGCCCGCTGAGCTTGCTGATCGAAGGTAGGATCTACTTCTTGGGCTAACTGGAAAAAATGTTGAGCCTTCGCCGAGTTGCCTAAAGCTTGCTCAATTACACCCGCTCGGTGGAATAAAGCTGTATCTCGAATCCCTGGTTGCAGTGCTGCCTGCATTGCTTGCCGCGCTTCTGGCCAACGTCCCGCGCTAGATAAAGCCCAAGCGAAGGTATCTAGAGTTTCAGCATCCTGCCGTGCCTGCACCTCTTGCTGCATCAAGGTTAATGCCTCCGCTATATCCTTTGGTCTGCCTCGCTCTAGCAACAAGTGCGCCAGTTCGCGACGATGACCAAACCCGGTCAGATCTTCCCGTAACCGCGCCTCTGCTCGATCTCGCCAAGATTGGGCCGCAGCCGTATCTCCTAACAGTTCTTTAACGCGGGCCATGCCACGCATCACCACATGATCATGAACCGTAGGAGCTTGTTGAGAAGTCAAAGCAAACTGAGAATAATAACGCTCTGCTGCCCGATAATTTCCCTGCCTTACCTCTAGTTCTGCTAGATTCAGCAGGGCTGGGGGATACTGGGGCAAAATCCGCAACGTTTCTCTGTAAAGTGCCTGTGCTTGCGGAAGTTGACCTCGCTTGAAGTACAACCGCCCTAAGAGGGTACGCGCCCAGACAGAACTCCCGGTTTCCTCGGGTTCTTCTACGGCGATCGCCTGTTGTAAATCTTGAATTGCTGCTTGATTTTGGCCTTGAGCCACCTTCACTAAAGCCCGTTGCGTTAAAGCGCCTAGAGAAGGAGTTTGCTTCACAAGTTGCTCTGCCGCTGTGTTAGCCGCTGCAACATTACCGAGCGCTAAGTGGGCTGTGGTCGCGATAGAGAGTGCATCTGGGCTACCTGGGGCTTGCTTCAACAGCCGCAAAGCTTCAGCAAAATCATGTCTTGCCGTTGCCACTCGCGCCAGCACCAAAACTGCTTCAGAGTTAGAGAAGGATAAGTTAGCCAGCGACTGTTGCGCCGTTTGCTCTGCCAGTAAATACCAACTGCTTTCCCCTGTGGCGCGCGCCATTTTTAAGTAAGTTCTAGCCAAAGCTGCCCGATTCAGCCCTCCTTTTGGGTCTGAGAGAATCCGAGTTTGATAGAAAGCCATCTCTCGTTCCAGCGCCTGCGTCACCTTGCCCGGATCAGGGCGAGAGAACTGATAGCGATACAAGGGATTGAGCTGTGCCCTAGACTGCTGTTGCCACAAGCCCAAGCCAATTGGAATCAAAACAAGCAGGCCCACGACAGGCAGAGCTACCCAACGGGGTGACGATAGAACTGCTCTGAGCCTGTTTTGCCAAGCTGCTGAAGCGTCGTAGTTTATCAGTTTCACAGCTCTTACTCCTTAGTGCGCCCCATCTCATCCCGTCTCATTTATGCTTGCGACGCATCTCAATCCCCTTGTACCCACTTACGGGTAGGTGTTACCGCCAAAGCAGAGAACCGCTTTGAAGGTTTCTTGGGCAAGGAGGATCAAGATGCGATCGCGGTTTGCTTAGTTAGGCAGGGCTAAATAAGGGAATGTAGGCTCAAGCGCCTTGTGACCTTGAGCGGGATTACCAGGTTGACCTTCGTAGGAGACGTTGTCACTCAGGGGTTGCCCAGCCACCACACTCAAGGTGATGTCGATCACGTCATCTTTGATTAAGCGACCCCGAATCGGACTGCCCTTAGCATTGAGAGCATTGGCGTAGCCACTGGGGCCTGTGGTATCAATCCGCATAACATCGGGCAGAAAGGCACCGAGCAAGGCATTGGCTCGTGCTTCTGGATTGCCAAAGGCCAGCAGGGTCTGTTTGACTTCTCCCACAATGGGACCAGCAATATTAGCTGCAGGTTGTCTGCCCGCTAAAGCCGCCGCTTCAAAATCAGGGCCAACGCTGTTTAAGGCATTCAAGAAGTCATTGGTTACAACCAAACCTTCGTTAATTGCAGGTCTGGCTAAGCGCTCCACCTGGGTAAACTTGCCGTTTGGTCCCGCTGCTGAAATGGTTTCCCAAACATCAAAGGTTGTTGTAGCGGTAGCGCCTTGCAGAAACTGGATGGGGACTCGCACTGCGATCGTGTTGACGTTGTAGCCCTTGGCAAAATCAATTGCGGTGCTAGGGTCGCGGAAACCTACTTTGGGGCCAATACCAAGCGCACCTGCCCGAACTCGGAAATATTGCTCCACATCAAAGAAGAAAGGATCTTCTCGTAAACCCGCAAAAACAGAGACCTGGGAACCTCCGAGCGCGACCTGGCTGACTTCGGGAGCAGTATTGAGCGCTGTCGTTTGCAACTGCTGATTTGCGGTCAGGGTCGCCCCATCGCGAATTGCCGTCAGCTTCATGCCCTGTTGGCCTTTAGCATTAGGTTTGTCAAACTCAAATCGTAGCGTTACATCCGGTACGCCTGTGGGAGTCGCATCATTGTTGCCCACTCGCGAGACTTTAAACTCGTATCGAGCTTTGGTGCTGAAGTAGTATTGCTGACGAGCCAGCGATCGCGGGTTTGTATTCATGATCAAGATCAGATCACCGGCTGAAGCGTTGGGATTCTGATCTTGTTCTCGAAAGACAAATAGATCGGTCAAATTCAAATTGCGGCCTTTAGTATCCACCTCACCATCATCGTGGTCGGACGCTTTCAAGTATTGAGGTGCTAAGCCAGCAGTCAAAGCAATCCCTAAAACTAGCAGGCTTAACTGAGCCACAAAGCCAAAGCGCCAACGGCGGGCAGAAGTTTTAGGGGCAGTCGTGGGTTCATTCAATGAGGGGCTAGCCTCATGAAGCGTAGGGGGCTTAGGCATTATAGAGGTCTCCTAAAAAGATCAAAGAGTGACTGTATCCAGCCGAGGTAGGGCGGCATCTGGGCGAGATTAGTAGCGAAATCCAGATGGAAGTCCCTATGTCAGAGGAACTGAAGCGCGTTGCTGTTTTTTGGATTTCCATTGGCTCCAAGTAGCCCCAGCACCCAGCGCCATCAGGCCCAGAGCAGCAGTCGGTTCTGGCACGCTGGCGGGTGGAATGGATTGGGCAGCGGTGCTGGCTCCCGTCAAGGCGATCGCATAAGTGCCACGGGTTGCACTTGTCCCCACAAAACCACTCAGGGGCAATTCACCCCCTGGTCCTGTGGGCTCTAGGACATCATTGGTGCCAGTCGCAAAAATGTCGCCATTGTTACTAACGGGGTTGTAGCCAGCACTCGCGATCGCTAGATAGTAAAGGCCAGATTGGCTAGGAGAGAACTCGCCAGAGAGCAGCGTCGGCTGTAGGGAGCCAAAGCTGTCATCGTTACCATAGATACCTTTACCTTCTGCGTCAAATAGAAATAACTGCGGATCTTCCAGGAGGGCTGTAGGCGCTCCGAGAAGCTGATTGACTGGCAAATCCACCAAGGTTTCTAAACTGATAGTGGTAGCAGAAAAGGTCTGTCCCCCAGTTAAAAAGATTTGAAACAGATCAGCATCGTTGTCTGCCAAGGCTCCACCCAGAAACTCTAGTAAAGCTGGCCCAGAGGGGATGGCTTGAGCTGTGTTGAGGGTCTGGCCGGCATCTTTACTTTCAATCAAAGTGACTGCATGATTAGGGCTAGCAGCCAAAAATACTCCTAACGTAGACAGCAATATTGCTGGTATAAATTTTTTCACTAATTTTCCTCTTAAGGAAGTTTTCTAAGTTCTTTCATTTACCCAAATAGAGAGTGTCTATAGCAACGGTCGCTGGAGTTAGGACGGATTGAGATTCGCTATGTCTTAAGTGGTATATCCTAAGTTAGGTAAACCAATCTCGCTCCTGAAATTCCGCTCCTGAAATCCCGCAAAGAGCAAGTAAAATAGATTACATTGCTTCAAGACGAGGACTGAGACACAGTCTAGTGGTGATTTGGGTGATCTATAGAGGATGCCTGAAATTGCTTGAGTGCAACCCAGACATGCAGAACTTACAGTCATACTGTGTTCGACGAAGCCAGGAATTTCCAGGCCAAAAAGTGCTCATTTTTTGTTCACTTTTGCTGAGCTGTGCTTAGCTGATCTCTTGGTGCCAGAGGATTTCGGTCAGCCGAGCCATACCGTTTTTGAGATGGCGACGAAAGGTACTGAAGGGGACATCGAGTAACTCAGCCACTTGCTCTTGGGTCGGAGTGGGCTGAAGGTAAGTATGATAGAGCGCTCGGTAGAGTTTTGCTTCCCGATGAGAAGCTTGTAACGACTCGGCTGCTTCCTGAACTAAGTGCTGCAAAGCCGCTACTCGCTCAGCTTTACCTGCATTGGTAGGCGATCGCTCCATCACCAGCCGAGATTGCAGCAGAGGATTGTGATAGAGCCGAGCCGGGTGGGTGAAATGGCGCAATAACTCCCACGCCGCGATTGCAAATGTAGGTTGACTTAAGACAACCACCTGCCACGCAGTTGCCACACAAAATTTCCACCCTTATCTATTTGCTGCCAGTCTTTTTAGACTAAAGATGAGGGTGATCGCTCTCCAAACCTTGAACTTCTGGTACAATTCCAGGCTGTAAACTGGCCTCAACTCCTTGCACCTAATGCCATTCAACCTTTTTCAGCACACTCGTCATGCCTGTAAAACCATCTCAACATATCATCTTCTATTCACGAAAAATTTGATGATGATTTGTCGTACGAAGCGTATAGTTTTCTAAAGTCTGCGACCGCCACACCATGAATTGAAGTATGAGGCGATCGCTCAACCATAGGCTATGTAAGCACTGTAAATATTATCTTTGTAAGAGATATATGACAGTGGATAGGGTAAGTCACAAGTGTTGAGTAATAGCCTCTGAAATGACAAAAAAAACGATCGCTCCTCTACATACCCAGAGGGCGATCGCGATTTTTTTAATGGGATGCCATTCATTCAATCAGGAAAATCATGGAATTAAATCAGTATCCCCAAGCGATCGCCACAGCCATTCAAGCAAATGGCCCTTTTTTAATAAAAAACGATCGCTCCTTGATCTACGAAAGAGGCGATCGCCTTATCTATTGGAAATGACTTTCCTTTCTCACTTTACATCGAAAGCTTTTGGACTTAAGTCAGTACCCATAAGCGATCGATTAAACCTCTACTCTCATCAGTAGTGCAATCTTCTGAAGAATACCGAGAAAAAGGTCAAGGCCATTAGGGATATATCGGCTGTAGAACGGATGGCTAAGCCTGCAACCCAGCTTCGGATTCTGCGAGCCATGCGATTAGTGAAATATAGCAAGCAGGGGTACAGTGTTTACTACAGCCTTGTAGAGTGCCATGTGATGAATTTATACCGGGAAGTGGCGGAGTATCTGAAAGAAACAGAAGTATAACTACAACGATGACGTTTCACGAGACACAGGGTGTGAATAGCCCCCTAGAGGCATGAACTTCCTTAAAGACTTTCCTAGCGTAATCGTATGGTGATACGGTTAATTATGAAAGAATTATGAAAGGCTTCTAGTAATGGCATGCTCAGACCACCCTCCCAACCCAATGGGAGTTCATCGTTGTATTGCGATTCCAGTCGAGATCGCCTTGAAACGTTATCAGATTGTATTGTTTAGCTTACTAATTGGGGTTTGGCTAGGTGGATGTAATCCTCAGACAGCTTCTACTCAACCACCGCAGCGTGAAGTCTCTAGCCCCACTGCCGCCACTGATCCGGCTCAAAAAGATAAGAAAGTCATTCTAACGACATTCACTGTGCTGGCAGATATGGCACAGAATGTGGCAGGAGATAAGGCGATCGTGGAGTCCATTACTAAGCCGGGGACTGAGATTCACGGCTATGAACCCACCCCTAGCGATCTGCAACGGGGACAAGAGGCGGACTTAATTTTAGACAACGGCTTGAATTTAGAACGTTGGGCAGAGCGGTTTTACAACAATTTTTCCAATGTGACTCGCCTGACCTTAAGTGAAGGGGTACAACCTGTCACTATTGCTGAGGATGCCTATCAGGGCAAGCCCAATCCCCATGCCTGGATGTCGCCGCAAAATGCTCTAATCTACGTTGAAAATATTCGCAAAGCATTAAGAAACCTCGATCCGGCAAATGCCACAACCTATGATGCGAATGCTAGAGCTTACAGCGAGCAAATTCGGGCGATCGATACCAAACTTAAGCAAGCTATTTCAGCAATTCCGCCTGACAAACGCTACATCGTCAGTTGTGAAGGTGCATTTTCATATATTGCTCGCGACTATGGCTTGAAGGAAGTTTACATCTGGTCCGTTAACGCCGAGCAGCAGGCTACGCCCAAACAAGTAGAACGGGTGATTAACACAGTCAAAGCCAATCAAATCCCGGCAGTTTTTTGTGAGAGTACAGTGAGCAACGAGGCACAGCTCCAGGTAGCGAAGGAAGCAGGTGCGAAGTTTGCAGGTGTGTTTTATGTTGATTCTCTCTCTCCTCCCGACGGTCCGGCATCAACCTATCTCAAGCTGCTCGAATATAACGTTAATACCTTAATAAAAGGGCTACAAAATTAGGAAAGGAAACTTATGAACCCAATCAGCATTGATATTGAAAATGTAACGGTTGCCTATCACGGCAAGATCGCACTACATAGTGCTTCGCTGCAACTTAAAGCTGGAACGATTTGTGGCTTGGTTGGAATGAATGGAGCCGGGAAATCAACGCTGTTTAAGGCAGTCATGGGATTTGTAACTCCCGTCAGTGGGCGAGTGTTGATCAATGGGCTCCCGATTCGTCGAGTGCAAAAAAGCAATTTGGTTGCCTATGTGCCTCAGTCAGAAGAAGTGGACTGGAATTTTCCAGTCAGCGTTCAAGACGTGGTGATGATGGGACGCTACGGCTATATGAATCTGTTGCGAATTCCCCGATCATCTGATAAAAGCGCTGTGCGCGATAGCCTAGAGCGAGTCGAAATGTGGCAAATGCGCGATCGTCAGATCGGAGAGCTATCGGGTGGACAAAAGAAACGTACTTTTTTTGCGCGGGCACTGGCACAGCAAGGAACGGTGCTACTGCTGGATGAGCCATTCGCAGGCGTGGATGTCAAAACCGAAAAAATGATGATCAACCTGCTAATGGAACTGCGACAGGCAGGTTATACCATCTTCATTTCTACCCATGATTTAGCTTCTGTCACTACGTTTTGCGATCAGGTCGTATTAATTAATCGCACGATTCTCGCCTACGGCGAAACTTCAGAGGTGTTTACCGAAGAGAACCTCTCTCGCACGTTTGGTGGTTCGATCAGTGATTTGCCATTTACCAAAAGTCGCTTAACTCGAGGCAATCAGGAGGAACAGTAATGGACTTGGTTCAATGGTTTACAGCTCCTTTGCAGCATGAGTTCATGCTCAAGGCGATTCTAGTCAGTGCCTTAGTAGGAGTCGTTTGCTCTGCGCTCTCTTGCTATATGACATTGAAGGGATGGGCCTTGATGGGAGATGCCGTTTCCCACGCGGTCATGCCAGGTGTGGTGATTGCCTACATGCTGAATCTCCCCTTTGCGGTCGGTGCTTTTGTGTTTGGTGTAGGTTCTGTAATCGCAATCGGGTTCATTAAGGCAAAAACTCGTATTAAAGAAGATACGGTGATTGGTTTGGTGTTTACCGGGTTTTTTGCGTTGGGCTTAGTGTTAGTTTCCAAGATTAAAAGCGAGATCGACTTAACGCACATTCTGTTTGGCAATGTCTTAGGAATCTCAGATGCAGATATTGTCCAAACCGTTGCCATTAGCGTCATTACTTTAGTAACGTTAGCGATTCTACGAAAAGATTTAATCTTATTTTGCTTTGACTCAACTCATGCTCGTTCGATCGGGTTAAACATCACTTTTCTCTATTACACTCTGCTGTCTTTGCTGTCGCTGACCGCTGTGGCAGGACTTCAGACCGTAGGCATTATTTTGGTTGTAGCCATGCTGGTCACTCCAGGAGCAACAGCATATTTGCTGAGCGATCGCTTTGACCACATGCTGCTGATTGCGATGGCGAGCGGCGTGTTTTCCAGCGTTATGGGTACTTATATTAGCTATCACATTGACGGCTCCACAGGTGGCTGTATTGTTGTTCTGCAAACATTACTCTTTGTAGCTGCTATGGTTTTTGCACCTAAGCATGGTCTGTTAGCGCAATCAAGGCAGCAGCGGTTGGGTAATGATACAAAGTCAGCACTCTAGAGAACAGCTTGACTCTCAGTCGTTATTTCAGCACTGACACTGTTGGCGAATTATTTTCTCATGGTTGAACTACCTATTCCGTCGTTGTTCGACTTACAAAACTCAATGAGTTTCAGCCAGGGAACGACAAAGATTCAAGTCTTTCAGGGGTAAAGGTAGCGAAGCTGCAACGAAACGCCATGCGACGCTTGAAACCTTTACTGGGTAGGAATTCCAGAAAAAATTTACGATTTAGCTGAAACATCCCAAGAAATGGTCATTTTCGGGCAAGTTGCTATTTTTCAAGTTTTTTTGCTGAATTCCTTACTGCTCAATTGTTCTAGCGATCGGATGGCACTTCGTTGCAGCTTCGCTACCTTTACCCCTAATTAGAAAACCAGTGCCCGGATTATACGGCCATGATGCTTAGGTTCCACAGAACCAGCAAATCTGACTTGCAAGAAAAACTTAAGAAGAAGCAATCTAGAAGTTGAATGAAGGTAGCAACCCAACGGCTACACTTCAAATGGGGCAGTTTCAATGAGGACGATCGCAATCAAATTACTCTGCTTCTTCTGCTTCAGCGATCGTGCGTTTTGTGGCGAAGCCATTGAGAATAATGCCTCGAATTAGCGATACTTCGGCATCTAGGTTGTTAGCGTGATCTTTATATTTGTTGGCTGCATTTTGTAGATTGTAAGTCTCCATCTGTGTAGCCATTTGACGTGAGAATGTCACCTTTTCTTCCATGGTTCGCACCGCCGACCACAGCGCATTCTCAAGATTCTGAGTTTGCTCTGCCAGGAACACATTCGCCGTAAAAGAGTGCCCGGTGTGACAGCGAAACCGCAACGGATAATCTTGACCAATTTGCCAAATACTGCCATTGCATTCAGGGCAGGTGTAGGTCGTGCGCGTACCGATCGCTTCGACATGCTCTAGAAACTCTTGAGTATTCATTTGCTGTTCGGCAATACTCGATTCAATTTTGATTTCTTCAGTCACGGGGTAGTTCTCCTCGGCGGCGGCGGGTTCTTGAGATAACTGCACGAGCAAGTCTGGAATTTCTGCGAGCCTTAAGCAGTGATCGACCTTCACATATCGCAGAGCACTCTTGGCCATGCTGGGATATTCGGTTTCCTGCGGGTCTTGGACGATCGCCACTCCGCCTCGTTTCTTGATCGCCTGCAATCCCACCGTGCCGTCATCGAGATAGCCCGTCAGGACCACACCGACTACTCTGGGGCCATAAGTCCGAGCGGCGGAACGAAATAGTACATCGATCGCCGGTCGAAATCGGTTTTCTTGCGGCCCGCGCACTACACGCATTGCTCCCTGATTAATCAACAGATGATGGTCGGGTGGTGCGATATAGATGCGTCCGGTTTGAATTGACTCTCCGTCGGTCGGGTGAGACGCCGGAAGCAAGCTCAGATCAGCCAAAATTTGCGGGAGAAGGCTAGGCTTGTCAGCAGCGAGGTGCTGAACGATGAAGATGGCTGCATTCAGATCAGCAGGCAACGCGCCTAAGATTGCGCCGAGGGCTTTGAGTCCGCCTGCCGAGGTGCCAATGACGACGATGTCATGTCCGGGCATAGATTCTTTACTCCTTGCTAACTCGTCCCGTGAGGTTTGCAATTACCTCAAGCAGGTAAGCTGGGTTGATGGGTTTAGCCACATGTATTTGGAATCCAGCCTCGATCGCTCGTTGTCGTTCGCGATCGCTCACATAGGCCGTAATTGCCGCTGCCGGAATTCGTCCTCCTGCTTCCGCATTTAGGGCTCTCACCTGATGAATGAGTGCAAAACCATCTTCATCCGGCATCCCAATATCGGCTAGAAGCGCATCATATCGCCCTGGAGATTCACCCAAAGCGGCGATCGCCGCCCGTGCCGAACGAACCGCAACCACGTCTACTCCAGCGTCTTCCAAAATGTACTGCACCAGCTCCAGAATGCTCACCTCATCATCAACAACTAGAATACATAAGCCTTCTAGAGAAGAAACCGCTTGATTGATAGTTGCCGAAGGCTCAAGGGCTGTTGGTGCTAACGCACTCGGCGGTGTAATTTCTACGGCACTTTTTTGGAGGGGCAGATGCACGATGAGGGTAGTTCCTTGCCTAATACCTGGACTCTCGGCTCGCACCCTCCCGCCGTGAAGCTCCACAAGCTGACGAACGATCGACAAGCCCAACCCCAACCCTTGCTTGCTTTTTGTCGTGCTGGAATCGCCTTGACGAAAGCGATCGAACACGTAAGGCAGCAGATCTGCTTGAATGCCTTGCCCCGTATCGCTAACTCGAATTTCAGCGCAGTCCTGCACAGGGGCTAGCGTCACTTCGATTCGTCCGCCTGCTGGCGTGAACTTAATGGCGTTTGTCAGCAGATTCCACAGCACTTGCTGCAAGCGATCAATGTCGCCTACCACGGTTAGCGAAGTAAGCTGGGAAGTGATTTGAATCGATTTTGCTTCAGCAGCGATTTGGACAGACTCGATCGCGATATTCACAACTGAAACCAGATCAAGCACCCGCATCTTGAGGTGCAGCTTGCCGCTAGTAATCCGAGAAATATCTAGGATATCTTCAATCAGTTGGGCTTGGGCTTGAGCGCTCCGCCCGATCGTTTCTAGGGCACGACTGAGCGTTGCTTCATCAAACTGACGAGTACTGAGCATTTTTGCCCAGCCCAGAATAGTCGTTAATGGGTTGCGAAGTTCATGCGACAGGTTGGACAAAAACTCATCCTTGGCTCGGCTAGCCGCCTCTGCATCTTGCCTGGCAGACTGTTCTTGGCTCAGAAGTTGCGCTCGCTCGGTTTCGAACTGCTTGCGATTGGTGATGTCTTCGATCGCCAGCAAAACCCGATGTGCGCCCCCGTCTTGAATAATTTTCCAACCATTGAGCAGCATCGTTTTTTGCCCAATCTGCTCAAAATGATGCTCCATCTCGAAGTTGTGTAGGGTCGTGTCGTTGGCAAGAATATCTTCTAATAGCGATCGCAGTCCAGGAATATTCCACTGCCCATTACCCAACTCAAAGATCAGCGACTGTGCAGTGTCACTCGGATCAACCTGAAACGTTTCATAGAACGAGCGATTGGCGGTATTCACCCGTAAATCTGACTCCAGTACCAGCAGCGGCACTTGCACCGTTTCCACGATCGCTTCTGCGTAGTTACGAGCGGCTTCGAGTGTGGCGGCACTGCGCTTGAGCGCATCAATATCAAGCAGCACCAGCACTACGCCATCAATCTGATTTTCGATCGTGCGATATGGACGAATGCGGAGCATATACCAATGCCCGCCCTGCGTTTGGACTTCGAGTTCCTTGACGCTCAGCGTTTCGAGAACCTCTACAATCAGTGGCTCTAAATCTGGAATGTTCAAATTTGCGCGGATATCACTGAAGGGTCGCCCAGCATCGCTGGTGATGAAATTGAATAGCCGCTGCGCCATGGGTGTGAAGCGACGAATCCGTAAGTCGTTGGTTAGCATCAAGATGGGGATGTTAATGCTACTGAGCAAATTGGTGAGGTCGTTGTTGACCTGATGCAGTTCTGTATTGCGGCTACGGAGTTCTTCATTGGTGGTATTGAGTTCTTCATTCGTGGCTTGAATTTCTTCTTTGGCCGTTTCTAATTCCTCATTCGTGCTTTGCAGCTCCTCATTGCTCGACAAAATTTCTTCATTGGCGACTTTGAGGTCTTGATTGGTGTGCTCCTGCTCTTGAATGACGGACTGCAAATACTCTTGAGTTGCGGCTCGTTCCTCATTAGCGACGGCAAGTTCTCGCCCCAGGCGCACAATCTCTTGCTCTAATTCGCCTTGCGAACGCTCGAGATCAACAGGACTCAGACTGTGAGTGAGCACTGGAGCGTCTTCAAATAGCACCAAAAAGCGGCGCTCTTCGATGACTGGAACCCTAAAGGGAATGACTTGAAGATTAACGATTCTGGAGTGCTCGCCCTCTACAAGGCGCAGTCCGTTCTTGATCACAGATTCTTCTCGCCGCTGTGCCTGATAGATGGCGGCTCGTAGCTCGACCAGTAGGCCATTTCTAACCAGATTGAACAGATTAAAATTTACGGCTCCAGAAACCAGACGCAAGTAGCGATCGATCTCGCCGCGCAGTTGCAGCACCTGCATCTTGTCGTTGATCACTACACCAATGGGAGCATAACGAGCGGCAATTAGCTGGTCGATTTTGTGCTGTAAATCAAATCCTTCTGAGGGAACGGGCGCGGGCGAAGGATGGCTCACTCGAGAGATTGGGGCATTGCTAGGGGTAAATGAAAATGGCAAGCGAGTCGTGGCAATCTGCTTGGCGTAAATTCTATATTTTTTCTCAACTAAAGTGAATAAGTTTGAAAATTGACCCACACTTTCTGACGTGCCAAGCAGCAAAAAACCATTGGGGCTGAGGCTGTAATGGAAAGTGGACATGATCCGCTTTTGCAGCGCTTCACCAAAATAGATCAGCACATTGCGGCAGGTAATCAGATCTACATTAGAAAAGGGCGGATCGCTGCCTAAATTTTGACGAGCAAACACGCACAGCTCTCGCACTGCCTTGTTAATTTGGAAGCCGCCCCCCTCAAGGACATGAAAAAAGTGGCGGCGACGCTCTGGCGATACCTCCACCATCTGAGTGTCCTGGTAGATACCTAATCGCGCTTTGTCGATCGCCTGTTCGCTGATGTCGGTCGCGAAAATTTGGATCGGTGGCTGAGTGGCTTTGTCTGCTAAAAACTCCAGTAGGCTGATAGCGATCGAGTAAACTTCCTCACCCGTGGAGCAGCCCGCTACCCAAATCCGAATCGGAAATTCTGTTGACTTGTTTTGCGTAATTGTAGGAAAGACCTGAGTTTTAAGCAGTTCAAAGGCGTCCGGATCACGGAAGAAGCTGGTGACGTGAATCAGAATTTCTTCATACAGCGCCTTGACTTCGTTCGGATGGGCTTGCAGGTAGGTTGCGTAGTCCTCCAGCTGATGGAGCTTATAGAGCAGCATTCGCCGTTGAATGCGGCGACCGAGGGTGTTGGGCTTATAGCGGCTAAAATCAACGCCCGTACCCGCTCGTAGCAGGGCACAAATGGTCGCTAAGGCATCTTTAGATTCGGGCGATTCCTCCGTAGCGAGCGACGGCAACGGATGAACCCACAGTGGATTTTGACTGAGATTCGTAAGTTCTTCGGCAATTTTTGCAGGCGGTAACACAAAATCGACGCTGCCCGTCGCGACGGCAGTGTTGGGCATCCCGTTGAACTGAGCGGAGCCTTCACACTGAGCAAACGTCACGCCTCCAGCCGCCTTAATGGCCTTCAGCCCCTGAGAACCGTCACCATCGGTTCCCGACAGGATGATCGCGATTGCTTTGTGGCCGCGATCGGTAGCCAGTGAAGTAAAAAAGGTATCTCCTGGCAGATACTTACCTGCTGTCTTCTCGCGAGGCGACAGGCGCAGTATATCGTCCGAGAGCGTCATCTGGGTATTCGGCGGAATCACATAGACCGTGTTCGGCTTCACCTTCATGCCATTCTGCACCTCGTGCACAGGCATAGGGGTCTTTCTGGTAAGAATCTCAGTAAGCAAACTCTCATGCTCTGGCGACAAATGCTGAATGAACACAAAAGCCATGCCCGTATCGATGGGCAGACCGCTCAAGAGCTGCGTAAACGCTTCTAGCCCTCCCGCAGAGGCGGCAATGCCCACAATCGGAAAAGCAGCTTCAGTCGATCGCGGCATCCCGTTAAGCACACCGTCAACCGGGTCGAACATTGATTGCTGAGAAGATGAGTCAGAAGTCATAAAAATTCAGACACGAAGCTGTGGCAGCTAAGTTTGCGACATTAGAGTGGCGATTTCAATGGATCTGTATCAATGAAAATCGATGAGGATTTGCGGTGCAAGACTCTTAAGGATGAACGAATTGCTCACCACGATTTAGAGAAGGACAAGGTTTTTCGTACCAACCGAGACACCCGTTGTCTCAAGGTATTGGTGAATCGCTCAACGGAGCTGGCTTTTTGCCCGCTTTTGACCTACTCCTTTTGCACGATCGCCATTTTCATTCACTCCCTCTATTTTCTAATTTCAGCCTCCCTCCAGTTCCTTGATCGCCCAACCTCCAAACCAAGAAACTTTCCTCTCCCATTACATTGCTGCGATCGCTCCCGCTTTGCCCTCAGCCCAAAAACTGGCAAAAGGAATGAAATGCTGATTCTCTGGTTGCTCTATTGCATTCTCTGCCATCAATTGAACTCAACCCTCTCATTAGTCCATGTGACTTTGTAGAGCTTTGGGTCCGGCGAGATAGAGAGATCAGTGACCGTTATCCACCAGTGAAAATTTTGATGCTGCAAGCCAAAAAGACACGTCTGACCAAAGGTTGAACGGGCCGCCATTAAGATACTCTGAGGATTTGGATTTGAACTGATTGTGTCTTGTGGCATTGTTCTTGAGAAAGTACTCTGTGCACCCAGGCACTTGGGAAATCGTTGGTGTTGTTAATGAAGCTCTAGCTTGATACTGCTTCCAGGGAACAAATATCCTAGGCAATTCACTAGCGTGCATTACTTACCTAAGTCAGAACCGTTCGTCTTGAAGTGATGAGGCGGAAGGCGTCTTCTCAAGAGCAGGAACAGAGGCAACTACGTGCAAAGTTCTTAAACTGACCCACACCTTGTACTCATGTCTCATGCAAGTAATGCAAACTTGAGCCCCATGCTCTGCTAGAGCGATCGCTAAGCAAAAGGCTTCTTGCCTATGTTGGGCCTGGTATTTGCTGCAAAGGCGATAGATTTCTCTGTTCGAGCACATCCCTTCACAAACTTCGTTGTGATACCAAAACTTAAACAGTTGAACCAAGTCATGAGACAGCACGAGGGGGTACGTATCATACCTCTGAGTTTGTCTTTCAATCATTCTTCAAGATTTGCCAAAGTTCTATGATGGATGGCGACAGGATACGTATAAAAACCTGCAAGATGAGGCTCAATTGCTTACTAGTTGAGCATTTCAGCTTTTGTGACCTTGAGCTATTCCTTTGAAACCTTGCAATAGTACATGTTTGGCCAATCTTGGACTAAGTACTACTCAGAAGCCGCTAGTACAGACCCAATTTTCAGGCCTGCCTGCATCTCAATCCCTGTTTGAAGTGCAGCCGTTGGGTTGTTACCTTCATTCGACTTCTAAATTGCTTCTTCTTAAGTTTTTCTTGCAAATCAGATTTGCTAGTTCTATTGGACCTAAACACCGCGACTGTATCATCTGGGCTAATTTCAATAGGCTCTATCTTTTTAGAAGCAGCAATATTTTCAGAGAATTGGTCGAGTAGCTTTATTAATGCGTTTCTGTCAGTTCTTTTAGGAGATGAAAGAATTTTAGCGAATTCCTTAATGTTCCGTAGAAACATCAGCTCTGCTTTAACTAACTGGTGATTCTCTGCGTTCATCCGTGCCAACTCGTGGTTAGTTTCATGTAGCTCTTGTTCTACCGCTTGCAGCTCCCACGCTTGTTCATACAAATACTGTTGAAGAGAAGCAATCTGCTCACGCAACAACTCAATTTCATCTTGAGCTATTTCAAAAGCAAGTGTTTGATCCCCTGGCTCGCTGAATCGATTCTGATTAGAAGTGCCTGATTGGTCAGAATTGAGTAACTGCATTTTTCAGAAATGATTGATGAATGAAAAACAAATGGATCAGACATCTATTGACATTAAGTAACGCAGTTGATTTGGCGATCGCCATTTCTGTAGTGACAAAAAATTCAATCGGTACAGTCAGTAGGCAAGCTATCTAAAGTTTGAATCATTTCAATCTAATTGGTAGTTTTTCAATGTAAGTTATCTTGACATACTGCTGTTTAAGATCGTGTTTGAGTAAATGTTTTACTTGTGTATAAGTTATACAAGCCTCAGTAAAACATTCAAAAGTTGGAGACAATAGTTTGTTTATTTACCCAAAAAGGTACAAAACTTATCTAATGCCCTCTGGTTTATTAAAGAGTGTCAATCGTGAGCAAAAAGCTTTTTATTCATGAGTGAAACACTAATCGACAGACCTCGATTTCGCCTCAAGCAACGGGTTCGTTTTATGGGTGGAGAAGGCATTGTGCGAAATTACGAACCCGACTCTGGAACGTGGACGTACCTCATCGAGATGCCTTTGGGAACAGAACCTGAATTTGGCAGAGTGGGCGCAGAGACGAGGGTACTTCTCAGCGAGGTGGATTTGTGTGGAGCATACTAAATATTTGGAAAGAAATTTGCGATTGTTTAACCCGTGCGACCGAACTTAACAAGTGACCAACCGCTCGTACTAAGCTGGAGAAATGCTACTTTTTTCGATGTTGTTGATGCTCTAGCACTGCTTGCACCTTGATATTTCCCTGGTCAGCCTCGCCTTTGTATAGCAGACGAGAAAAAATGGTCGCGAAGGATCAACGGTCCCACTGACGGTGTTTGGTCTAGTTGCAGTAAGAGGACTGGACGAACGCAAAATCAGGCTTTTACAGCATCAACTGCTCCAGAAACAGTTAAGACTGGGACAGCTCAAGCTATTATGTGCCAAATTAAGGTGATTGCTGGAAGCTCCAAGCAGCAAGCTTTTCAGCCTTGACGACCATTTTTCTTCCATTGCTATACAAGGACGACCCTGCCTGTGACTGAAAGCGGTAGACTACTCATTCTGAGATGTGTTCTACAAAGAGCCTCTTCCGTACCCACCCTGAGGGCTTTTATGACCGCTGAAAATCAAATCCTGGCTGTGCTCTCAGCGGATGTACTCGATCGCCTGAAGCCTCATCTGAGCCGAGTCACCTTAGCGCTAGCTGAAGTCATTCACCGTCCTGGTGAGCCCTTATCTCATCTCTATTTCCCGATTGACTGTCTCTTCTCTATCACCCTCACCATGCAAAATGGAGCGACCGCAGAGGTCGGAATTGTGGGGAATCGGGACGTGTTGGGCATTAACGCCTTGATGGGCAATCGCGAAATGACTCAAACCGAGTACATGGTCCAAGGGGCAGGCAGCGCCCTGAAAATTGAGGCTCACGTCATGCAACAGGAGTTCAATCGCCATGGTGAACTGCACGACCTGCTTCTACGTTATAGCCAGGCATTTCTGGCGCAGGTCTCGCAAACGGCGGCCTGCAACTCACTCCACAAGCTAGAACAACGCCTACCACGTTGGCTCTTGGAAGTCCAAGAGCGAATTGACTCGGATCATCTGCCGCTGACGCAGGAGTTTATCTCGGTGATGCTGGGGGTGCGGCGTGCCGGGGTAACGCAGGTCGCCCAAAAGCTGCAAGAGCGAAAACTAATTCGATATCGGCGGGGAGATGTCCAAATCCTCAATCAGGGTGGGCTAGAAGCTTCTGCTTGCGAATGCTTCAAAAGAACCAAGGCGGAATACGATCGCTTGTTGGGTAAAAAAAACGTCACCTCATTGCACTTTGCATCATTTCAATGACTCTTAGCCAAAACGATGAATCCACGAGCCGTCCATCCCGGCGAATTTTTGTCTTTGAACCGGATGATGAGGTTCGACCTTTGCTGAAGCAAAACCTCCAGGCCTGGGGCTATCAAGTCACCTTAGCAATCGATGAAGCCGACGCTCTGCAACGAGTGCAAGGAGGCCGCGATCGCTTTGACCTGATCTTGCTCAATCAATACAACCAATCGATCGAGCATTCTATCGCCATTGGGCAGCAGATTCGCCAACACACGGTTCTCGATAGCCGGGCTCCAATTGTCATCTTGGCAGAGCGTTATGGGCCAGACCTTGAAGGTCAAGACATGCAGGTGGGTGACAATGAGTATGTGTCTTATCTGGAAGATGGGCAACAGTTGAGGCTAATGCTTCAACGATTGTGCCCAGTCTAATCGCCAACTATTTAGTTTGTTATGCTGGAAGAGGCGATCGCAATCGTTACCTAAGCCTTAGGTAGTCCTAGAGTAGACTTGTGAAGCATTTCACCACTACCCATGAAACCTCCAACATCTCTGCTGAGGTCTTTAGCGAGTGGGACGCAAGTAGGTCGGGAGATTCTAGAACAATCGCTTGTGGGTACTGATTTAATCCCTGATTTTCCTGATTGAATGAAGGGCATCTCATTAAGAAGTCACGATCGCGCCTCTGGGTATGTAGAGGAGTGATCGTTTTTTTGTCGTTTTAGAGGGCTATTACTCAACACTTGCGACTGTATTCAAGGGCCTTTTCCTAAAAGAATCTTTTAGGAAAAGGCAAATTCAGTCAGGTGGTGGATCACTAGCACGAAGAAAAATTGTAAGTTCATGGGGGTGGGTAGATAAATTCTTGAGGTGAAGGCCAAAGGGTTGATCTCATGGTCAAGCGATCGCTCCAGGCATCTTTGCCCGGAATTCAACAAGCCAAACAGGCTTTTGCCCTAAAGGGATGGACGCAAGAAAACCTGGCGGGGGAAGTTGGCTTAAAGACGCGCCAATCCGTCTGGCGGTTTTTTACTGGGCAGCCGATTGAGCGTCAGGTTTTCCAAGAACTTTGTTTGGTTTTGGATCTCGATTGGCGAGAAGTTGCGGTTGATCCTCCCGCAGAATTTCCGAATGACAAAACTGAGAGCGTTGCGATCGCAGACATTAGTACACTGGTACGACAGGTGCGATCGCAGCGTCAGGACAAAATTCAGGAGCAGTGCGGTATTTTACAGCTATTAGACATGAGCCGCCCTGTCAAAATTGACGACATTTATATTGATGCCAACATCCTGGAGGAGATTCCGAGTCAGCAGTGGCTGGAGTTGGCTGATTTGCAGCACTCTACGCCCCAAGAATTTGATCGAGTTGGCTTGGGGGAAGTCGCTCAAATCCAGATTGAGGGTGTCCAAGCTGTCGAAATTTACTCAAAGCTGCGGGTGCTGGGAAAGCTAGGTGCGGGTAAAACAACTTTTTTGCAACATTTGGCGATTCGGTGCAACCAAGGCTGCTTTGCTGCCAATCGAGTTCCAGTTTTCGTCGGCTTGAGAGATTTTGCGGACGAGTCCATAACAGGCGAGTTTAGCTTGCTGAACTATATCCAGGAAGAATTTCTCACTTCAGGTCTTTCAGATTCGTCCATCCTTGAAACCTTATTGCGTGAGGGCAGAGTATTGCTGCTGCTCGACGGCTTAGATGAAGTCCTCCATCAAGCGCGCAAAGCGGTGGTTAAAGAGATTCGCAGACTTTCTGAAAAGTATCAGAAGAATCTGTTTGTAGTCACTTGCCGCACCACGACGAGAGCGGTTAATCTCGGACGCTTTACAGATGTGGCGATCGCTCCGTTTACGCAAGAGCAAATTGTGGCTTTTGCTCAAAAGTGGTTTACAACTCTATCGAAGACAACGACTCAAGCTGGTCAAAACCAAGCAGCTCAGTTTGTTGAAGAACTCAATTTACCTGAAAATTTGCCCTTTCGGAGACTGACGGTGACGCCGCTGTTTCTTCACCTCGCTTGTTGGGTGTTTCATCATCGGGGCAGGTTTCCCATAAAGCGATCGGAGTTTTACAAGCAATGTTTAGATCTTCTACTCGGCCAATGGGACGAAACTAGAGGCATCGAGCGCGACGAAATCTATCACGGTTTTTCATTGGTTCAGAAGCTCAAGCTGCTGAGTCAAATTGCCTCCATTACGTTTGAGCAAGGAGATTACTTTTTTGCGCAACAAGTTGTTGAACAACAAATTAGTGACTACATCCAAGCGTTGCCGAATGCTGCGCTCGAACTAGAGGAATTGCAGCTAGAAAGTCAAGGCATCCTCAAGGCGATCGAGCTACAGCATGGCGTGTTAGTAGAACGAGGGCAAGGAATTTTCTCCTTCTGTGATCAAGCTTTTCAAGAATATTTGATGGCTCGAAACATTGTTGCGAGTCACAATCTACAAGCTTCTAATCGCTCGTTAGAATGGCTTGTCAGTCACATCACTGAACCACGTTGGCGAGAAGTTTTTTTGTTAACCGTTGCGATGCTGCGGAGTGCAGATTCCCTCTTGCAGTTGATGAAGCAGCACATTGACGCGATCGTAGCTGACGATCCTTACTTGCAAGAGTTTTTAGCTTCGGTCAGCCAGAAGTCGCTGACCGCTCCTCCCCAGCCTGCTGCAATGATCGCCCAGTATTGCCACACTCAGCGGGATTGGCACTTTAGCTTAGAACAGCAAGAAAAATTGCAGCAGTACTACAATGCCAACCAATTGTTGCTTGATTGCCTGAATAGCAACTGTGACGTGACAGCTACCGTGCGGCAGGAGATTGAAGCTACTTTATTATTGCCTTACCAAGAACTGGAGGAGCGGGAATGGAACGAATTAAGTAAAACTTATCGATTAACGACAGAATGAGGGTTTCAGCCTTTTTGGGAAGAGAGCGATCGATAAGCTGGAGTTAACTGCTTCGCTCGGTTTGGATGTAACAACGGTGCATCAATAGTTTGACTGCTTTACCTGAAGAAATTAGGATTACTTCGGGTAACTGTTGAGGCTGCTGGAGTGAAAGTAGACGGTCACGGTCAAGCCAAAGTTTTGACATCTGATGAAATTGGAAAATTGTTCGAGGCGTTTGAAGGCGATCGCGATCGTGCCCTCTTCGGCATCTGCCTCTACACGGGTTGTCGTATCAGTGAAGCCTGCTCAATGCTCACCACCGATGCTTATGATGCAGCAGGTGTAAGGGCAAAGATGACGCTTCGTAAGGCCAACACGAAGGGGAAGCAGGAGACGCGGCAGATTCCGATCAATTTGGTTCTAAAAGGATACCTGGAAACATATCGGGTGGGTGCGGGCAAGCAGTATCTCTTTCCCGGACGGCACGGGCGCGGACACATCAATCCCAAGTCAGCGGATGAGATTCTTAGGGAGACGTGCGATCGCTTGGGGTTAGTGGGAGTTAGCACTCACAGTTTTAGACGAACTGCTTTGGGCTCTTCCGAGCTTTTGGTGATCCTACGACATGATCGAGATATCCCTTGTCTTAGGTTTTCAGAGGTCGTGCAACTCCTTCAACATTTTCTGCCAGACACCCAACACATTCGGCTAAAGCATTGGCATCTGAATGTAGCGGATGCCCATTTGCAGGCCACCGTTGCTTCTACACAAACGACTGCTTCATGCCCAGTTTGCAGGAGTTTGAGCAGTCGTGTTCATAGCCGTTATCAGCGAACATTACAGGATTTGACCTTAGCTCAATATCGCCTCACTCTTCAACTCAAAGTCCGTAAATTCTTCTGCCGCAATTCAGCTTGCATCCGGCGGATTTTCACGGAACGGATTCCAAAGATTGCAGCTCCTTGGGCCAGAAAAACCGCTCGCTTAGTCCAAAGGTTGCAGAGCATTGGTTTAGCTTTAGGCGGGGCCGCAGGAACACATCTAGTTGAGCAACTTGGCTATCAGGCTTGTGGCAGCACGCTATTGAACCATCTGAAACAGTTGCCCTTGCCCCACTTTGAGGTGCCCAAACTGCTGGGTGTAGATGATTTTGCTTTTCGTCGGGGACGGCAATACGGCACCATCCTGGTTGATCTAGAGCAGCATCAACCCATCGCTCTACTCGGAGATCGTAAAGCCGAAACCTTAGCAGATTGGTTGTTACAGCATCCGGGGGTAGAGGTTTTGTCCCGGGACCGTTCCAAGGTCTACCGCAGTGGCATGAACCAAGGTGCACCCAATGCTTTGCAGGTGGCTGACCGATTTCACCTCGTGCAAAACTTAGTTGAGACTCTGGAAAAGGTGCTCAGCAGCTATAGCGCTGAGCTCAAAGCCATTGAGCAACAGCAGCGCCCGCCTGCGACTGCCCCTGAAGTAGTCATCATCAGGGCTAAGCCCACCGCAACGGCAAAGGCTCAAGCTCGCTTCCAGGCAGCTCATGGAAAACGGGTTGAGCAACAACAGCAGGTCAAAAAGTTGCATCAGCAACAATGGTCTCAAATCGCCATTGCCCAAGCCGTCGGAGTCAGTGTAAGAACTGTGAGACGTTACCTGAGGCTACCAGACTTACCTGCCACCTTGCCGCATCGCAAATCGTTTGGCAGAAGTGTCCTGGACCCTTACAAACCGATGCTCTTGAAGTGGTGGAATGGAGGCATCAGGCAACCGACGTTGCTGGTCAACTTACTCCAGCAGCAGGGATACCAGGGCAGTGAGCGGACGCTGACTCGCTACATTAGTCAACTGCGTCAGGCTCAGGGTCTGCCTACCAAACCAGGCCATTCCCCTCAAAGCTCAGTGAAAGTGGTTGATCCGCAGTCTCCGCCCTTGACGGCCCGTCGAGCCAGCTACTTGATTGTGAAGCGACAGGAGAATCGAGCGCGTGCGGACCAGGAACTCATGCAGCAGGTAGTCGCACAGCATCCAGACCTAGCCATTGCAGTGGAGTTAGCAGATGAATTCTTACGAATGCTGCGTCAGCGTCAAGGAGAAGCATTGGAAGCTTGGCTGATGAAGGCGCTCAAAAGCTCATTCAAGCCTTTCCAAAGCTTTGCAGCAGGTCTTTTGGATGACTATGCGGCTGTCAAAGCGAGCATGATGTCGAATGTGAGTAATGGTCCCGTCGAAGGGTTAAACAACCGATTGAAGCTACTGAAACGGCAAATGTATGGACGAGCGGGATTAGAATTACTCAGCAAACGCTTCATCCTGGCATCCTAACTCAGTCGTTAGGGTGCAACGAATCTCAGTCTCCCAACATATCCTTGATCACCAAAAGCTCGGAAGAGCCCTGCTTTGACCCAGATGAGTAGTTCTGGGGTGCCGCTGCGGGTGATTCAGGAAATATCCGGGCACCGCAGCTTGCAGGCGCTTCAACGGTATTTAGAGGTTACGGAGATACAGATGGAGGGGGCGATCGCGGCTCTTAGCTTTTGAGTTGTGATTGTCTGGAATTTTGGCTCACCGACTGAGCCACATCTAGCAAAGGCATGCTCAGAAAATCATGTTTGAAATCAGAAAACCCCTAAGATTCCTATCTTTCTGGCGGAATGCTGATGATACTAAGCGCCGCTGAAATAGGGGGTTTTCCCGTAATTCCTGTTTTGTTCTTCCAGTCAGGATACAAAATAACCCTGGAAACCTCGACCTGCCAACCAGCAAATTGTAAAGTGGCTTAGTTTGTCGAGTAGGGAGGAGTCCTCCCTACTCGACAAACTAAGCCTCATTGATTGGTTCAACCCAGTCTGATAGTTCAACCGTCTCTCTAGACTTACCAGGAAACTTCTTGAAGATTTCAAGTCTAATTAGAAAATCACCCATAACATTCCTTGAGTTATTGCGTCTCTCGGGCAACTACTCGACCTCCGCAAGCCTATTAACAGAAGCGACAAGTTACTCGACTGATGAGCAAATTTGGAAAGCATTTACACTCCCTTAAGTGAGCGACTGATTTTTACATGAGTCGTTGCCAGCCCCCAGTTCCACCCTTTCAAGCCGAAAGTAACTCGTCCTCACAGTGGGCTCCTCGGGTCAGGGGAGTAAAGTCTGACGGAAACTGGGTAGCTTCGTCATAGATTGCTTGCTGAAAATCTGCCTCTGCTAACTCAGCACCCTGCAAATTAGCTCCCTTTAAGGTGGCAGCTCGCAGACTGGCCCGGATCAAACTGGCCGCTCGTAATTGCGCTTCGTTGAGGTTGGCAGCATTCAGGTTGGCTCCGCGCAAATTAGCCCCACTGAGCTTGGCCTCGCTTAAGTTAATTCCGTTAAGGTCTATGCCACTCAAATCCACGCCGTTCAAGTAAGCTTGGCTCAGCTTGATGCCATTTAAGCTCGCCCCGCTTAAGTTGGCTCCGCTCAATCTGGCACCACTCAAGTTGGCCCAATTGAGGTTCGCTCCGCTCAGGTTAGCTGAGCGCAAGTTGATGCCGCGTAGGTCGGCACTACACAAGTTCACCCCTTGCAAGTTGGCAGCGCTTAAGTTGACCCCAGCCAGATTTGCGCCGCTTAACTTGGCATGACTCAAATTAGCTTTGACGAGAAATGCTCCTTTGAGATTCACTTTGGTTAAATCTGCCTCAGCCAAATTGGTAGATCCCAGTTTGGTAAAGCTCAGGTTGGCTCCATACAAAAAAGCTTGACCTAGGTTGGCAGATGTAAGTAAGGCCCGACTGAGATTAACGCTTGGGAGATAAGCCGAGCCTAGATTGATGGCCACTAAGTTAGCAGCGGAGAGGTTAATTCCAGCTAGACTAGCGCCGGCAAGATTGAGCCGACTCAGGTTAGCGGCTTGAAAGTCCCGCTCGCCTTCTAAGTACCGATGCAGGAGCTCATAGTCATACATCTGCTGTACCTCCTAGGATTTGCACAACCTCCATTTAGTCTTAGAGTTCCCACTCCTGTTTAAGGCAAATAGCTTGTATAAAAATTTACATCTACTTTTGCCAAGCCAGTGATTGTAGACTTTAGAGATCGCCCCAAGCTCATTGACCTCTTAAAAAAGGAGAGACTGGAAAACAATGGAATTACGACCTTGAGCTTTGGCTCGATACAGTGCTTGATCCGTGGTGGCAATTAACATTTCTGGAGAGGTGGCATAGGTAGGAGTGGTGCTAGATACCCCGACACTCAAAGTCACGTACTGGCTAACCTGAGAGTTGCCATGGGGAATCTGTAACGCTTGAACCGCGGCTTGGATTTTCTCTGCCACTCGGACCGCTCCTTCAGGCGAGGTATTGGGCAAAATGATGGCAAATTCCTCGCCCCCATAGCGGGCCACTAAATCGCTGGAGCGGCTAATGGTAACGCGAATCGCTTGAGCGACTGCTTGGAGACAGCGATCGCCGGCGGGATGACCATAGGCATCGTTGTAGGTCTTGAAAAAGTCGATGTCACATAGAATCAGGGATAAGGGCAAGCTGGCCCGCTCCAACTGCTGCCATTCCCGGCTGAGAAATGCATCAAAACATCGTCGATTCGCCAGCTGAGTCAGACCATCGGAAGTCGCGAGTTGTTCTAACTGTTGATACATCTCCGACTGTTGAATGGCGATCGCAGCTTGAGTTGCCAATTGGCTGAGCAAACTGATTTCGATTTGCTGCCAGGACCGAGGGCTCTGGCAGTGATGAGCAATTAGCAATCCCCATAACTGTTCGCCTTGCAAAATGGGCACGACCAAGTTAGCCCTGACTTGGAATTGGACTAACAAATCTAGATGGCACTGACTTAAGTCGGCTTCATAGATATCAGCGATCGCGCGGGTTCTCCCTTGCTGATAGTACGAAACGTAAGTGTTTCTGAAGCAGGGTTCGTCAATCGTGGTTTTCAAAATTGGCCGACAACCCTCTGCCACCGCTTCCATCGTCACAACTCCGCTCCAGTCTGGCTTGAAGCGGTAAACGATGACTCTATCTGTCTGCAAGAAGTTGCGAACTTCCTGCACCGTGGTGTTTAAGATTTCATCCAAGTTAAGAGATTGGCGAAGCCGTTGGGAAATTTCTGAAACCAGGCGTTCCCAGCGGGTCTGCTGCCGGACCATCTCCTCAATTTGCTTGTGTTCAATACAATGAGCCATCCCCTCCGCTAGGACAGCTAGCTGAGTCAGGACGGTATCGGCCAGGGATTGACGAGCAAACAGAGCCATGACACCTACCACCCGATTGTGAGCGATTAAGGGATAGCCCGCGAAAGCCACTAAGTTTTCTCGCTGGGCCCATTCTGGGTCGCTGATTTCAGCATCGTTCAGCACGTCGTTGGTTAGGTGTGGCTGACCCGTTTTGGCAATCCGACCAATCTTGAGGTGGCCCATCCGAATTAAGCTATGAGGACCATCTAGATGAGTGTATAAACCTGCGCTGGCTTGGAGTCTGAGTACGTCACTCTCTTCATCTGGGATGATCCAGATCCGGGCAAAAGCCACATCCAGATGTTGAACCAGCATCTCAACGCATTGCTGCAAAATCACTGGCAGTTTGTCACTTTTACCGAGGGCAGCGCTCACTTGAGCGGCGAAGACTGCGAGATGCGCTTGCTCAACTAGAACCTCTTCGGAGCGTTTACAAAGTGTGATCTCTCTTTCAAGGAGTTGGTTGGTGAGTTCAACCTTCTGAGCCTGCCTGAGTTTTTCCTCCAATTGGCTGTGGTTGATTCGATGACGATGAAACTCTAGTTTCGTCACGACCTGCTGGGCGAGAATCCTGAGGGCCTCTTGCTGCTCGAAGCTCAACTCTCGAGGGATGTAGTCAATGATGCACAGCGTCCCTAAGGCAAACCCGTCTGCTGTGAGCAAAGGAGCGCCCGCATAAAACCGAATGTGGGGTTCCTGGGTAACCAGGGGATTTTTAGCAAATCGTCGATCCCCTAACGCATCTGGAACCATCAACAGCTGGTTGTGCAAAATGGCATGGTTGCAAAAAGCCATCTCCCGGGGCGTTTCAGTGATGGTTAAGCCCACTTTTGATTTGAACCATTGCCGCTTGTCATCCAGTAAACTAATCAAAGCAATCGGACTTTGACAAATTTGGGCCGCTAAGCGAGTTAAGTCATCAAAGTCAGCTTCGGGAGCCGTATCCAGAATCTGATATTGATAGAGAGCTTCGAGGCGTTGGCGCTCATTTTCAGGGTAGGGCACTGGCAGCACGGGCTGACTCGTCTCTTTCAGCATTGACTGGCTTGCCAGTTGCTCCAAGGTGCGCCGTACATAAAATTGCGTGGCAGCTTCTGTGGTCAGCGGCGGGCTGAATAAGTAACCTTGGATGGCATCACACTTGACTGAACGTAAAAACTCTAGCTGTTGAGAGGTCTCAATTCCCTCTGCAATCACCTCGAGCCCTAATCCATGCCCCAGGGCAATGATGGCATTCACAATGGAGGCATCTGTATGACTATGCGTGACATCTTGAATGAAGGATTGGTCGATTTTCAGCGTGCTCAGGGGGAAGCGCTTGAGGGCGCTGAACGAAGAGTACCCCGTGCCAAAATCATCAATGGAGATGTGGACCCCGATTTCGCGGAGTTGCTGGAGGAGGGAAATTGTAAAATCCACATCCTGCACAACTGTCGTTTCTGTAATTTCTATTTCTAGGTACTGAGGCTCCAGCTCTGTCTCTGTAAGAATTTCAGCAATGGTTTGCACTAAATTCTGTTGTTGGAACTGTCGAGCCGAGAGATTCACCGCGATCCGCAAAGGTGCTAAACCCGCTAATTGCCAGGCCCGATTTTGAGCACAAGCGGTGCGGAGGACCCACTCTCCAATCGAGATAATCAGTCCGGTTTCTTCTGCGAGCGGAATAAATCGACTGGGAGGAATGGCTCCGAGGTCGGGGTGCTGCCAGCGCAGCAAAGCTTCCATTCCAATGAGTTGGTCACTGTCTAGAGAGATTTGAGGTTGATAATGTAGGACAAACTGTTCTCGATCTAACGCTTTGTAGAGGCTATTTTCTAACACCAACTGCTCCAGAGCCTTGGTGTTCATCAGAGTGTCGTAGAGCTGGCAATTATTCTTGCCCTGTTGCTTAGCATGGTACATCGCCGTGTCGGCGTGCTTCAGCAAAGTCTGGGCATCTTCTCCATCGTAGGGCGCAAAAGCAACGCCAATACTAGCGGTGAGATGCAGGTCCTGATGGTTAGAGGTAAAGGGAGTATTGATGGCACTGAGAATGCGTTGAGCAACCTCCAGGACATCTTCTGCACATCGAATTTCGGTCATCAGAACGGCAAATTCATCGCCTCCCCAACGAGCGATCGTATCTACCTCAGGCAGGCAATCGCTGAGCCGCTGGGCGGCTTCTTGCAAGACCCGGTCGCCAATGGTATGACCCAGCGAGTCGTTGATTGTTTTGAAGCGATCGAGGTCGAGTAGGGCGACTGCAATCATTCTCCCCTGATCGTTAGCGTGGGCCAGAGCCAGGGAAAGTCGCTCATGGAGCAATAAGCGATTGGGCAAACCAGTGAGGTGGTCATGGGAGGCTTGGTGGCGCAGCATTGCGTCTACTCGCCTTTGCATGACAGCAATATAAAATTGATTGCCGAGTGCTTGTGCTAGCTTCAGTTCCCCCGAACTCCAAGGCAGAGTTTGCCCAGGTTTGATTTCTCGCCAAGCTTGAAACGATTGCCGAGGGCGAAGATTCCGCTGGTCTGGATCAAGCTGGCCTGCCCACAGCGTTTCAGTCTCAATTTCATCGCGGAAAATGCTCAGGTATCCCACCCGCTGTTGCTGATATTGCAGGGGGACGATCAGGATTGACCGAATCGAGGTGGACTGAAAAGCTGGGAGTAGGGACTCCCGTGCCGGTGCTTGATAGAGATCAACAATGGTGTAAGCCGAGGAGAAACCATCATTTTGAGAGTCAGTGAAGGTTGAATTCGGGTGTGAGCCGCCCACCATCTGTTGCCAGAGCGCAGTTTCTTCCATCTGGAAGGGAGCCGGCTGCGTCCCCCAAGCATAGAGCTGACTAGCTTGGCCCATCTCATTCCTAGAGATGTAGAGCCGTCCCCCGGAGCCTCGGAGAGCCTGAATAGCCTGCTCTAAAATCGCCTGGTTCACCGCTTCCGAGTTCAATGAGGAATGAATGAAGCCACTGATGCGGCTCAGGACTGCCTCGTGAACCGCTTGTTGTTGGGCTTGGCTGAGCAGATAAGCTTGATCGATCGCGATGGAAACTTGATCCACGAGGAGTTGAACCACGCGCAACTCCCGTTCTGAAAACGAGCGAGGTTCCGTATCGTGAGAGACGAGCAGGCCCCAAAGTTGATTTTGATGCAGAATCGGTACGGTTAAAGAAGAGTTCACCCCCATCGCCCTGAGGTACTGAATATGGCATGGGTCTACAGGTGCACAGCGAACGTCTTCTATCAGTCGTGGTTCTCCAGTTTTGGGGCTATCTAATTGATTCATCACCTTCCGGTGGGAAGCCACATCCACAATCACGCGCTGACGCGCCTTGAGGAACATTTCGCGAGCCACCGTAGGAATATCGCTGGCGGGAAAATGTAAGCCCAGTAAAGAAGGGAGACGATGATCGTCAATGGCTTCTGCGACTACTTGACCGTGACCATCCGGGTGGAATTGATAGATCTTGATGCGAGCCGTGCCCAAAAAGAAACCAATCTCTTGCACCGTTGTGGTCAAGATCTCTTTAAGTTCCAGAGACTGACGAATTCTGTCTGTAATTCGCTGAAGCAGTCCTTCCTGCTCAACATGTTGCAGACTTTTTGGTTGCTCGTCTTTGTTATCCAACTGATTTCGCCTTGTTAATCTAAAAACTTTGTATCAATAAACACAATTATTCACGACACGACTTTAGTTGTATCTAGCAACACTCAAACGTAATAATTCCGTAACATTTTTGATTTCCAGCCTCGAACTGTAGTCAATTCAAGGGATTGATTAGGCTAGAGCTTTTACGGAACGGCTTCGGATTTTCTTAAAAGTTTTTTCGGTTTATGGATGTAGCTTGCGTATTTACTGGTATAAAAACGTCTTTGCGAGAAACAGAACGATCGCTCGGTTGGTAGAGAGGGCTAACCTTCACTAGAACGATTAGCCCTTAACCCGGTGGTTTATTCCTTATAAGGTGTCACCCGTCAGCAATGGCTCGAAGCAATTTCCATAAGGAAATGCTCGACAAAGCCACTTGACCTTGAATGCACAACAACTATTTCTATGGCTGAATTGCTTCAGAGACTTCTTGCAATTTTGCTGCTAGTGCTTCTGCCGTATAGGGTTTGTTCAAGAAGGCTGTAACCATTGCTTTGACATCATCCTCAAGCTGCTCCTTCAATGCAAATTCATCGGCTGCAATAAGCACAACCTGTGGATTTATTTGTTGTAATGTCCGAATTGTTGCGACCACGTCAGGATCTTGGATTGATAGGTTGATGAGGACTGTTTTAACTTCAGATTGATGCTGCGCGTAGAGGGCGATCGCCTCAACTCCATCTTGTGCAGTTAGCACTCGATAGCCAATCCGTTCTAGGATTGTTTGTGCTACTGCACAAGATGCACTGTCAGGCTCAACCAGAAGAATTGCAGCTCCGTTAGGGGAAAGCGTTGATTGAGCCGGTAAGTAAACTTTGAGTTGAGTTCCCTTATCGACTTCGCTCTCGACCTCTACAAAACCTCCATGACCTTTGACGATTCCAACGACCATCGATAGCCCGAGTCCAGTGCCTTTGCCGAACTCTTTAGTGGTAAAGAACGGTTCGAAAATGCGGTTCAAGTTTTCAACCGGTATCCCAATTCCTGTATCAGAGACAGTAATCGCGATATAAGACCCCACCTTTGCATCTACATTAGTGCGAGCAAGATTTTTATCGATCCAAACGTTGTCCGCTGAAATACGTAAGATTCCGCCCTCTGGCATTGCATCACGGGCATTCTGGCAAAGACTGAGGAGGACCTGCTGAAGTTGGGCTGGATTTCCAGAAATACTCCAAACATTAGATGCAATGTGAGTCCGAATTAGAATATTGCGAGGAAATTCTTGCTTCAGGACACGTTCGATATCTAAAAGCCATGATTCCAGGCATAGTGTGTTTTTTTCCCCCTCCACTCCTCGCACAAAGGATAAGACTTGCTTCACGACATCAGCGCTGCGTCTCGTATTTGCTTCCAGGGTCGTCAAGAGTTGCCGGCTCTGTTCATCTGGTAGCCTGTCAGCGAGAAGCTGGATTGACATCAGGATAGGGGCCAAGGCATTGTTGAGATCATGGGCCATACCCGTGGCAATCGTATTAATGCTTTCAAACCGTTGAGTTTGTTGGCGCTGAGCATCCACCCGCTTTCTCTCAGTGATATTGGTGCTACTGACTAAAACAGATTGATGATGTCCTGCTTGGTCATGAATTAATGTCCAACGGCTATCAACCATGACTGGCTGACCATCTTTTGCTCGATGATGAAGTTCACCTTGCCACTCGCCCTGCTCAACCACAGAGGTTTGAGCTTGACAGAGCTGGGGGGAAAACGCCTCAAACAGGAGCTCGTCAATATAGCATCCTACGGCTTCAGTCCCTGTCCAGCCAAATAAGCGAGTGGCACTACTATTCCAGAACAGAATTCGATTTTCTAAATTCAGCACCAGGATGGCATCTTGGGATTGGTCTAACAGCCTTGCTTGCGCTTGCATTGCTGCTTCTGCCTGTTCTCGCTCGGTGACATCGGTTTGAATGCCCACGAAATAGAGTAGCTCACCCGTATCTTCCTTTACAGGTGCGATTTTCAGTTCATTCCAAAAGGGCTGACCGTCCTTGCGATAGTTCAGCAAGGTAACCTGAATTTCCTGCTGTTGAGCGATCGCCTGACGCAGTTGCGACACAACCTCTGGGTTAGTTTCTGGACCTTGGAGAAAGCGACAGTTGCGACCCATCACCTCCTCTGGTTGGTAGCCTGTCAACTTGGAGAAAGCAGGATTTGAGTAGATGATCGGATTGTCAGGTTGATTGGGATCACTGAGCAAAATGCCATCTGAGGCAGAGCAAAACGCGCGAGCCAGTGGCGAATTAGCTAACTCTTGTGCTGACAATCTTGCCGTCAATGAGTGCCCGAGCCAACCGACTGTCTCATGTTTGACTATATCGCAGTAACTCTTGAAGAAGTTAGCCAGCTTAGGTTCCGCAGCAATCAAGTTATCGAAATTGTCTTGAACTCGTTTATCCGCTTCATACTTGACTTCTGGGTATGCCTCCATCCACGCATGGCAGGTTTTGATATAGGCAATAAATGTGACCAAATACTGGTAGTTCTCTGCCCCTAAGAGACGGCGTAACTCCTGCCGACAGGTCTCAGTCTCATCTGTGTTTAAGGCAATAAAAATTGAGCATTGAAGGAGACTCTCTTCAACGGCTGGATCTAACTGGGATAAGACGTTGAGTTGCTCATCGTGGGCGGCCAGTAACCAAAGATGCTCAGGTATATCCTGCGGTCTGGGAGGAGGGCTTTCAAGCAGGTTCAGTATTTCTCTTGCTTGCATCCCTAATTCCCACAGGGAACAACTATGGCATATTAAACAGTACGGAACCGGGCAGAAACGAGACAGATAAGCAGACAACTTCTCCTTAAATAGGGTCGGTAGCGGATTGTCAACGTACGTAGAACAGGTTTGTTGCCATAAATTTTCTAAGACTTGAGGAGTGTCTAAAGCTGGAGAAAAAAAAGGAGGGAAGAACCCAAACTTCTGCTCAATTTCTATCTCAATTTGCTGACTGGTTCGCATAAACGGTTTTATTAAGACAAGCGTGAAAAAACGACAAGCTGATGTCTACCTTCTCTAAGCAGATAAGGATCTACCCAGGCAGCGGGCACAGCTAGTAGCTTATAGTTTGCTAGTTTAGCTTGCCCACTACATCTTAGAATTGTCTTGCTTGGCAGTTTTTACGCAGGCTAGTCAGAAATATTGCTGGTTTTATTGACCCTTGATCCTTCACTATTTTTCTTCTACGGTGAATAGAATTTTTCTATACACTACAAAAACCTAAAACTTTTGTGTTTTAACCAGAGGGGATAACCTACAAATACTTAGGCTCACTAATCCGTCGAATTAATTCATCTAGGGTGCTGCAAAAATTCAGCTGCAATATACTATCTAGTTCTTCAGGGGTTAACTCTCTTTCAGGTTTTGACCGCATCCAGGCGGCTAACTCCGGCGACCATCCCGAGCTACCCTCCTTATGAGCGCTCAGTTGCCAAGTAGCCTCTAAGCGTGTTTCTACCCAAACACTAGGGTTTGTATTATTCATGTGGGCCTTTCACCTGGGGTGCACAGATAAAGGATTAGTCATGAAGTGGGTGTCCAAACCTACCCTTTGACATTTACCCTTCCAAGAGAATTTTAGAGTGGGATCGAGTTTTGCATCATTAAGCAAATCTAATAATGCGTAAGTATCTCGAAGCTGCCCCAAGGAAAGTGATCATATTAACGATGCAGGATGACTCAGCTTCGCTACCTTTAGTCTTTCAGCGGTATCTAGAAGGGGTAGAGCTGCCACTGGAGGGCGACCGCCTCTCAGTTTCCAAAGACACTTCCGCGTTTCCTCCTTCGTATGGCAACGGAAAAGTTTTGATTGCTTACCTCTATAAAGCCATCTAATTCTATGGATCATCGGGAATTCTGATACTCAAAAGCGATCGCCAATTTGATTAAGCGTATTGGCTAGAATCTAAAGTCAGCCTTCATGGCTCATGATCAACCCAATTCTGATTCATCTTCCTCCTCGGTTGTTATGACTGACCAACTGCCTCAAAAGCTTGTAACTACACCCCTCCCGGCAAACGAAACTGAGCGGTTGGCAGCGTTGCATGTTGCATCGCTACAAGATTCTCGATACTCCCTCAGAAACCGCATTCGATCGCATTACTACCTTGGCAGCACGGCTGTTTGACCTGCCCATTGCCCTAGTTTCTCTAGTAGATGAGTCCAGAGCTTGGTTTAAGTCCTCCGTTGGCTTCGATGCCTGTGAAGTTCCGCGTGATACGACACTTTGTAACTTTGCCCTGCTAACGAACGAGCCTCTGATTATTCCTGATACCCGCAAAGACGAACGCTTTGCCTGTAATCCTTTTGTGCAAAGTGAGCCAGGACTACGGTTCTACGCAGGTGCCCCCCTCCTGACTTCAGACGGTTTTACCCTTGGCACGCTCTGTCTGCTCGATACTCAACCCCACCCGCCCTTAAGCCCAAAGCAACAAGCGACCTTGGTTGACCTGGCAGCAATGGTAGTCGATGAAATGGAATTGCGATTGGCCGCTCATCGGATGGCTCAGGTTGATGTAGCACTGCTAGAAATTACTCAAGCTGTGGCGACGGTCACAGGAGACACTTTTTTCTCGACTCTGGTGCAGCACCTTGCTAAAGCCTTAGACGCAGATTATGCCTACATCGGCTTACTAGAGGGAGATGAGCCCAAAATGCTGAGAACGATCGCTACCTGCGCTCACGCTCAGCTCGTGGATAACCTGGAATACCCGCTGCAAGATACGCCCTGCTGGGAGGTCATTGAACAACGAAAAATTTGCTGCTACCCACGCAATGTGCAAGCTCTATTCCCCAACACCCCCCTACTGAAGCCACTTTTAGTTGAAAGCTATGTAGCGATTCCCTGCTTTGACTCCAACGGCACACTTTTAGGGTTGTTAGGGGTCATGGATGGCAAGCCAATGGAGCAGGTGCAACTGGCAGAATCCTTGCTCACGATCTTTGCACTCCGAATTGCCACTGAACTAGAGCGGCAGCAGACGGAAGCTGAGCTACGAGAGGCTCATGTGCAATTGGAGTCTGCTTTGATGGCAGGAGCGATTTACACCTGGCGATGGAATATCCCCGAAAATCTTGTCAGCGGGAATCGAACCTTTGCTCACTTGTTTGGCATTGACCCAACGGAGGCAGCGAAGGGTAAGCCGCTCGAACTATTTGTGCAGGCGATACATGAAGAAGACCGCCCCCGAGTGGTCGCAGCGATTCATCAGGCCCTTGAAACGGGCGAAGAATACAGCACTGAGTACCGCGTCTACACAGCGACGGGTGAGCAGCGCTGGCTAGCGGCACGAGGTCGGGTTGAGTATACAGCTGATGGCAAACCACTAGCCTTTCCGGGAGCACTGGCAGACATCACTGAGCGCAAACGAATTCTGCAACAAGAACAAGCTGCCCGCGAAGAAGCTGAACGGGCGAATCGAATCAAAGATGAGTTTTTAGCGGTGCTGTCGCATGAGTTGAGATCGCCTCTCAACCCGATTTTGGGGTGGGCACGCTTACTGCAAAACGGCAAACTCAATGCTACCCGTCAAGCCGAAGCCCTAGCCACGATCGAGCGCAATGCCAAGCTGCAATCGCAACTGATTGAAGATTTGCTCGACATCTCCCGCATCATGCAGGGCAAGCTGACTTTAATGGTCGCTCCCGTCAGTTTGGCGTTTGTGATTTCTGCGGCCCTTGAAACCGTGCAGTTGGCAGTAGATGCCAAGAATATTGCGGTCGCGCTTGACTTCGACCCGGACATCTCTCCCATCTTTGGGGATGCAGCTCGACTCCAGCAAGTCCTGTGGAACTTGCTGACGAATGCCGTTAAATTCACACCCAGCGGCGGACAGGTCACGGTTGAACTTAGACAAGTTGCCCAAATGGCTCAGATTCGGGTGACCGATACGGGCAAGGGCATTAATCCCAAGTTTCTACCGCATGTGTTTGAGTATTTTCGGCAAGAAGACGGCTCCACCACTCGCAGATTTGGAGGGTTAGGTCTGGGTCTAGCGATCGTACGACAAATTGTGGAAATGCACGGCGGTACAGTTAGGGCAGAGAGCCGGGGTGAGAACCAAGGTGCAACTTTCAGGGTGCAATTGCCTATCATGCCGCAAGTAGCCTCGATTGTCCCTCGGCTAAGCTGCACTCAAATAGAAACAAAAGTGCCTTTAGACAACATTCAGATTTTGCTGGTGGATGATGATACAGATACCCGCGAATTTCAAGCTTTTCTGCTAGAACAAAATGGGGCCAAGGTCACAGCGGTTGCCTCTGGGATAGAAGCGTTGCAAGCCCTGGAGCAGTTGATTCCAGATGTCATTGTCAGTGATATTGGCATGCCGGAAATGAATGGTTATATGCTGATGCACCAACTGAGAGCTTTACCCCCAAAGCAGGGCGGGCACACTCCAGCGATCGCCCTGACTGCCTATGCCGGAGAGTTGAACCACCAGCAAGCTTTGCAAGCAGGGTTTCAGCAGCATCTAGCCAAACCGATTGAGCCAGATCAACTCATCAAAGCAATTACAACTTTAGTGAAAAACAAAAGTGAGTCAGGAAACAGCAAGACCCACAGCTAATGGGTGGAACGCTACAGGTCTCTCATCTACTTCTCAAGTTACTCTTGTTTGGCTATTCACCCACACCTTTATCCCCTCTTGAGGTGTTGAGCTTCTAAAAGGGACGATCTCAGCTCTTAGCTTCCAGCCAATCGGAAGTCAACTCCGAGTCCTCTCCCTAGACAGGTAATTAAGCCTGATTCTACAAACTGGGGCGCATTAAAACTTTTAGAGCCTTAGCTCCAGATCACCAGCCTTGCCAGTAGAGTGGCTACTACAACTATTGTTGAGAACGCTGAAAAGTTACATTCTCCAGAGGCTACCCTCATGACCTTGATTCGAGTTGCTCTCATCGAAGACCATGACCTGACTCGTGTGGGGCTCCGAACGATGCTCAATTTTCAAGCAGGAGTTGAGGTAATCGGGGAAGCCGCTAATGGTCCGGATGGTTTGACCTTACTCATGGAGACTCAATCCGATGTCGCCCTAGTCGATATTGATATGCCTGGTCTAGATGGTACTGAGGTGACTCGTCGCTTCAAGCAATGGTGGAGCGAGAATCATCCTGAGGCTGCCGCAACGAAAGTGCTGATGTTGACGATGCACGATGATGAAGCCGCAGTTTTAGCGGCTTTTGGAGCCGGGGCGGACTCCTACTGCATGAAAAATGTGAGTACAACGCATCTGCTCGAAGCCATCAAAAGTACTTATCACGGCAACCACTGGATTGACCCCTCCATTGCCCGTATCATCTTAAGGCACAACACTCAGGTGCAGGCGGCTCAAGAGACCACTGTTGCTGCTGGGCTTAGCTCAAGAGCGATCGCGGTGGATGAGGAGTATGCCAGCGTTATTGCATCGGCTCCGCTGACGAGTCGAGAGCTCGATGTCCTCAAATTGATTGTCGAAGGATGTACCAATGCTGAGATCGCCGCACAATGTTACATCACGGTCGGCACGGTTAAAACTCATGTCCGCAACATTCTCAACAAGCTTTGTGCCGATGACCGCACTCAGGCCGCTGTGAGAGCTTTACGTGGCGGCTTAGTTTCTTAAGCCACCTTGACTCATCAATCACATCCAGCACTGATGCAAAGAGGCACTAGGAGATTTGTACTGATTTGATGCAGGTCTGTTAGGCGTAGTCTGATACAAGGTACAGTAAAACCAAGTTTCAAAAGGTAAGCGATCGCCCCGCTACGTAGAAGTAGGAGCGATCGTTTTTTATAGAACCCGACCTGCATGAGTGCAATCAAGCAGGGCATGGGTGGGGTATGAGAGCTAATCGGACAGTGGAAAGGGCGATCGCTTGCCTTGGGAGCTGAATGGTTATTCTGATTATCTTGGCTGAGCAGATAAGCTCAAACCTTAGGGCTAGCGTTCTGCTACTGCTGTTCCCGCCTGGTTTGTTCGGAGCTAACCCCGATTAAGTAGAGGATCTCCACCAAACAATTGATGCGCTCCATGCTGAATCGGAGCTTATCCAGGGTTATGGCACGCTCTACCGTCAATTCTGCAAATCTTTTAGGGTGAGTCATGCTGACATCAACAAACAGGGACCCTATGACCTCTAATCATGGCAGAACCTCCTAGCCTCTAAACCTGCCGCAGGTACTGTTGGAAGGGCGATCTCACCTCCATGAATCGAATTCTCACTCAATTTATCCCAGTAGCTTCGTAGGGTATTGTTTGAGAACACTGCTGAAACCTGCGTTTAGAAGTTCGCCTCTATTTACAGTCATATGCAAAATCGAAAATGATGCTGAACCAAACTTCTGACCGACTCCAGCAGAATGCCCAAAGAATCATGCAGATGTGGGAGGCACGAGCGCGGGCTGAAGTCAGTGCCTCCATCCATCATGAATCTCTCGTTTTACAGAACTCGTTACCTAAGTACCTGAACCAATTGGTGGATGAACTGTCCACCCAGATTGAAAGAACGCCTGCCAGAATCAGAACCGATAAGGTGGAAAGCACTCGGATTGGCAAACTGCATGGACAGGAGCGGGCAGGGTATGCGGACTACTCCATGACCCAACTCATTTTTGAGTACCACATTCTCCGCCAAGTGATCTTTCAGGTTCTAGAGGAAGAAGGGCCTTTAGCTGTAAGAGAGCGAGACATTATTATTGACTCGATTGAACAAGCGGTTAACGATGCCGCCACGCAATTTTCTCTGACGCTGCGAGAGATTCAAGAACTATTTATGGTAACCCTCACTCACGATCTCAGAAGCCCGGTCAATGTGGTGAAAATGGGAACCCAGCTAATTCTGCGACGGCTGGAACGCGGAGATGCCCATGTAGATGTAGCAGTGAGAATCATCAGTGCGATCGACCGCATGGATGCAATGATTCAAGACCTCCTGGATGCGAGTCGATTGCGAACCGGGGAACCGCTAAAGCTGGAATTGGAAGCCTGTGATTTAGCTAGGCTCGTCCAGGAGATAGTAGAGGATTTGAACTTCACTTATAGAGAGCGGTTTGTACTCGTCTCTGATGCTGAAGTTAGGAGCCGTTGCAGTCCTAAACAAATTCGGCGGGTGATTGAAAACTTAGCGACTAACGCCGTAAAGTATGGGGCTGCTGATACCCCCATTACACTCACGCTCCAGCAAAGTGAAACTCAGATTAGCTTGACCCTTCATAATGAAGGCAATCCCATTGCCCTAGATGCTCAATCTATCCTGTTTCAACAATTTCGCCGCACCCTGGACGTCGGCGACCAAACCGGATGGGGGCTAGGATTATTTTTAGCCAAAAGTATTGTTGAGGCCCATCAGGGAACGCTTGAAGTTGAAAGTGCAGAGGGTAAAGGGACAAGTTTTATCATTCAGTTGCCTAAGCTTCCCCGCTAGTAAAGCTCAAAGTAGCGAATCGCTTCCAAAGGTAGCATAACGACGAATGGCATCGGCAAGCACTAAAGTTGACGCATCTAGGATGTAGCAGGAAAATCTTAATTCTTTCCTATTGAGAAATAAGAAGCTTATAGTTCTTGCTCTAGAATTCTCATGCAACTGATGAGTCTCCTCGATTTGTCCGACAGGAGTCTAGGGAACTATAAGTAGCTCTTACGCTGAACAAAGGGTAGACCAGGGCTCAATGTCAAAACTCAGTAATCGTTGCTTGCTGGTTGTAGATGATGATGCGGATACGCGGCTTCTACTTGGAATGGCACTCGAATTCGAAGGAGCAGAAGTTCTGACAGCCGCTTCAGCAAAGGAAGCTCTTGACTTGTTAGCATGGCGCAAGCCAGACGCACTCCTCTGTGACTTTGGGCTACCTGAAGTGAATGGTTGTGAACTTCTCCAGGAAATCAGAACTAAAAAGGCCAGAGTTTGGCAACGAATTCCAGCCATTGCTGTCACGGCTTACGACAGAAAGCAAGTTCTGCCAGAAGCACTGGCAGCTGGATTTCAACTGCTTTTCACTAAACCAATCGATTTGGATGGACTGACTGCCGCGATCGCAGAGCTAACTCAATCTAAAGTCTGTGACTTGATACATTCGAAAGCGGTCTCAGCGTTAGGGACAGAACACTCAAGGGCAGTGGAGAAAGCCTAGCTATAGGTGGAGTAGAGGACAAAATCTAAAGGAAACATTAAGGCCAGAACTTCGGGGAAGTTTAACGGTAATCTCGCTTAGCGTATAGAGTTAAAACTTTACGCAACTTAAAACGGGGTCAGATCTTATAAAGACCCTGACGATAAGCTTTTTTGAATACTTGACAAAGTGCCAGCTCTAAAAAAGGTTGGCACTTTGTAATTGAGATGCAATCCCGGTTCGCACTGTAACGCTGATGCAATGGCTGGTTTTGAGGTTTGTCTTCATGGGGAGCGGCAGGTCTTCTGCTCAAAGTCTACCTGCTGACCCCTTCAGGTAAATAATCATAATTCGTGGGAAGAATGAACCTGAGATGAAGCGGTACCCGTATGCTGATTGCTTTCCTAGCAAGAATCACTGCAATTCCCAAGAGAGCTTTCCCCTTACTCCGGATTCTACCGCTCTTACTAGGTCTTAGTACATCCGCTGTCACCGTAGCGCTGTGGCAGGCTTTGGTGCAGCAAGAGCAGGCGCAGATTCAGCACGCTCTGAGCGTCGAGGCAGGAAATCTAGAACTGGAAATTACGGAAAAGATTGAGCCTCAAGTGCAAGCACTGGTACGGATGTCTGAACGCTGGAGGCAGCAGGGCAGGCCCTCCCAAGCAGAGTGGGAGTTTAATGCAGCGCTCAATGTCCGGGACTTTAAGAGCTATCAGGCGATCGCTTGGGTCGATCCAACTCACCGTGTTCGCTGGCTGGTACCGCTACAAGGCAATGAAGCTGCGCTAAATCTAGAACTGGACTTTGAGCAACGACGCAAAGCGGGGCTGAATGCGGCTTACCATCAGCGCAGGGTTGCTGTGAGCCATACTATTGACCTGGTACAAGGAGGGAAGGGCTTTCAAGTCTATGTTCCTATTTTTAGACAGCAGCAGTTTGATGGTTTTATTGTTGCGACCTACCGCACTCAAGAACTGATTAACAGCATCTTGTCGGAGAAGGATGCTCATGGCTATGTGGTTGCTATTTTTGATGGGGAAGACCAGATCTACACGCATGATGATGCCGCAGAGGGAAGTCGAGATGAATGGCACCAAGAGCGTACTGTCGAACTGTATGGGTTGAACTGGCGAGTTCAGGTTTATCCGACAGCGCTCCTGTTCAATCGAATGAGATCGCCCCTGCCCACTATCACCTTGATGGGAGGTTTAGCTGTATCTTGGCTCTTGGCCCTAGCTGCCCATCTAACTTATCAAGCGAGACTAACAACCCAGAACGTCAGCGCTATTAACACCATGTTGGAGCAGGAGGTTGGGGAACGCCAACGGATTGAAGTGGCGCTCCAGGAAGAACAAGACTTCTTGCAGGTCTTACTCAACACGATTGAAGCTGGCATCGTAGCTTGTGACGCGGCAGGAACACTGACGTTGTTCAATCGAGCAGCAAAAGAGTGGCATGGATTACCAGAGCAACCACTTCCGCCTGAGCAATGGGCACAGCACTATAGCCTTTACCATTGGGACGGCCAAACCCGGATGCGGAAGGAGGAGATTCCGCTGTTTCGAGCCTGGCAGGGAGAGCTCGTCCGCAATGTAGAGATGAAGATTGAGCCAGAGCAAGGCCAAGCCCGGATGGTATTAAGCAGTGGGCAGGCCATTACCAATGCTCAAGGAGAGCAGTTGGGGGCTGTGGTGGTGATGCATGACATCACAGCTCGCAAGCAAAGTGAGATTGAATTGCAAGAGAGTGAGGCAGCCATTCGAGCCCTCTATGAGATTATCGCTGCCTATGAGCTAAGTTTTGCAGAACGATTTGAGCGATTGCTAGCAATGGGATGTCAGCATTTCCATCTCGATTTCAGTTTTCTAGCGCACATTCAAGGCGATCGCTATGAAGTCGTCAGTGTCCAAACTCCGGATAATTCAATTCAGCCAGGCGATCGCTTTGATGTGCAGCAAGCTTACTGCCTAGAAACCTTCAAATCTAGTACTCCAATTTGCATTGAACATGCCACTCGATCTCAGTGGGCTCAGCATCCAGGCTATGCGGCATTTTGCATGGAAAGCTACATCGGCATGCAGGTTAAGGTCTTGGGTGAAACCTACGGAGTGCTGTGTTTTTGTAGCCGCAGCCCAGCTCAAAAACCATTTAAACCTGTTGACCAGCAACTCTTAAAACTGATGGCTCAATGGGTGGGGGGGGAACTGGAGCGTCAAGAAGCCACCCAAGCGCTACAGCATCAGCTAGAGCGAGCGACCCTGCTGAAGCACATTACCAACGAGATTCGCCAAAGTTTAAACACGCAACAGATTTTTGAGACGGCTGCCATTCAAATGGGTCAAGCGTTTGGGGTGAGTCGTTGCTTGATCCACACCTACATTCCAGGGCCGATTCCCGAAAAGCCCCTCGTGGCCGAATACCTTACGCCTGGCTGTTCTTCGATGCTAGGTATGACCATCCCGATTGCGGGAAATCCGCATGCGCAACTGATGATGGCGCAGGACAAAGCGATTGCCTCTCCCGATGTGTTTACTGATCCCCTACTTCAGGTTGCCGTACCGATTTGTCACCAGATTCAGCTGAAGTCGATGCTAGCCGTTCGCACTTCCTACCAGGGTCAGGCGAATGGAGCCGTCGGCTTACATCAGTGCGATCGCTTTCGCGAATGGACCCCTGCTGAAGTAGAACTCCTGGAAGCTGTAGCAGCTCAGGTGGGGATTGCCCTAGCTCAGGCCCATCTATTGGACCAAGAAACTCACCAGCGGGAAGAGCTAGCCGTCAAAGGAGAGGAGCTGACGGTGAAAAACCTTGCCTTGGAGCAAGCGAAGCGAGCGGCTGAAGCAGCAACTCAGGCCAAAAGTGAGTTCTTGGCAACCATGAGTCATGAAATTCGCACGCCGCTCAACGGGGTGATTGGCATGACCAGTTTGCTGCTCAACACACCCCTCTCTTCTCAGCAGCATGAATTTGCCCAAACCATCCGCAGCAGTGGAGAAGCACTCCTTACCCTGATCAACGACATCTTGGATTTCTCCAAAATCGAGTCCGGAAAATTGGATTTGGAGCAACAGTCGTTCAATTTGCGAGCTTGTGTCGAGCGATCGCTGGATTTAGTGAGTTCCCAGGCATTAGATAAAGAGTTGGAGTTAGCTTATCTGATCGAACCCTCTGTGCCTCAAGCGATCATGGGTGATGCTGCTCGCCTCAGTCAAATTTTGCTGAATCTGCTGAGCAATGCCATCAAGTTTACAGAGGCAGGAGAAGTGACCGTTGCCATTACGGCTCAAACAATACAGCAAACGGCTGAGGTTGAAAGGACTTTCTCGGACTACGAGCTGCAATTTGCCGTGAAAGATACAGGAATTGGCATTCCCAAAAATCGGATGCACCGCTTATTCAAATCCTTCAGCCAAGTGGATGCTTCTACAACGCGGCAGTACGGCGGGACAGGGCTGGGGTTAGCCATCAGTCAGCGCCTGAGTGAGATGATGGGTGGCAGAATGTGGGTTGAGAGCCAAGAGGGGGTGGGTTCAACCTTTTCCTTTACGATCGCTGCTCAGTCTACGACTCATCCCCGAGCGAGTTTTGATGACCCGCAACCGCAGCTCCTAGGGAAGCGCTTGCTGGTTGTAGAAGAACACTTGACGAATCAACAACTCTTGGTACAGCAGGCTCAATCTTGGGGAATCGTGGTTCAGGCCACTGGCTCTAGCCAGGAAGCCGCCGATTGGCTGGCTGAAGGAGCCACTTTTGACTTTGTGATTCTAGATCCTCTGAAGTCAGATGCTGCGAGCCAGAGACTTTTGACCACGATGAGTGAGCAATGGGGTGGTCAAAACCCACGTCTGATTGCCCTTACACCCGTCGGTAAAAAGCTACCGGAAGCCTTGGAGTCTCAGGTCGCAGGCAGCTTGCCTAAACCCATTAAACAATCGCAAATCTACAATCTTCTGACTCAAATTGTCAGTGGTCAGCGAGTTAGCCACAAGCAAATTCATCGGCCTACGATTCATATCGAGCGATTGGCCGAGCGCCTTCCTTTGCGTATTTTGCTGGCGGAAGATCATCCTGTGAATCAGAAGCTGGCGTTGATGTTTTTGCAGCAGATGGGCTACCGAGCTGAGGTGGCAAGCAATGGGCTAGAAGTACTGGAAGCCTTACAACGGCAGCACTATGACGTGGTGTTGATGGATGTGCAGATGCCTGAAATGGATGGCTTGACCGCAGCCCGCTACATCTGTGAGCAATTTCCTGCCCACTCTCGTCCTCGCATTATTGCCATGACTGCTAACGCCTTGCAGGGCGATCGCAAAATGTGTCTAGACGCAGGAATGGATGATTATCTTGCCAAACCGATTCGAGGTACTGAACTGGTGCAAGCCTTGAGCCAGTGCCATGCGATTCATCAACCATCAGCTAGCGTTCCGCCGCCCAAAAGCAGGATAAAAGCTAACTTGAAAGCTGAGGCTGTCACGTTTGATTCCAAAACCTTGCAAGACCTGAGGGCAATGGCAGGGGACGAGGCAACCGAATTTGTGCAGGAGTTTATTGATTGTTACTGCGACCATGCCCCGCAGCTGTTGCAAGCCATGCAAGTGGCGATCGCTCAAGGGGATGTTTCTAGCTTGCAACACGCGCTTCACAGTCTCAAGGGGTCTAGTGCTTCCATCGGAGCCAAGCGGCTGGCTCAACTTTGTCTAGAACTAGAACGGTTGACCGAAGGACAAATTCTAGCAGGCACAGGGATTCATATAGCCAAGATTACTGATGAGTTTGACAAAGTTTTAGCGGCTTTAGAAGTGGAGCGCTCCTCATGTTAACGCCAGAAACCAACTCCACTGAAACGGCTCCACCCCTGGTTCTGATTGTGGATGATGATCCCTTAATGCGGCTGCAACTTAAGCGGGCCATGAAGCAGCTAGGCTACCGAGTGGCAGAGGCAACCGATGGCACTCAAGGTTTAGATCTTTACCTGCAACTCCACCCTGATCTGGTACTGCTAGATGCTTTGATGCCTGTGATGGATGGATTTACCTGCTGTACCCAGTTACAAGCGCTGCCTATTGCTGGTCAAGTGGAGCCTGCTCCGGTCTTGATGATTACTGCCTTAGAAGACGAGGCATCAGTCGATCGAGCTTTTGCAGCAGGAGCAGCAGACTATGTGACTAAACCGATTCACTGGGCTGTGCTTAACCAGCGAGTTCGCCGTCTGATTCGGCAAGCTCAGTTGCAACAGCAGCAAGCCTTACTACAACAGCAATTACAAGAAGCAAATTTCGCCCTACAACATCTAGCAACCACAGACAGCTTGACAGGTTTAGCAAACCGACGACGCTTTGACGAATGCTTTGCTCAGGAATGGCGACGGATGGCAAGAGAACAACAGCCGCTCTCCCTCCTCTTAGGTGATGTAGATTTCTTCAAGCTCTATAACGATACCTATGGGCATCGAGCCGGGGATAAATGCTTGCAGGAGGTTGCTAAGGCCCTTCAGAGCATGATGAAACGTTCAGGTGATCTAGCTGCCCGCTATGGCGGCGAAGAGTTTGCAGTCATTCTGCCTAATACGGATGAAAGCGGTGCTCTAGTCGTCGCTGAGGCAATTCGTACCAGCATTAGAGCCTTAAAAATTGCTCATAGCTGTTCAAAAATTGGCGAGCATGTCACCCTCAGTTTAGGGGTGGCAACTATTGTGCCTCGGGCACAAACTAGTCCTGAACTTTTCTTTACAGCGGCTGATGCTGCACTTTATCGGGCAAAAGAGGAGGGACGCGATCGCTATTGCATCCAGAGTAGCGCCAACTAGATGGGCATCTTCGCGTCTTCTGCCAAGAATACTAGTTTTAGTATTCTCCAACAATCCGAGCAAATGAAGCAATGCTACGATTCACAAGGTATTGCATCCATTAGGTCGAAAACTGCATCTCATCCATTTTCCAGCCGCTCATATACTGACCGGTGAAATGCCTCAAGCTGATCCAAACTAGCCATGGTCAACGCTGGCACTAGGATCAATCTCAGCATTTTCCGTTGAGCAATTTTTCCTGCGGGCGTTCCCTCTTTTCCATGACTGGGCTGAACGCCCTGCCTCGTAGAGCTGGCGTTCAGCGTCAGCAGTGTTTTTTATTCCGTTTAAGACAACCCTAATATCGTTTGAGACAGTCAAGCAGGTTTATTAACTCATCATCGGTCAATAAACTACGCAAGCGCTTGCTATAGGTTGAGTCGAGAAAGTACTGGAACTGAAGGATATCCCAGCCTAATCGCAAAACCTCTACATCGATGCTTGTTAGCACACTTGCAAAATCTACAAGCTGTCCTTGTGGAAAACTATCTATTGTGCCAGTTAGATTTTCCAAACCCTTTGTTATTAGGTTCTTAAGGAATTCAGAACCGCCAGTAGTTGTGACACTTTCGGTCAACAGGTCGCGGCGGGATAAACCATGGGGGTAAACAGATAAACAATGAGCAAGAATAGATTCAACCCCCACCCTTCATCTCTTTTTTGTAGGTGTAAAATTTCTTGTCTTCAACGGGTTTTGACGATTCTGTACTTCTAGCTTCTGAAGCATGAAAACTGTCTAAAACTGCCTTTGAGTCACTAATCTCCCAAATCGGACATTAGCCTGAAAGTTTTTCTGTATAATACCCCTGATTTCGGAATTAGCCCGAGTTCTTCAGCGTTTCTTCGCTCTGTTTTCGCCTTTGATTCTGCCTAAAATCCCAGAAACGGAATTAGACAGAATTTAGAGTGCTCTTATGGAATCACGACCTCGAAAATTGCTGGATCAAGTCCGCGATGTCATTCGTATGAAGCACTACTCCTACCGCACTGAGGAGAGCTGCGTGGCTTCGATTCACCGCTTCATCCTCTTCCACAACAAACGCCATCCCGGCGAAATGGGAGCAACGGGAATCGAGCAGTTTCTTAGCTACTTAGCAGTGCAGGAACACGTTGCTGCTTCGACTCAGAATCAGGCACTCAGTGCCTTGCTATTTCTCTACCGTGCAGCCTTCAAATATAGCTCCGACAACGTCAGTGGCGACTGACTGAGCAGAAACTCTTTTGCATTGTGTTGGAAATTAGCGATCGCTAGCTCATCAGCGATGCTGTCAGTTTCCCAACTGTGGCTTGATTGCTGTGACCTCACCCGCACTGGTGGGGATGGTAAATCAATTCTGTTTAGCTTAGCCCTGTGGCTTTCGACAAAGCCTTAAGTTTGCTCACCCCATAACTCAAGCACTCTCGCCCCAATCATCTGCTTCGGCATTTCTGGCTACCTTGAAAGTGCTACTAGCGTAGATGCCTCAAGCTTAACCAAATATTTTTGGCCCAAAGCGTAAACGATACTAACGAATTAAGTAAAACTTATCAATTGACGACAGAATCAGGGTTTCAGCCATTTTGGAAACGAAGCGATCGATAAGCTGGGGTTAATTGCCTCTTGTCGTTTGGATGTAACAACGGCGTAGCAATGCTTTGATTGTTTTACCTGAAGAAAATATCCTTAGTTCAGGTAATTGTTGAGGCGGCTGAAGTGAAAGTAGATGGCCACGGTCAAGCCAAAGTTTTAACTTCCCACGAGATTGGCAAGTTGTTTGAGGCAATGGAGGGCGATCGCTGAACTCACTGTGCCAGAGGATCGCTTCTGGTATCACTCCTGCGGGTAGAAGCGGTTGATGACTGCCCTCCCTCACAATGAGATCGTGTCCTTCAATAAAGTGAGGCCACAAAGACGTTTGATGTTTCAAACTTCTGGGATCTTGCGTGAAGGGTGGAAGTGAACCAATGCTGAATCATCGCAACCTTGTTGTCGTGGGAACGTCTGCCGGTGGCCTAGAGGTGTTGCGGTCTTTGGTCAAGCACTTACCTCCAGACTTTCCAGCGGCGATCTGCATTGTTTGGCACTTACCACCCGATGCTCAAGGGATTCTGCCTCGAGTGCTGGATAAAGCAGGTCCCCTGAAAGCCGCCCATGCCATTGATGGAGAAGCGATCGTGCCAGGACGAATCTATGTGGCACCTCCGAATCATCATCTGCTCATCGAGCCGGAGCGGGTTCGGGTGACCAAAGGCCCCAAAGAGAACCGATTCCGTCCCGCGATTGACCCCTTATTCCGTTCTGCTGCCTATGTTTATGGAGCCGGGGCGATTGGCATCGTGCTCACAGGTGCTTTGGATGACGGAACATCCGGGTTATGGACGATTAAGCTCAGGGGAGGCACCACCATTGTGCAGCATCCTCAAGAGGCGTTGATTCCTTCCATGCCTAAAAGTGCGCTCAAAGAAGTTGAGGTTGACCACTGTGTCCCCGTGGCGATGATGCCAGAACTGCTGATTCGTCTGACCCAGGAGCCTGTTGCACAGATGCCTGAAGTTAGTCCGGAAGAGAACGAGAAGACCCAGCTCGAAATTCAGACGGCGGCAGAAGAGAATGCCCTGAAGCTGGGCGTTATGAAGCTGGGGGAACTGAGTGCTTTTACCTGCCCCGAGTGCCATGGCGTCCTAGTCAAAATCAAAGAGGGGAACATCACCCGTTTTCGCTGCCATACGGGACATGCCTTCTCGGCCAACGCCCTCTTGTCTGAGGTTACCCATTCGATTGAAGAGACGTTATGGAGTGCGCTGCGAGCCGTGGAGGAAAGCGTGATGCTGCTGGAGCACCTAGGCGAACATCTGGCTGAGGCTGAAACTTCGGAGCTAGCGCAATTGTATTTGCAGAAGGCCCAAGAAGCGAAACAGCGGGCTGACCTAGTGAGACAAGCGGTGATGCAGCATGAGCAATTCAGTGTCGATACGTTGCGTCAACAAACAGAGGAAGGACACTTCTAGATGCCCCTAGAAAAGCTTTGGTTTCTAAAGCTGAAAGCCGGATAATAGACAGCTTCTTGCGATCGCCTGGGGCTGGTGGAAGTTAGTACTCACAGTTTCAGACGAACTGCTCTAACTCAGATGAGCAGTGCAGGGATACCGCTTCGAGTCATTCAGAAAATCTCAGGGCACCGTAGCTTGCAAGCACTTCAACGATATCTAGAAGTGTCGGAACTGCAACTGGAAGGGGCGATCGCATCTCTGATTTTCCAAGTTGCTTTTGATTCGCGTTACGGTTGCACGTCCTATGAAACCGGTATCCACTCGTTGCAGGAATCTCTAGTTTCAGAGCAAGCTCAGGGACGGAACAGAGTTTGAATCGAACCACTCTTAAAGGCAAGTACTGTAAAGCCGTTGACTCTCTTTAGGGAAATAACGTCATCAGCGGCCTCTATGACTCGGTAGAAATGGCCTGCCTCAGAGAGCAAACATTCGCCTGCTAATACGGTCATCGCTTAACTGTTTACTAAATCAGTAAGTATATTTTTATACCTTTGCTAATTGTGGTGTAGGCTTGTGACAACAAAGTTCTATTTTCTACATACAAGTTAAGGGTTTCTTGGGCCAGCACTGCGATCGCTCAGTCATTAAAGTTTGCGGTTTGATACTGACAGGCTCCAACCCACGACGGTTAAACCTACATCCCTAGCTCTCGCCAAAGCTTCTCTTAAGGTTTCACTTCCCGCAGTTCACACGCAATTAAGTCCGAGCCCTCACAGGATTGATAGCCTAAGGGCAAGTCTGAAGGCGGTTGAAAACAGGTGAGAATGATTTTTTGGGCCATTCTTACAGGGCAACTAGGCCCTAGAGTAAAAACTTTGCAGCGTGAAAAAAACCGCTAAAGCGCTTAATCTTGATGCCTGTAAGCAATATCTCCCAAAGGCAGATTGCCTAAGTAATGGTTCTATCGAGCTAACATGCAATATTGGGTCGTATTCAGAGCCTAAACTCAGCCGCTAGCACCCATGAAATAGCGATCGCGCTTTCAGGGTTTCATCACTGAGCTATGTAAAGACTACATGTATGATGCGCAACATGTAAAAGCTCAGACACTGTGATTCTGATTCCAGAGTTTAGCTCCACCCCGCACCCATAAGCACGAACATGATGGATGCTTCGATTTCTGAACCGAGCCCAGCGGTAAGAGTCTTGTTAGTTGAGGATGATGACTTTAATCGATTACTACTGACCGACTACCTCACTCATCAAGGCTACCAAGTGCTGGGTTTGGCAGAGGGCAGTAGCTTTTTCTCAACTCTGGCTCAGTTTCAGCCGCATGTGGTTTTGCTGGACTTGAAGTTACCCGGCATCAGTGGCTACCAACTACTAGAAGCACTGCGACAGAACATAGAGTTTCAACATTTACCTGTCATCGTCTTTACAGCATTCGCCTTTCGAACCGAGCGCCAACGAGCGCTGCAATTGGGAGTGCAGGGTTATTTTGTCAAGCCGAGCCACCCAGAAGCGCTAGTCGCCGCGATTGAAAAAGTTTGTGCTGGATAGTCCTCTCGATAGCGAGAGGATCTCAGTTCTGGTCTTGGTCTCGTTTTTGCTTTTCGGCAGTAATGAAGTTATCAATAACTTGAGTGAGCTCTTGCATGCTTTGTCGGGTCGATTCGAGCTGTTGCTCTAGGTTGACGACTAAAAGTGTGACCGTTTGGAGTCGGTTGAGTCCAACCTCAATCGCATCTTTAACTTGGGACTCAAACTCATCGAGGTTCATAGAGCTATTCAAACAAGTTTTTCCTTAGGTTGCCCATTGGGGTATAGATTAGTACAGACCCTGAAAACACCGAATTGTAAGAGCGACCGTAGCTTTGCCAGCTTGCGGTATTGGGTAAATTACGAACTTTCTGGTTGGCTGGTAGGCTAGGGTAGTCCCTTTAGTGCGGGCTAGGTAGGCGATCGCGGCTTTGAGCTTCTAATGCATTCGGCTTCTAGTGGATTAGTAGCGACAGAAGCACTAGAGACAGCCTAAGGATAGAAAAGAGTTTGAATTGAATCACTCTTAAAGGCAAGCACCGTGAGGCTATTGACTCTAATTAGGGAAATAACATCCTTAGTAGCTCCCTACTCAGCATTGGGTACAATAGTACTATTGCTTATCCAACTCTGTTGCTCCCTCTAGTCGATTATGACCAGAGGGTTTGCTTTTGAAACCAGGAAACAAATGTTTTGCTTGATATAGCCGCTATCACTAACCCGTCGGATCGTAGCTTGTTGTCTAACCTCCCGGACCCAGTACTCAAGTTACTCCATGAAACTTTGCTGACTCACAACGTGACGGCAACCGCCTCCTTTTTAACCGCGTTGGAAGAAACAGGATGGAGTGAGCCGCTGTTGTATCGGGTGTTCTTGACGCTACAACGTCAGTTAGGGGGCAAAGTGATAGGTTTACTCCAGCGGGCGCTGCCCTTGACCACCCAGCTTAGAAGGGTCCGTAAGGTACTGAAATTGTTGAGTAAACAGTTAGAGGACCTCTCTGATTCCAAGCTTTATTGTTGAGGCGAGTTAGAAGTTGGCTTGTCGGAGCCTAGTGAAGCTAGGAGCGGAAATTGAATGAAACTCAGCAGCCCCATCACCCCTTGAGTTGAGCTGCAGGCTATTTAGGGTTTACCACTGAAACCCAGCGGCAAGCAGAGCGGTTGCGGCTTGGCTATTGAGCGGCTTCGAGAAGAAGTATCCCTGTCCCTGCTCGCAATGTAGCCGGCGTAAATGAGCTAACTGCTCTGCTGTTTCGATGCCTTCTGCAACCACATTCATCCCTAAGTTGTGAGCCAGCGTGATGATGGCTTGAACCACCTCCGCATCTTGAACCGCTTCTCGCATCGTGCTAACAAAGGAGCGATCGATTTTCAAAGTGTGGATGGGGAACTGGCGTAAACGGCTCAAGGAAGAATATCCCGTGCCAAAATCATCAATGCACAGTTGCACCTGAAGCGCCCGCAGTTGTCGCAGTAAAGCGGCTGACTCTGTATTGTTCATAATGCCACTTTCCGTAATCTCCAGCTTCAGATGGTGGGGACTTAAGCCTGTTTCCCGGAGCACCTGGGCGACTTGCTCTACTAAATTGGGTTGGGAAAACTGTCGGCTCGAAAGGTTCACGCTAATGGTTAGCGTTGAGGCAGTTAGAAACTGAGTCTGCCACTGCCGGAGTTGTCGGCAAGATTCAGTTAACACCCACTGCCCAATCGGAACAATCAGTCCTGTCTCTTCGGCGATCGCAATAAACTCGGTGGGAGAGATGAGCCCTTGCTCTGGGTGTAACCAACGCACTAAAGCTTCAAAGCCGACAATCCTACCTGTAGTTAAGGAAACCAGCGGCTGATAAAACACTCGGAGCTCCTGCCGTTCGAGCGCCCAGCGGAGGGCCATTTCTAATTGCAACAACGACATGGCCTGGTTGTGCATTGCGGTGTCGAAAATCGCAAAGCGAGCTTTACCTTGCTCTTTGGCTTGATATAGAGCCGCATCCGCATCCCGTAGCACATCTTCTGGTTGGTTATAGCCCGTCGCACTCAAGGCAATGCCAATACTCACGGTCGTAAACACTTCATAACCATCGAGGTTGAATGGCAGTTGTAATGCCTGGTGAATCTGCTCCGCCACAGTTGCGGCGTCGTTGGGAGCGGCAATGGGGTCGAGCAAAATCGTGAATTCATCTCCCCCCAAGCGGGCAATGGTCTGGGCTGGGTCGAGACAACCCGCTAAGCGCTGAGCGATCGCGACGAGGAGTTGATCGCCGACTAAGTGACCCAGGCTATCATTGATGACCTTGAAGCGATCAAGGTCGAGAAACAGCACCGCAAAGGCGTAATTAGAACGCCGTTTAGTGCGGGCGATCGCTTGCTTGAGTCGATCCATGAACAGCACGCGATTCGGGAGCCCAGTCAGAGCATCATGATAGGCATCATGGACGAGTTGCGCTTCCATCCACTTGCGTTCGGTAATATCGGTGGCAATGCCATCAATGCGAACCACCTGACCCGTGGCATCCCGGATCACTCGGCGACGCTCATACAGCCAACGCACGCTCCCATCGGGTTGGAGAATGCGATACTCTAACTCCAGCTTTTTCTTCTTCCGTAACGCTAGAGTGGCAGTCCGAACGCGCTTGAGGTCGTCTGGATGCACCACCTCAGACCATAAGTTGGGGTGGTCAAAAAACTCTGTGACTGTACGATGATAGATGCGTTCAGCGGCAGGATTGAGATAGAGCGTTTCCTGGCTGGTGGCGGAAATGGACCACACCACATCTTCGAGGGAGCGAAGAATACCGTTGAGACGTTGCTCACCTTCACGGAAGGCAGCTTCGGCTTGCCGCCGCGCCGTCACATCTGTCAGCATGCCCAACGCCCCAATATAGTTGCTTTGCTCGTCAAACATGGGGGCGGTTGAGAGCATAGTCCACACCGCTGTGCCATCTTTGCGGCAGAATTTGAAGTCGTGCATTTCTGGAATGCCTTGCTGTCGCCGCTCTAGATAGAGTTTAGCGAGGGCCTGGCCTTCTTCATCCATGAAAGCAAACAGTGGCTGACCCAGCATCTCCTCAATGCTGTAACCCAGCATGGTGGCTGTCTGTTGGTTGACGTAGCTCGTCTGGCTGTTCTGGTCCAGCATCCAAATGCCTTCTGTCGCCGTTTCGACAATGCGACGATACTGTTCTTCCTGTTGACGCAGGGCGACTTCGGCTTGTCTGCGCTCTGTGATATCTGTTTGGATGCCCACAAAATGAGTTAAGTATCCCTCTGCATCAAACACAGGTGCTACATACAATTCATTCCAGAAGGGAGTGCCGTCTTTGCGGTAGTTTTGCAAGGTCACTTGACACTCTTGTTGGGCTTGGATAGCAGAGCGCAATTGTTCCAGGGCGGGGGCGTCGCGATTCACTCCTTGTAAAAAGCGACAATTTTGTCCTATCGCTTCCTCTGCTTGATATCCCGTCATCGCTTCAAAGGCGGGATTGACATAAATGATGGGGTTGTCGGATTGGCTCGCATCGGTCAGAATAATGCCGTTGCTGCTGGCCGCGATCGCCCGCTCCATCAAATGTAATCGCGCCTCTGATTCGTGACGAGCCAGAGCCGTCGCCAGAACGTTTGCGATCGCTTGCAAAAAGTGGACATCGTCTGGAGTGAAGGTGCGTCGCTCCGTGGTGTAGCAACTCAACACGCCAAAGGCTTGGGTCGGTCCGAGAATGGGCAAGCTGATGCCACTGACGACTCTGTGATTGTGCAATAAGGGCGGACCACTGAATTGGGTATCCACCTGGAGGTCTTCTACCAGCACCGGATTTTGAGTAAGCAGCGCAGAGCCAACTTGGGAATGTGCCTGAGTTCCTACGAGCGCTGTGCCCACGAGCCCGCTTTGCCACCCAATTCCGGCTTGGAGCAGTAAGGTGCTGTCATTGGGTAGGAGCTTCCACAGGCCACAAAGGTTGACTTCCAGAACCTGAGTTACCAGCTTAACCGCCTCATTGAACAACCCGCTCAGAGCGACCCCAGCCAAGGCTTGTTGACCGAGCTCAGCCACCGCCGCCTGTTGCCGGGCGATCGCCTGAAACTGGGTTGTCGCTGCTGGCGGAGCGGTAGATGGAGCAATCAGTTTGGGGAACTGAGGTTTGGCTCGCTCCTTCCAGACCCAAAGAATGGCCAATTGCGCTTCATACTCGACCACTTCAGCGGAAACCCAGGTATCTCGCAGCTCTCCATGAACGGTCTGAAGCTGGAGATCATAATTGACGAGTTGCTCTCCTGACTGAAGTCGGCTCAGCATTTGGATTGGTTCTGTGACACTGGCGTAGAACTTGGCGTCAGTGGGGTCATAGACTTCACCCTGAGCCAGACCAAACAAAGGGGCGACAAGCTGATTTTGTAGCAGAACTTGCTGGTTCGCTAGACAGGTGATAGCCACCGGTAGGGGATTCAACTTGACCAGTGTGGACCACAAATCTTTCCACTTCAGAGCCGAGTGTTGGCAAGCTTCGAGCGCCTGCTGGAGAGCCTGATGCCTTTGTGAGCACTGAGGCTGACTGCATTGATCCAACTTGATGGGAACCGGGTCCGGTTGATTTGACCCCAGCTCATGAGTTTGAAAGGAAGAATCTACACCAGTCATACCTAGCTCCTCCAGGTGGCAGAATCAGCAACCTAGCCAACTCCCCGAGGAGAATTTGACAGCGATCTCTTCCCTAGAACGGTCAGTCAAGCCACGAAGCGGGAAATGATCGAATCAGATTCGGTCGATGCAATGTCGCACAGAACAGATAGGGCTTATGTGAGCAAGTTGCGTTAGCAAAAAATAAACTCTGCAATTTTATGATTCCCAATCCGCAGATTAAGAGCCACCTTGTCTCTAAGTCTTTTAGACCAGGACCGGGAAGGCTACTTGTGGTCTGATTTTATACTAGCTAGGCTCAACAAGTGTATCCTCTTAGTAGAGAGAAACAGATGAATTTTGCGTAAAGCAGTTTCTGCGTCGTACCTCTCCTATGACGCGCCCATCCTAATCATGGCTAAGTCAGCAAAAGCAAAGCCTTGATTCTAAAACCGAGGCTTCCTGAAGTATCAAATGCCACCTAATGCCTAATTGCCTTGCCGTAGGGCATCAAGTGCATGCTTCAAATCCTGCTGGTTCTCGCACCACTCATACAAGGCCACAATCGCCTCAGGTTGAATGCTGACGTAATGCTTGGCTATGTCTTCCTGACTCCAGTCCGCTTCAATTAAAGTCAGGACAAACCATGCAGACACGAGAGTTCCCTTAAACACTCTCACTTTACCTGTCACCTCAAGACTCAACTCAGTGTATTGGTTCAACAGTTCACTTATTTCAGTCATCAACCAAGCCTTAATTGCGACAAACCAGCTCCTTAAAGGTGTCGGGCGAAAGCGACCGCCCCAATCTATAGCTGGGTTTAGGGTGATGAAGTGTAGGCTTCGGCCTCAATCGCCTTAATTAACTTTGTCAATGAGACGGGCTTGACCAGGTAGTGACGAGCTCCCAGTTTTAGCGCCCGCTGTTGCTCTTCTTGAAAGGCAAAGCCAGAAATCACAATGACTGGTAACTGCTGCAAATGTGGTTGTTGCTGTAGTTCTTCTAGCAGCTGATACCCATCGACATCAGGCAGTCCTAGGTCAAGTAGCACTAGATTGGGTTGAAACTGTTCAATAGTCAGAAAAAAACCTGAGCCTTGGGCCAAGGTAAGAATTTCATAGCCATAGTGACGTAGATAATCTCCGAGCAGCTCACGATTTAAGCTATTGTCCTCGACGAGCAGAATGTGGAAGGCTGTGCTCCCTTGGCATGCTTCAGCATCAGTCATGGCATTACCTTGGCGATTGGAATCAACTCTTAGCTCCGTCAGATGTTGGAAGATGAGACCACTTTCCCATAGTTCAGGCTCAAGCGATGGTCCCTTGTCAGCTTTTACAGGAGTTACAACGATTGCCTCTCCAAGCTTCTAGTCTCACTGCGATTAGTAAAGGCTAAGTAAGAGTTGAGCGCAGTGATCCGCCCCCGTTATTACTTGACGGAGATCAGCCCAGGTCGTAAGTAATGCCTGTGTTGATGGCGTGAATCTTCAGCAGTTCTAGACCCAGCTCCCGCCTCCGTCTGATAGGAAGCGCTGATGCTACCAAGGAGCTTGGCAATCTGGCGATCGCGCTCCCGCCAGCCTAGCCCGCATTGATCACTCATGTCGCTATAGCTACGAAAGACTAATACTTCTGCTGGTAGGTTTATTCGTGCCCCTCGGCCTAGACAATACAGCAGTTCTCTACAAGCCTTTCTACTTCCATGAGCACCAAGACGACACAAGATGCTCTTTACTCTATCTATGTTGAGCAAAGTGCCATTGTGCTTTACCTCGATAATGGATTGGATTACAGACCAGGCCGTTTTATCTCTAGCCAAGCGGACTATCCGATGGCTTATGAATTTGCTCTGCAACTAGCCAGCCAAAAAGGACTGACCTTGATCAACCAGGTCGCGGAGGCTTACAACTAACAGCAATCGCTCCCCTATTCAGACTGCCCTAGAAGCTGGATAACAATTTCTATCAATACATCCAGCAGGATTGGCTTCATGATGTATTGCTGAAAGCCGAGTTCTAGCGATTGCTCCTGCCATTCTTTTCCCGCATAACCTGTCAAAGCAATTGCGGGCACCTGCCATCCTAAACCTGCTTCTAATGTGCGTAATTCTTGGATGAGTGAGAAACCATCCTCAAACGGGAGCCCAATGTCGCTAATGAGCAGGGTGGGGTGAAACTGCTTAAATACCTCGATTGCTTCCGAAGTGGAGAGCGCAGCAGCTACCTTGGCTCCACATTTCTCAAGCGTAAAAGTTAGCAGAAAAAGGGTGTCAATATCATCATTGACCACGAGAATTCGTTGCCCCAGCAGCAGTGACCGCTGGTTCATTTTTCTTCTGTCCCTGAAAACATTTACAGTTTATTAGTATATTTAAGCACTAAAACTTAAGAGCTAAATACTTATGCGACAGAAGCAAGCAGACTCTACCTTTAGGTAGGGTGATTTTGTATCTTAAGGTACTTAAATAAAGCAGTTGCTACTATAAGCCCTGTGGAAGAACGGTTCTCACCCACGCAGCAGCAAGAACAAAGCTATCGTGCAGATTTGATCAAGTGGGGAATAGAGCTTGAAAAAGCGCTCAAAGTTGCCAGAATTTTGGCCCTCAACATTCCCAACGAGAACCTGACGAGTAGCGAAGTCGAACTGGTTGAGAAAGTTTGCAAAGAGTGGTTCGAGAAACGGAAGCAGTGGGAACGGTTCCAGCGGGTAACGGCTGAGCACAGCCCAGGGTCGCAGCAACCCGCCTGGGAGAATTACCAAACGGCAGCTCAACGCCACGAGAAGGATTCTCCAACCACATCTGATAGCGATGAAAAGGAATAATGACGGCCTGATACTGTTTTTATTGCAGGGCTGTTAGGTGTAGTGTGATACAAAGCAAAGTAAAATCAAGTTCCAAAAGGTAAGCGATCGCCCCTGTAGCGTAGAAGCAGGAGCGATCGCTTTTTTTAGTGCCACCCCGCCCCGCACGGGTTGACAGAGATGGGGACGGGGGGTGTGAGCTGAGTCGTATAGTGGCGGAGCGATCGCCAGCGGGAAGAACAGTGCGATTACAAGTTGATTAACCTGACCCCAGCAATTCAAATTAGACGAGGGAAATCGACAAAGTTGTAACGACTCAACCCAAAATGTTCATACTAAACATCTTGTCAATTTGAGAGTCTGAAACGGTTGTGTGGGGCGGAATAGAGGGTGGTTTGTAGATGTTCAAAGTGCTATTAAATATATATACCAGTCTGAGCATCTACAAACCACCTGCAAAGCCTTACTCAGAAGGAGTCTCAAGCTACACCAAGATTGCTCACCCCTTGCTCTATTAACTTTATTTGCGGCACTTTTGCCAAAGCTGCCCCAACTTTGGTCACAAACTCTGAGTCGCGATCGCACGTCAGCACCAAAGCAGGAACCAAGGTTGCCATAAGGTTTGAAGAATCACTGGAATTGATTGGATCTAGGATTAACCTACCTAGCGCGTTCAGAGCAACTATAGTAGAGACAGAAATTCAGGCATCACAATGACCCAGGAACCCCCATCTAGGCTGGAAAGCAAGGTAAATTCAGTAGCGCGAAACATTGAAGTGATCGACGCTCGCATCGAAGCGCTAGACCAGCGGTTGACACAGGGGCTCAGCGGCCTAACCGAGAATGTATCGAACCTCACCCATCAAGTTGGCACTTTTACAGAGGGTTTGGTTCGCCTTGAAATTCAAGTTGAACGACTTAGTACCCAAATGGAGCGAGTGGCTGGAACTGTAGAGGAGCAAGCGGCTACTGCTAAACAGCAGGCTGCTACAGTCGATCGACTGGTTAGACTCTTGGAAAACCTGGTTCAGCGGTAAACGATCGCTGTTAAGGGTTAGAGCGCTTCGTAGGCAGAAATATAGGTGCTGGTGAATGATTGATTTAGCGATCGTACTGGCGCTTAGCCAAAGCCCACATCTGACTTCCAGAAATGCCAGGAGTAGCTCTGGCTAGCGCGATCGCTTCTCTTGCAGTTGGCCGATCGCCATCCAAGATGCACTGAATCAGTTCTATAGGCAAGTCACTCGCAGCCAGCAGCAGCAATTCTGAGGGGAGCATTTGAGGCATTGGGAATTGAGGGGGCCAGTACTCACAGTTTTAGAAGAACTGCGCTAACAAGAATGTCGAACCTGGGTATACCGCTGCGGGTGATTCAGGAGATCTCTGGGCACGAGAGTTTGGCTGCGCTGCAAGAGTACCTGGAAGTATCGGATGAGCAGTTGGAGCAGGCGATCGCTCAGTTGTGAGGTTAAGGTTGAAAGGCTGAAGCGATAGGCAGCAATCCCAATGGTAAGAAGGAGCAACTCTTTAGCGCAAAGAGCAATCTCAATCAGCCTGAGCATTGCAGTTGGAACAGGACTGACATTATTTTCGTTGCGCTACAAGCAGCCAGCTAACTGCCAAGAGCTATGTATTGATTCTCAACCTTGTCAGGTGGGACAGTGCAAGTTTGGAGAGCAAAAGGCAGGCTTCCCACTCCCGTTCGTTTGAGACACAGAAGCAAACTCACCCACGGATAGACGAGGAAAGGTAGGGCCAGAAGACTATTTCTACGCTGATCTTTCAGCCTTCACCTTTAATATCGCTTTCTACAGCCTTACCTTATGGCTACTCCAAGGATTGATTAGATGGATTGTTCACTGGCTGCGTCGTTAGGATGCCAGAGTATAGCTGTCGCCACAAGAGTTAGGACGCGGCTTCCTTGAGGACTGTCTCCATCGCCTCACGCAAACTAGTAGCGTTGCGTCGTTGTTTGCGAATGCGGCCCTTTAACCATGCCCAACACTTTTCGATACGATTCAGGTCTGGTGAATAGGGTGGTCAGTAGACCACTTGTGCCCCTTTTGCTTGGATGAGTGGGGCAATTCGTCCGCCATGATGGAAGGTGGCATTATCCAAAATCACCCATTCTCCAGGTTGCAGTATTGGGATGAGACAGCTTTCTAACCAAGTTTCAAATACAGTTCGATTACAGACTCCTTCGACTGTGAATGGAGCAATCAGTTGACCGTTCCGGTACCCCGCAATCATGTTGACTCGACCCTGACGACGACCCGATTTGAGACCATAGACTCTCTCCCCTGCGAGAGACCAACCATACTCATAGTCATCGCGCTCATCCATCCCTGATTCATCCACATAGACCAGATGCGGCGCTCTCGACTCACCTAGCTGTTGCTGGAATTCCGTCCGTTTCGCTTCATCGCGTTCGCGATACCCATACGTCTTTTTTTTCTTGTCAAGCCCAGCTTTTGTAGTGCCCGTGATATCGTGCGACTACTGATATCGCCTTCCCACAACTGCGCCATCTCAGCTTGAGTTTTATCCTCATGCTCCTTAGCAAAAGCACGAAACTTCTCCCAATCGGTGATCTTCTGCCTGGGACTAGGAGTTGCTCTCGGCTTGAGCTGAACGTCTCCGGTTTCGGTTTTCCTCTGGAACCAGAGATTGATCGTATTGCGACTGATGTTGAATAACTCGCTGGCTTCACCTCTCTTCAGTCCGTCTAACTCAATGGCTTGCATTACCTTCTGACGGAAGTCGTAACTATAAGCTTTTGCCATCCTGGGGGACCAATCACTCCTATTGCCAGTCTACGTCCTAACCAGACTGGCAATAGCTATAACATCGACCTGTCAGGATCAGTAGTTGCAATTACTTGACTTACCTATAAAGGTCTAATAGTTTTATAGAAATAAAGGATTAAGTCATTAACCTAATATGCTTAAGATTGCCGTGTTTAATTTCAAGGGCGGCACAGGTAAATCAACGACAGCTCTAAACCTGGGAGCATTCCTCGCCAAGTCTAAATTCAATACTCTAGCGATCGACTTGGACGGACAGCGTACCCTGAGTTTTGGATTAGGTCTTGATGGTCAAGAGCCAACTGCCCTTGATTGGCTCACTAGTGATGAAGCGATCGCCCCATTCGCCACCTCGGTTAAGAACCTTTCACTCATCCCCGGTGACATTGGGATGTTCAGGCTGACTGCTGAAGCTGACCTATTCACCCCGTCTCTTAATGGTCTAATACCTTTAAAGTATGATGTGATATTAATGGACTGCCCACCTAGCTTGAGCGTGGCATCAGTCCAAGCAATCCTTAGCAGCGATCGGGTGTTGGTGCCTACCCTCTGTGAGCCTGCTGCACTCAAGGGATTGTCTGAGGCGATCGCCCTTATCCGTGGTGAGAATCCAGAGATTCCAATTGAGGTTCTGAGGACTCGCTACAAACCTCGATTAGTGCTGACGAGAGAGGCTGATGATTTACTGATCGAGTCTGCTGCTGACTTGGGGTACCGACTACTCCACACCACAATTCCCGAAAACATCCAAGTTGCCGAGTCGATTGCCCAACAGCAACCAGTGGCAGATTATGCATCTACTTCGAGTGGAGCACTTGCCTATCGATCGCTGACTAAAGAATGCACAAAGCTATGGGGGCTTAAGTAATGAGCGCTAAATCAAGAATGGGTGGACTGGGTAAACTGAGCGACTTCGGTAAAACATCCAAGACTCAAGCTCAACCGGAAACAGTAGTAGTTGAGGAGCCGAAGGCTGAACAAGTAGCTGCTCCCCCTCCTGAGCCAACACCACAACCTGCGCCTCAGAAGCAAGCTGATGACAAGGGTAAGCTCGTTCCTATCAACATCAAGATTACTCGTCGCCAGCATGAGTGGCTGAATGATATGGCCCGAACTGTGCGGGAGAATAATTCTGAGCCTGTGCCTCCCAATGAGCGAGTCTTTCCTCAGCATTTGATTGGAGCAGCGATCGACTTGTTACAAGCAAGTGATATGGATTGGAGCCAAATCAAGAATGTCGAGGAACTACGGAATGTATTAAACCTTTAGAGATTTAAAGGTTTACAGTATTAAACTACTAACCCCTTAAACTATTTGATGCTCAACTATTACCTGAATGAAGTGGTGATAAAGGCAAACTTAAATGCAAGCTTGAGTTCTTGAGATTTCCACTGCTCTGCCATTTTGGCTCTCAGTTTAGCAGATGAGCTTTTGAACTTGGCCTCCGTCTACCAAGTTCAAAAGCTTGTATCCACTAGATATCATCTACGTTGAATATGCCGTTGCCTTCTTCAGAAAAAATGAAATGTCCTGATTTCAAGCCTTCAACATATTGCTCCAACCACTCCCTAAAACTTGGTGCAACAATCTGCCTTTCAGGCTCATCGTGCCACATTGTAATAATTTGTCCACGCTTTCCACCCTCACCAGGATTTAAGTCTAGACAATCATGATTACCTGCTCCGTCATAGGTCAGCGGAATCCACTGTGCACTCCACCAATCAGAGCGAATACCTGCATCAGGGGAACTTTCAGAGTCTTCAAACTCCATGCCATCTAAAAGTTCTTTCCACACTGCCCATTCCTCTTGGATACGTTCTAAAGATAAAAACTCCTTCTCCTCAAAAAAGCCATAGCTATAACCTGACTGCCCGTTATGAATACGATAAGAAGCCTTAACTTCTGCCGGGAACTGAATAGAGAGAAAATCTTCTGCTGCTTTGATTTGAGTATCAGAAGCTCCAGGTTGCAAAGTGTCGAGCACCTTGGGGGCATTGGCATAAAGCCAAGATTCTATATATGTCCAAATCTCTTGCATACCGTTAATTGATATCAATACTTATTGACAACTTATTCATTAGTGGCTTATCAGCACCTCTAGAGGTTAAGTTCTAGCTCATAGAGCATTACCGAAACGAGGCATTCTTGGCTACATTTTGTGCAAAGCTAAGCAAGCATTGCTTCTTCTGGTTGTGCACTGGACAAAAAACACAAGGCAACTTGCTCCAATTTTCTGAGGCTAATCCAGACCCTGTATTCAGTCGGCAGACAAGTAATACAAACTTCAATACCTGTCTCTGACAAACTTATTGCTGTACTGAAAGCTTCCTGTCTTTGAGCAGCATCGAACTTTTTATAGAAGCTGTACAGCTCCTTACCAGAGGCAATACCTTCCTGCAGTACACCCTCATGCCAAAACGAAAAGGTTGAAACGACCTCATGAGACAGGACGAGAGGATACATAGAACGACCTTTGAGTTGTAAGCATCTCTTCAATGGGTTCTCAACATTTTACGCGGTTGATATTGCAAATTGTTAATAGTGTCTACGTCTTCTGAGTTAGGGGGACCTTGAAAACCTTTGGCCCCACATCCGCTGAAGCCGAGCGATCGCGAAAGTAGTAGCTAAGAAACCCTAAGACTCCCGCTCATATTCATGGGTCAGTTGTTCAAGTTAAAACGTGTGGCAAGCGATCGCCTGGGGTTAGTGAGAGTCAGTACCCACAGCTTTAGAAGAACTGCTCTGACCCGGATGAGTAGTGCAGGGATACCGCTACGGGTGATTCAGGAGATCTCCGGACACCGGAGCTTGCAAGCACTTCAACGATATCTAGAGGTGTCAGAACTGCAACTGGAGGGGGCGATCGCGTCTCTCAGCTTCTAGGGACGATCAACTCAGTCTAGTTCCGACCAAGGCGATGGAGCTACACCTCGGCCAGCACCAACATCCCAACCTGAGATCGCTTCACCCAAGGCGCTATGAACCCAAACAGAGAAGAATACGACATTAGCGTACGAATGGCGGAGATTAATCAGCGCGATCGCAGGTGTATCCTCAACGAAATTCGCTCAGGATAGAGTAACGGTTTGGCGTCAACTGGCCTCTTGGACTGGAGCGTTACATCCTAGAGTCGCCTGAGTTCAGTTGAGTTACCTTTTGAACAACAGCCTATGACCCTCTCATCCCAACAATCATCGTACGAACCTAAACCTGCCTTTCGCTTCAAGTCATCTGCTGGGCTCAGGTCTAGGGGGAGGCGTTCTATTGGCTCGCGCTTATTTTTGTATGTTTTAAGCGGAGCCCTTGTGGGGTTGGGAGGCATGTCCTATTTGTTCTATCAAGCTTCTGAAAGTAGGGCGAAAGAGCAAATTCAAGCGACTCTTGACACCCAGGTCAAGTCGGTTGAAGCACAGCTCACTGAGGCTGAAGAATCGAGCACGGGTCTAGCAGTAGCAGTGAAGACCTTGGAGGATTTGGGGATTAACGATCCAGAAGCTTATAAGAAAATAGCCTTTGAATTTTTTCAAAAACGGCCAAAACTAACGATGGGAGTTGGCTTTGGCCAGACGTCTGGCCAGATTGTTCCGAGTCAACAGTGGTTCTATCCCTATTTTTATGTAGATCAAGGGACCTCAGGGGCGATCGGAGAACGCTTACCCCCTCCCTATGGCCATATTCGTTATTCAGAGTTGTTTGCTGATGATCAATATCCAGAAAAAGAATACTACAAAGTCCCTATCGCCCAAGGAAAAACAGTTTGGTTAGAACCGTTTGATTGGTACGGTATCACTATGACTAGCCTGATGACTCCTTTTCATAGTGACAGTGGTAAGCTACTTGGCGTTGTAGGAGAAGATGTCAACGTCACTGCGCTCGGTGAACAAGTTCAAGCCGCTGTGACTCGTGGTGGAGGTTATTTTGTCATTCTGAGTGAACAAGGCAACTTGTTGGCTTATCCTCCTCATCCAGAAAAAGCCAAAATTCGAGCGAACTATCAACACATACAAGCGCTTAAAGACATTTGGCCTCAGTTACAAACTGGGCAAGCTGGCCTCATTCAAGCAAAAGGGCAGTTTTGGGCTTATCGCAGAGTCTCGAATACTAACTGGCTGATGTTAGCCGTCGTACCACGCTCTCTAGTCTTAGGGCCAGTCTTAAGCATCACGATTGCAGGGGCTTTGGGAGCAGGCGCTGTCCTCGCCTTAGTGGTGGCTTTGTTTGTGCGGCAACTTAACCATCGCCTGCAACCAATTTTAGAAGAATGTCATCAGTTAAGAGCGATCGAAGCCCAAAAAACTGGTGCTGCGAATCAAGTGGCTACAGGTGAAGCTCTGAATCTTGAGTCAGATTTGCAGGTAGCGGGCTTAGATGAGCTATCCATTTTGTCGCTGTCCTTTCACCAAATGGCTCAGCAGTTACGTGATTCGTTTACAGCTTTAGAGAAAACCAACGCAGAGTTAGAGTTCCGAGTCGCTCAGCGCACTGAAGAATTGCACCAAAACAACGGTCATCTTCAAGCCACGTTGCGGGAGTTACAACAAGCTCAGAGCCAGCTAGTCCATAGTGAAAAAATGTCCAGCTTGGGACAGCTCGTAGCGGGAGTGGCTCACGAAATTAACAATCCAGTCAATTTCATTCATGGCAATCTGGTCCATGCCAGCCAGTACACTCAAGATTTACTAGCCTTGCTGGGCTCCTACCAAGCACAGTTTCCTGATATCCCGACCAAACTTCAAGCTCAAGCTGAAGAAATTGACTTGGAGTTTTTACAGGAAGACTTGCCTAAATTACTGACCTCTATGAAAGTAGGGGCCGACCGCATTCGAGATATTGTGCAGTCCTTGCGGAATTTCTCTCGCCTAGATGAAGCAGAGGTCAAAGATGTAAACATTCATGAAGGCATCGATAGCACGTTGATGATTCTGCAAAATCGCCTCAAAGCCAAACCAGAACATCCAGCGATTCAGGTGATTAAGGAGTATGGCAAGTTACCACTCGTCGAATGTTATAGTGGCCAACTCAACCAAGTTTTTATGAATATTCTCACCAATGCCATCGATGCGTTGGATGAGTATTCAGCTCAGCTAGACGCCACAGACAAGAAACTAGCACCAACGATTACGATTCGCACTCTGCAAAGGGGGAGCGATCGCGTTGTAGTGCAAATTGCGGATAATGGTCCTGGCATGAGTGCATCCGTACAGCAGCGGTTGTTAGATCCCTTTTTCACCACTAAACCTGTGGGCAAAGGAACGGGGTTGGGCATGTCGATTAGCTATCAAATTGTGGTAGAAAAGCATGGCGGCTCACTGGAGTGTATTTCGGCTCCAGGGGAAGGCACAGAATTTGTGATCGAGGTGCCTATGCGTCAATCGAAAAAGCCCTCTAGCTAATCATGAAGTAGCGATCGCTGAACAGTACAACTGAATACATAAGGAAAAGCCTTGGATAACAGGCTGATTAGCCAAAATTGGAGTAGGGAATTGATTGTGGTTCCAGCACCGTAGCTTGCAGCCACTTCAACGGTATCTAGAGGTGTCCGAGTTGCAGATGAAGGGCGCGATCGCGGCTTTGAGGTTTTAAGGTATGGCCACTTGCTAGTAGATTAGTTGCGTAAGAAACAATTGAACCACCCTTAAGCTCAAAAGTTTTTCAGCCCTTGCAACAATTTTTAGGGCTTAGGACTAAAGTGCAGGGAATTGCACCTTCAACTTACCAGACAGCTCTCTATGAAATTTAACCCCGTAGTAATCTCCTATCCTCCTTCATTGCTGGTCGGTGCCGCCGCTAATCACCTTCGCGCGAAAATCCAGGATGCCCTTAAGGTAGGAATTAAGACCTTTTTGATTAACCTCCAAGCAGTGAAGTTTATGGATAGTCATGGCTTGGAAATGTTGGTCATGATTCTCAAAGATGTTCGTACTGTTGAGGGGCACCTGTTTTTATGCTCGAGTGATCAAGTCAAGATGCTTCTAGAGCTGACTAGCATAACTCGAGTTTTTTGTATCTTTGCCCATCAAGCTGAATTCCAAGAAAAAGTGCTAGGAGACTGATTTTCATGGCTGGGGAAGTTCAGCCAGCATCTAGATCAATCGTGCGCCAGGAAAAGTGGCAGTCAAAAATTCCTAATGCTTCTGAGGATGACCTAACTCAGCCACCGCATCTACGAGGTTCTGAAGCTCTACTGGTTTGTGCAGGTACTTCTGAAACCTGGCTGCTACAGACCGGGCCTTATGCTCTTGCTCTAGCCAGGTCGAATCATGAGCTGTGATAGCGATCGCAGGAATCCCGTAGATTCCTCGTTCTACCTCCAAAGCCTTCACCCGTGCCAGCAGCAACCAGCCATCAATATCAGGCAGGTGAGTATCACTGATGAGCACGTGGGGAACAAAAGAGCCTAATATGTTCAAGGCTTCAGTACCGGAAGTGGCGGCGATTACTCGTGCTCCCGCATCTTCCAGAATTAAGGTGAATACCTCAGCAATAGAAGGCTCATCTTCTACCAGCAGCACCCATAAGTCTTGGAGTGGTAAAGCTTGATTCATTCTCCTAACTCTGAGTATCGCCCCATCAAAAGTTCTTGAGCTGGTAAGAAGAGAAGCAGCAAAGGATAACTCTAGCTGGATTACAAGCGACTGGTTGAGGAAGTATCCTCTTAGGTAAGGAAATTATGTTGAATCCACATGTGCTTAGAACCTAAGATGTGGAGCTATCACTGATATGCCCAGGCGAATTAGGGTTTGACTTAAAGCTTCTGCGATCGCTGCTTGGGCTTGAGGACCGAAACTATTATACTCTCGCCCAAGCTAATAAGAGCAGCATTGTTCTACTGGAACGAGGTACTAGCTGTATACTCAAAAACCAGCTTAGAACCCCAACTTATTTACCTAGGGATGTAATAACTCAATCGTGGATAGGACCGCTTCAAATCTGAGTAGACTGGGAACCTTAACAGCTGCACTTTCAACTTTTGGTCAGACATGCGTTTTTGGCTGGCAGCATCGAGATGGTAGCTGGTGGATCAGCGTCACTGATGTTTCTGCCTTGTCAGACCCAAAGCTTTACAAAGTCACAGGAACTGATGAGAGAGTTGTATTCATTGAAATGCCGCATAATCAATAACTCAAGAAACGATTAGGGCGGCATCGATCGTTAACTATCACCAGTCTGACCGCCCCTCTTTTAGGAGCGGCGAACGTTCAGAAGTGCCTGATAAACCATCCGTACCAAGAGTCCAGGCTGTAGACAAGCGATCGCCTGGGGCTAGTGGGGGTCAGTACCCATAGTTTCAGACATACACCTTTGACCCAGATGAGTAGCGTAGGGATAACGCTGCAGGTGATTCAGGAGATATATCAGGACATCGTAGCTTACAGGCACTTTAACAGTACTTTGAGGTGTCGGAGCTGCAACTGGAGGGGGCGATCGCGATCCTCAGCTTTTAATATTTTGATGGTCGCATTGCCTTGCCCAGCTTATGAAATAGACGTCAAGCTGGCTAATTCCTGACATCAGCGGATTGAGTTGCTGCTGTTGCTTGTATCAAGAGAGTTTGAAGGATGAGCCAAATTCATGAAGTTTCCTGAGAATTTAGTAGCATAGTTTACCAACTTCCCATACTGAAGGAGAAAGCATTGCGGTGATCTGACAACTGCCAGGTCACCGGGAAGGAACGGCGATGGTCCAACAAATTTCTGAGCAGAGTTTCCAGCAAGAGCACTTGCTCTATCGGATTAGCAATCGCATTCGTCAATCCCTAGAGCTGCCAGATATTCTCTCCACAGCTGCTCAAGAAATCCGCGCCTTCCTCAACATTGACCGCGTTAAGATCTATCGCTTTGAGCCAGATGCGAGTGGAGCCGTGATTGCCGAGTCCATTGCGGACCAACGATTGCCCTCCTTGCTGGGCTTGCATTTTCCGGCTAGTGATATTCCTGAGCAGGCCCGTGACTTGTTTCTCAAAGCCAGACAACGCGTCATTGTGGATGTGACGGCTCAGCGAAAGATTCTAAGTCAACTTGACCACTCAGATACCAAGGAACCCCTAACTGTCGAAGATGTCCGTTACGCGCCCGTGGACGCTTGCCATGTCCAATACCTGATTCAAATGGGGGTCTTAGCTTCCTTAACCGTCCCCATCGTGCATCTCAATCAGCTGTGGGGGCTGTTCGCCATTCATCATACGGAGCCACGTTCTTTTTCAGAGCGGGAGATCCAGATCGTGCAACTGCTAGTGGATCAGGTCTCCATCGCCATTGCTCAGTCGAATCTATTGCAGCAAGTGCAGCAGCAAGCTCATTACGAAGTGACGGTCAATCAGATTAGCAGCTTGTTGCACAGCCCACTCAACCTGGCAGAAATTCGCCAAACTGTTTTGGCAGAAACCGTCAAAGCGTTAGGCGGTTCAGGGGGGCGGCTCTACTTAGCAGCGGAATCTGCCAATGCCGCAACCCAACTCTACACTACGGGCTCCCAACCCAGTTCTACTAGTGGTCTGGAGGAGAGTGAGTCTTGGCAAGGGTTGATGAACTGGCAAGAAACGACTAGCAGTGCCAAGCCCAGTCACGAAGAGGTGATTACTGCTTGGGAGCATGTGGGGCGATCGCTCATTCCCTCTAGCTCGATGAATCGTTGTGATTTGTCTGCCAGTGGGATTCCTTTCCCCTGTGTCCTAGACCTCTCTCAAGTGAACCAGTGGGGCAAACTGGCAGAGGCCTTTACAGACACTGCTATCCACTCTGTCTTGATTGTGCCCCTCCAGTATCATCATCAGTGTGTGGGGTGGCTGACCATCTTCCGCGATGGCTATGACACTGAAATCCTTTGGGCGGGTCGCCACAACTCAGACAAGCGCAATTCCCGGCCGCGACAGTCATTCGAGGCTTGGTGCGAAGTCAAGACGAATCAGAGCCCCCAATGGCAACCCGATGAAGTTAAATTAGCCCAGACGATTGGCATTCACGTCTACATGGCAGTGATGCAAAAGCGAGTGGAAGCGATGCTGCGGCATGAAGCCTCTCATGATCGCCTCACCCAGTTACCCAACCGTCTGCTGTTTGATGAACAACTGTCCCTAGCCCTCCTGAGGGTCCAACAGCGCGGTGAGATGCTCGCGGTTGCCTTCTTAGACTTAGACCGCTTCAAAACGGTGAACGACACCTTAGGTCATGCCGTGGGAGACCAGTTGCTAAAGCAAGTCACGCAGCGCCTACAAGCATGTTTGAGACAATGGGACATCGTAGCCCGCTGGGGCGGCGATGAATTCACCCTGCTTTTTCCCCACATTACCTATATCGAGGACATTAGCAAGATTGCTCATAGACTTTTGGAAGTCCTGACCACACCCTTCTTTATCGAAGCGCAAGAGCTTTATATCAGTGCCAGTTTAGGCATTGCCCTCTTTCCCTACGATGGGGAAGATGCAGACGTTCTCCTGAAGAATGCGGACACGGCGATGTACCGGGCAAAGCAGCAAGGACGAAACAACTGCCAGTTCTACTCACCCGAGATGAACACCAAAGCTCGGGAGCAGTTGGAGCTGGAAACAGACCTTCGTAAAGCTCTCGCCAAAGACGAATTTTTGCTGTACTACCAGCCTCAAGTTGATCTCAACACGGGTGAGATCATTAGCCTCGAAGCTCTGATTCGGTGGCAGCATCCACAGCTGGGGTTGATTCCCCCCAATCAGTTCATTCCCATTGCCGAAGAGACAGGATTGATTTGCCCGATTGGAGAGTGGGTGATGAGAACGGCTTGTGAGCAGCATCAAGCTTGGTGTGCAGCAGGGCTGCCTCCCATCCGAATTGCAGTTAATCTCTCAGCTCGACAGTTTCAGCAACGCGATTTAGTCAAAACGATCAGGCAAACCTTGCAAGCAACCCAGACAGAGCCGTGTTATCTCGAATTGGAGATTACCGAGAGCATTGCCATGCAAGATATCGAACTGACCGTGGCCGTGCTGCAAGAACTGTGGCAGATGGGCATTCAGATTGCGATGGATGACTTTGGCACGGGTTACTCTTCGTTGAACTCCATCAAACATTTCCCCTTGCACACGCTCAAAATCGACCAGTCCTTTGTCCGAGATTTGATCAGTGACCCGAGTGATGCCGCGATCGCCAAAGCGGTGATTGCGCTGGGGCAAGGGTTGCATCTCAAGGTATTAGCAGAGGGAGTAGAAACCGTCGAGCAACTTGAGTTTTTGCGATCGCTCTCGTGTCAAACAGCTCAAGGATACCTATTCAGCAAGCCGTTACCCGCTGATACGATGACTGAACTACTTCAAGCTAGCACCACCGAGCGTTTATTTGACTCATTGACTCTACCTGGGGCCGAGCCGCTGTTTTCACAGATGTTGGCAACCAGCGTCAGCTCATCCGCTGGCTCTGAGGTGGTAGAACAGCAACTAGAAAAAGTCGTGCAACAGACTCAATGCCTAGAAATCACGGTGCGAGAACAGGCCCAACAACTCCTCAAACACAAGCAAATTGAAGGAGCCCTGCAATTCCAGGTGTCGCAGGAACAGCAGGCCGCTGAGATGATGGAGCAACTGGGTCGCTTACGACGAGCTGAGGAAATTCTCGATTTGGCAGTCACTCAGACCCGCCAACTCTTGCGGGTCGATCGCCTCATCATCTATCGCTTTGAGCCAGATTGGAGTGGGGTCATTGCCGCAGAATCTGTGACAAAACCTTGGATACCCCTGCGCGGCATTCCAGTTGAAGACCGCTGTTTTCAGGAACACTATGTCCAGTACTACCAAGCGGGGCGGACCAGAGCGATTGATGATATTTACCAAAGCGTGTTGGCTCCTTGCCACATCGATCTACTCGCTCGATTTGAGGTGCGGGCCAATCTGGTCGTCCCGATTATGCAATGTGAAACCTTGTGGGGTTTGCTGATCGCTCACGAATGTAGGCAGCCCCGACACTGGCAACAAACAGAAGTTGTGCTCCTCAAACGAATTGCGATGCAACTCGGCATCATGGTTGAGCGGGCAGAACTGCACCAACAGTTACAGTTTTTTTCGGAAAATAAATCTTTGTAACTAACTTTCATCAAAAGTTTAACTAGGGAATCTTAAGTCAACAGCTCAAGCCACTTCCAGGGGGTTGCGGCCTGAGCTGAAACTGCTCGGTAATCACCAATGAACGTAAGACCTGCTGCGAAATTACGAGACCGAGTTAGTCTGGAAGGTTTGCTGCATCGAACTACCAACCGCATCCTGCAGTCGCTGGAGTTGCCTGATATTCTGGCCGCAACGGCAGCAGAAGTCTGTTCATTCCTGGAAACGGATCGGGTGATGATTTACAAGTTTCACCCCGATGGCAGCGGTCAAGTGGTAGCAGAGTCGATTCAAAACCATCGGCTCCCATCTCTCTTGGGACTCAATTTCCCGTCCGACGATATTCCTCCTCATACCCGTCGGTTATTCGTCAAAGCAAAGGTGAAATCAGTCGTTGATGTGAAAGCTCATCAAATTGGTCAAAGCTTCTTGCGCGATCCAGAGACGGGCGAAGTGGTTCCTGATGATCTGCAATATCGTACGGTTGATCCTTGTCACGTAGAATATTTGCTAGCGATGGGGGTCCAGTCCTCTGTGGTGGTACCTATTCTCCACTATGAACAGCTCTGGGGCTTGTTGGTCTCTCATCACTCAGAGTCACGCTCCATCCCTGCCTCAGAACTACAAGCAGTGCAGATGGTCGTCGATCAACTAGCAGTCGCGATCGCTCAATCATCTCTATTGATGCAAACTCGCGAAAAAGCTCATTCAGAAGCGATCGTCAATCAAATTGCCACCCTACTGCGTTCTCGCGCTCCCAAAGATTTACAAGCAGCCTTAGAAGCAGCAGTTACAGCACTACAGGGGTGTGGAGGTCGGCTCTATGTCAAACCCACTGCCTTTGAAACTCAAGATAGCGTGAGCGGACATCTAGTGAAGTTTCAGGAGACTGCAACGCAGGCAGTCAAGCTTTATGTCACGGGGACTCAGCCCGTAATGTCAGAGCAGTTTGTCCCAGAGCCCTGGGAGCAATCACGGGTGCTTCAAGATTACTTGCAATCGAACGAGCAGAATGTTTGGGCGGTCCCGGATCTCTATCAGATTCCTGAGCTCCTCCCGCTTCAGCCTTTCTTTCAACCAACGACCATTCGAAGTGTGCTTATGGTGCCGCTGGAATATGGGCAGCACTGCTTGGGCTACTTGAGTGTCTTTCGAGATGAGATTGCAACGGAAACTCTATGGGCAGGAGAGGTTGATCCAGACCAGCGACAAGAGCGGGCTCGACTCTCCTTTGCTACCTGGAAGGAAGCCAAAATAGGGCAAGCCCTTCCTTGGATGCCCAGCAACATTGAGCTGGCTCAGTCTCTATCGAGCCACTTTGCTGCCGCCATTTTGCATCATCAAATTCAGTGGCAGTTGCAAGCCATGAATGCTGGACTAGAGCAGCAAGTCCAGGAGCGTACCGCCAAGCTGCAACAGGCTGCTGAGCAGCAACAGTCTTTGCTGGAGGTCGTCACGAAAATTCGAGAATCCTTAACGTCTGAGACCATTTTTTGTACGACGACTCAAGAAGTGGGTCAATTGCTGCATGTAGAACGAGTCGCTGTCTACCGCTTTAATGCAGACTGGGGTGGAGCCTTTGTTCATGACTTTGAGGTGGTAACCCCAGAATGGCAAGGCGTTCTCAAGCTAGGGGAGAACCTAGTTTGGGATGATACCTATTTGAAAATTACTCAAGGAGGACGCTACCGCAACAATGAAACCTTCGCTGTTGATGACATTCAGCGGGCTGGGTTGTATCCTTGCCATGTTGATATCCTGAAACAATTTCAAGTTCAAGCGTTTGCGATCGCACCTATTTTTGTAGGGCAAAGCCTATGGGGATTACTCGCAGCTTATCAGCACTCGACGACTCGGCAGTGGGAACCCTCAGAAGTCCAGTTTCTGGCTCAGGCAGCCGCTCAACTAGGCATGGCTCTGCAGCAAGCAGAACTGTTGACCCAAACCCGACAACAGACAGAACAACTGTCGCAAACGTTAGAAGCGTTACGCAGAACTCAAAGTCAGCTGATTCAAACTGAAAAAATTTCGAGCCTGGGGCAACTTGTGGCGGGGATTGCTCATGAAATTAACAACCCAGTGAATTTTATTCATGGTAATCTGACCCCTGCCCGCGAGTATACCCAAGACTTACTCGACCTGATCCAGCTTTATCAACAAGAACATCCTCATCCGAGTGCTAAAGTTCAAGAACAGGCAGCCGCGATCGACCTCGACTTCATCACCGCAGATTTGCCCAAGCTCTTGGGCTCGATGAAAATCGGAGCCGACCGCATTCGTCAAATCGTTGTATCTTTGCTCAATTTCTCTCGTCTGGATCAGGCTGAGATGAAAGCAGTCGATATTCACGAAGGCATTGAAAGTACCCTCCTGATGCTGCAACACCGACTCAGGCATCAGTCAGAGCATCCAGAGATTGAGGTCATCAAACAATATTCCCCGCTACCACCGGTTGAATGTTTTCCCGGAGAACTCAACCAAGTATTCATGAATGTATTGAGTAATGCCATTGATGCGATTGAACAAGCGAGGGCGCAAACTTCAGATGCACCGGCTGGGCAAATTACCATTCAGACATTGGTTGCAGCTGATTCTCCCTATATTGCAATCCGGATCAGCGATAACGGACTAGGAATTCCGCAAGCAGTGAAAAGCCGAATTTTTGACCCGTTCTTCACAACCAAATCGGTTGGTCAGGGAACAGGGTTGGGGCTTTCCATCAGTTATCAGATTGTCGTGGATAAACACGGTGGTGTTCTCGAATGTTCATCCGAACCTGGCCAAGGAGCAGACTTTTGGATCAAAATTCCAATTAGGCAACCCCGCAAAGCCTGAAGAATGGCCGCATCCATACAGAAATAGCATTCGCTACAAAGGCGCTTAGCATCCTTGTTGATGTTTTCAAGCTCAAAAAGCGATCGCCTGTTTTCGGCTGACTAAGGCTAGACCTCACTCTCATAGGCGTTGCTAACGCAGATTTACAGAAATTGCTCGTGCGCTTCTATTGCTGATTATCGGGTTTACATTAACCTTTTACTTTGTCTGTCTTTACTCCTCTAATCCCAGGCTGAACCGTTTTAGGGTCAACTGCTTCCACTGGAAAACTCTTTTGGTAAATGCCCCGTGAGTCGTAAAAACGATCATGAGGTCTCAGAGTAAAGAGACGACGTGTATAAACACCGTGCTCAGTTTTAATTCCTAGCTTCAGGACAGAGTAGCCTACAACTGTTTGCTCATAAATTTTTGGTGGAGGACAGTAGGGCTCGGCTGTAGACCAGGTCTCCTCTCGGACATAGTCTGTATGGGTGATGTCTTGCAGCCAGACAATTTCGGATTCAGCCTCAATCCCTACCACGCGCATAGCTTGCCTACTCAATCCCCAACTGAGTTTTATCTTAAGTTCTCAAGGGCACGAGAGGGACTCGTCAATCATATCTAGCACTGATGCAAAGGGGCACTAAGAGATTTGTACCGATTTGATGCAGGGCCGTTAGGGGGAGTCTGATCCAAGCTAAAGTAAATTCAAGTTTCAAAAGGTAAGCGATCGTCCTGCTAGGTAGAAGTAGGAGCGATCGTTTTTTATAGAACCTGACCCTGGCGGTTTTGGAGGTCTGCAGCGATTTGTGTAAAAAAGGCCATTTTCCTCTAAGAGGGATAGCGACAGGATACGATGCTGTTGGCGAATCGAGCAGAGAAAAATCAATCACTAAAATCTTGTTTTGAAGAAATGCTGGATAACCCAGGTCTACCCCAAGCTTGGGAGAGAAAATCTTACCAAGACCATTTCTTGAGGAGGGTTTATCCATGTCGCTTCAACCTCAAGCTGTTCCTCCTATCCCCGAAGAAACGGCTCGTGTAGCTCGTGCTGCCTTCCCTAAAGGGAACCGCTACATACGAATGCGGGATGAACTGGGAGTCTTTTTTAGCGATCAAGATTTCGCTCAGCTGTATCCCAACTGTGGGCATGCTGCTCAAACTCCTTGGCGACTTGCCTTGATTACCGTCATGCAGTTTGCTGAGAACTTGTCGGACCGTCAAGCAGCCGATGCCGTTCACGCTCGAATCGATTGGAAATATGCCCTGTCTTTAGAGCTAACTGACATTGGATTTGACTTTTCAGTATTGAGTGAGTTTCGAGATCGACTACGAACCAGTGGCACAGAACAGCAACTATTAGAGATGTTGTTGCAGCAATTTCAACAAAAGGGATTATTGAAAGCGCATGGACGACAACGAACAGACTCAACGCATGTGATTGCGAGAGTCAGAGATCTCACCCGTTTAGAGTTGATTGGAGAAACACTCAGGCATACTCTCAATGCCATTGCTCAAGTAGAACCAGAGTGGTTACAAGCACAAGTGCCAGATGAATGGTACGACCGTTATGGCAGCCGTTTAGAAGAGTCTCAGTTTCCCAAAACACCTCCAGAGTGGGACGCATTAGCCAGCAGAATGGGGGCTGATGGCTTTCACCTACTGGATACGATTTATGCAGACCATGTCCCCGCTCATCTCAAAAACCTAGTAGCTGTAGAAACCTTACGTCAGGTGTGGCTGCAACAATTTTATGCACCGACCAGTTCAGTTCAGTTACGGACAGCCAAAGACAGCCCACCAGGAGCATTACGAATTCGGTCACCTCAAGATACTGAAGCTCGATATAGTACCAAGCGATCCACGGAGTGGACAGGATACAAAGTCCATCTCAGCGAAAGTTGTGATGAGTCGCTACCACGACTGATTACCCATGTTGAAACCACTGAAGCGACCACCGCAGATCAAGAAGCCACTCCTCGAATCCATCAAGCTCTAAAAGACAAAGAACTCCTACCTGAGCAACATATCGTTGATCAGGGGTATACCTCTGCACACTTGTTGTTGGCTAGCCAACAAAACTTTGGCATTGATTTGTTAAGCCCGGTTGCACTCACCAGTGGATGGCAAGCTAAAGCCAAAGATGGTTTTGACTTATCTCACTTTGAAATTGACTGGAAACGAAAGGTGGTGCGTTGTCCTAATCACAAACGCAGTCATTTATGGACACCCGGAAAGGATTATTATGGCAAACCCATTATTCACATTGAGTTTAAGCGTTCAGTTTGTCTCAAGTGCCCTTTGCGCTCCCAATGCACCCGTGCTAAAGATCAAGCGAGAACCTTAACGATCAAGATTCAAGAAGAATATCAAGCTTTAGAAGCGGCCCGTGTGCGGCAAACCACAAAGGAGTTCAAGCAGCAATATGCGATTCGAGCAGGGGTTGAAGGGACTATCTCTCAAGGCGTTCGCTCATTAGGTTTGCGGCAATGTCGTTACATTGGATTAAGCAAAGCTCATTTTCAGCATCTTGTTACAGCGGCTGCGATGAATTTGGTACGAGTCATAGCTTGGCTAGAAGGCACTCCCCTCGCTCGGACACGGCAATCCCACTTGGCAAGACTCGCACCAGTCATCGGATGAAAGTTGGTGATTAATTTTTCTCTGGTTGATTCGCCAACAGCATCGTATCCTGTCGCTATCCCCTAATAGCTTCTCTAGTTCAATTCCTTGTCCTAAAAGCATTGCTGTGTCACAGAAGTAACCCCGCAGTCTCCTCCTTAGGCAAGATTGCTCATCTGAGGGGGATCAGCAAGCAAGCTTTAGCAGGTCTGTAGGATGCCTAAACTGGCGAGTTCTTACTTTGTCTATTGCCGCCTTCTTAGCGATCGCCAGTATGTCACTGCTCCTATGATTACGCCTAAAAATGGTACAGCTCCAACGGCTAAAACGGCCCAGCCAGCTACGGAAGATGAAACGGGATAACTGCAACTCGCAGGTTCCTGGTTACAAAAAACTGCGACGCTAGCTACCAAGACTAGCGGTAAGAGGGTAGCAAGCCAACCCCCTAGCGTACAAGAGAGAATCAAATTTGCTTCATCATCGTTTCTAGAGTTTCCCAAGCGGTAGACTACAAAACCGAGCAAGAGGGCAAAATATAGCCCTGTCACTGCTCCAACGACTGCCGTCAAGGTCATGTAAGCCAACGATAAATCGGAAAGTACCCCCAATAAAACAGTCAGCTTGAAGCTTAGCCACTCGCTATAGATAAGTCTGTGCATCTTTCAACAGCAAGTATTGAAGATCACGCAGGTAGTGTTTTAGACATGTGGATCACAGCTAGATGGAGTATCCAAACTCGTAGCGATTGATGAATAGTCCAATGACCACATCATGTAACCAGGTGGACTTGGAAAAGCAAATGGTTTTTCGAGCCAGTCGTTTAATTCTGGTGCGTAAGGTCAGATGTTTGCTCTCAATGGTTTGAGTGTGCTCCTTGCCAACCGTATGAAACACGGGTTCAAGATGGCGTTCATAAGCTCCCCACCTGTCTGTGTAGAACTGGGTGATGCCAAACGGTGCTAACAGAGCTTTAAGTTCTAGGAAGGCTGCGTCTTTGTGATCTGCTAACACATAAGCCAACACCTCACCTGTATTGTGGTCAAGGGCATGCCACAACCAGCGTTCCTGCTTCTTTGATTGAACAAAGCTCCACATCTCGTCCAATCCAGCTTCCACATCCTTCCATTTACACAACTGCACGATGGTTTGAGTGGGTGCAATCTCGGCTAAACGGGCTTCATGGATCGCCTTTAGGTGACGAGCTTTTTTTTAATGTTTCGCTCACTGGAGTTGGGCTAATTCTGAGGACTCGTGCTGTGTCGCGAATCCCACTCCCATTGAGTGCCATATCAGTAATTTGCTGTTTGACTTCAAGCAGATGGCCTCGATAGCTATACGCTCGAATGAAGGTAGTACGACAGCAATCACGATTCCGACATTTGTAACGTGGTTTGCCTGCTCCAGAACGACCATGCTTAATCACATCATCAGTGCCACACTCTGGGCAAAGAACAGGTTCCAAAATCATAGACAAATTGATAAAAAATTACCTGCCAGATTCTCTCATTTCCACACGTCTAGAACATCACCCTCTTCTGTCAGTCCTGCTAGAGAATCGGTAAAAGCTCTCAAGTTTGTTGGGCACTGCTTAGATAAGTTGGTGGAAACACTGTTGCAACAGCACTGCTATTTATCGTTTCTCAAGAGTTGCAGAAGAGTGAATAATGCCTCTGCTCTTTTAGAAATCTCGCAAAAATCATGATTGATTTTAATCAACTCAAGCTGAGAGAGCGCATTTTGTTGGGCTATGCAGTCCCATTAGCACTGACGATCGCCACAACTGGCGTCGTTGTGGTTAATGCTAGACAAGTCATTGAGCACAATCGGAAGACCAGCCTAGGAGCCAAAATTGTTCAAGAAACTGACCGTCTGGAGACCGATCTGTACAAGCGTCAAACTCATTTGCGTGGCTATCTTCTGACCCGAAATAACGTTTTCTCACAAGCTTACGAAGCTAGCGTTCGAGAATATCAAGCCAGAATCAGTACTTTAGAACCAATCATTTCTGCTTCCGGAGACGAGCAGGTTGAACGGTTGCAACAGTTAAAAGTTTTGGGTGAACAAATTTCAGAAATTAACCGCAATCTGATTGGTTTAGTTGAAGTAGGCAAAGTCAATGAAGCTAATCAAGAGTTGGTTAAAGGCCGCATCTTACCCCTCATAGACGAAGCAGGCAGGGTACTCCAGGGATTGAATACTCAAGAGGACAAGCTGCAAGCTCAGCGACTCAAAGCCGCAGAATCTGCCATGCGCTCCTTGATGGTCACCGCTGTCCTAGGGGCGATCGCTGCAACTGTGCTAGCCATTGCCACAGGTGGCCTGATTTCATCTCGCATTACTCGTACAATTAATGAAATTGTGGCGACCGTAGCGAGCTCGTCGACCGAGATTGCCATTGCTGTAGAACAGCAGGAGAAGACCGTCTCTCAGCAAGCCATTTCTGTGAACCAAACTACAGTAGCCATGGATGAACTGAGTGTCGCTTCTCAGAAATCTGCTGAGCAAGCAGAATCCGCCGCCGCTGAAGCGCGCCAAGTGTTGAACTTAATCGCTGGTTTGGGTCAAGTAGAGCAGCAACATGGCAATAGTTTGCGAGAAAAAGTGGGGCAAATCGCCGAACGAATTTTATATTTGAGCGAGCAAACCAACCAAATTGGCACGATCTCTACCTTGGTGAGTGATTTGGCGAATCAGACCAACATGCTCGCGCTGAATGCTGCTGTCGAGGCGTCACGTGCCGGAAACCAAGGGAAAGGGTTTGCAGTCATTGCGACAGAAATCCGAAAACTGGCTGACCAAAGTCGCAAGTCAGCGGATCGCATTGGCACTCTCGTCAGCGAGATTCAAAATGCTACCCACTCTACAGTCATGGTGACGGATGAAGGCACAAAAACTGTTGAGAGCATTGTGGCTGCGGCAAACAATATTTCCTTAAGTAACCAACAGATTTCTTTGACCTCTAAGCAACAGGCGATCGCGATTCAGCAGGTTGTGGATGCCATGATGGCCATCAACCAAGGAGCGAGCCAAACAGCAAGTGGCATCGGGCAAACGAAAGTAAGCACTCGACAGTTGAGTGAAGCAGCGCTCACCCTAAAATCAGTTGTTTAGTTGTAGGTGCTGAGTTCATCAGGATGCATAGTTTGCGTTCTTTTTGCAAGATTAGTTCTTAGTAGGGCTGGGAGGACGTAGAACTGTGTTGCAAGATTAGTTCTTAGTAGGGCTTGGAGGACATAGAACTGTGTGCTTCCAGATTGAATTGCACTCTGGAGCAGCATCTGGTGATGACCTCTATGGCTGCAGATTTACTTTAGAAGTAGCCTCTTAGCCTTTCCATCCTTTGCTCTTGGGATAGTGAGCTACACGGAATTCCAAGCTTGAGCTTGCTGGCGATCGCACTGCTAAAGAAGTCCAGTTAGCAATGCGGGGTTATATTTCCCAATCCAGAGTACTGGTGTCAAAGGTCATGACAAAGCTAATCAGCCTCTATCGGTAGCCATCCCTTGACAGAGTCTTCAGCTTCAGAGCAAGTACAAGAACGGAACAGAGTTTGAATCGAACGACTTTTAAAGGCAAGTACTGTAAAGCCGTTGACTCTGGTTAGGGAAATAACGTCATCAGCGGCCTCTATGACTCGGTAGAAATGGCCTGCCTCAGAGAGCAAACATTCGCCTGCTAATACGGTCATCGCTTAACTGTTTACTAAATCAGTAAGTATATTTTTATACCTTTGCTAATTGTGGTGTAGGCTTGTGACAACAAAGTTCTATTTTCTACATACAAGTTAAGGGTTTCTTGAGCCAGCACTGCGATCGCTCAGTCATTAAAGTTTGCGGTTTAATATTGGCATGCTCCAACCCACGACGGTTAAACCTACATCCCTAGCTCTCGCCAAAGCTTCTCTTGAGGTTTCACCTTCCCGCAGTTCACACGCAATCAAGTCCGAGCCCTCACAGAATTGGTAGCCTAAGGGCAAGTCTGAAGGCGGTTGAAAACAGGTGAGAATGATTTTTTGGGCCATTCTTACAGGGCAACTGACTAGATAGGCACAGATCCTAGAGTAAAAACTTTGCAGCGTTAAAAAAACCGCTAAAGCGCTTAATCTTGATGCCTGTAAGCAATATCTCCCAAAAGCAGATTGCCTAAGTTATGGTTCTATCGAGCTAGCATGCAATATTGGCGACCATCAAGCCAACCGTCGTCAAACCATTGGTAGCTCAATCAGGGAAGTGTCAATCGTGTGGATTGTATTTTCAGTCAGAGGATCTGATGGAAGTTCACCATGTGGACGGCAACTCAACCAACTATCAGCAGAGCAATCTGGCGTTATTGCATCGACATTGCCATGACCAATTGCACCGAAGTCTGCGTGACAAGCACCGAGCGGTTGAGGAGCCGTGTGAGGCGACGAGTTTCATGCACGGTTCTGAAGACCAGCGGGGTGGGTGACTGCTCCGCTGAGTTTAACTCCATTGCTATACAAGGGCGAAGAGGCCGTGGCGAATCCCATACAAGACTCGAGCAATTAAGACTTTGTCTGATTCTTGAGCCGCTCTGGCCGTAGACAGAGTAATCAGCCATCGATACTCTGTTGCAGTCAAGCTACCACACAAGAAAATACTGCTAATCAATTCTTCTAAATCAGACGCTTGAGAAGGCACTAAAGACTGCATAGCGGCTAGGTAAACGTTGAATTGCCAACATCAGATGACGATTCCAGAATGCCTTGTGGCGGTTACATTTGGCACCGAACTATCACGGATATTTTCCCACTAGCAATTTAGTTCGCTCCATAGATTCCGATGCTAGCAGTCAAGAGAGTAATGGCATTGAGTTAAACTCAGCGGAGCAGTCACCCACCCCGCTGGTCTGCAGAACCGTGCATGA